>CANRBM010000042.1 GCA_947628855.1 uncultured Clostridia bacterium | reverse complement strand
AGTCGCGCGCGGATTGTTACCGCCCGCGCCGTTTATGATGACGTCCACGCTGCCGAGCTCCGCACATATTTTTTGCCGAGCCGCCTCGAGCGAGCTTTTGTCCAGCACATTCGTCGCGTACGCCCTTGCAATGCCTCCCTTCTCCTCTATGCTCTTCGCGACAGCCTCCGCCGCCTCGCCGTTTATGTCGAGCAGCGCGAGTTTCGCCCCGCTTGAGGCAAGCTCTTCTGCGATAGCGCCGCATATGACGCCGCCCGCGCCCGTTATGACAACTGTCTTACCCTTAAGATCCAACAAAAATTTCGCCATTATATCCTCCTTGCAACGCCTTTTGGCCGCCGCAAAAGTTTTTTACTTTTTCAAAGCTTGCACCGTCTCGAACACGCCGTTCAAATACGCCGCTCCGAGCGCGCGATCGTACAGCCCGTAGCCGGGCTTGCCCTTCTCGTCCCATATCATTCTGCCGTGGTCGGGACGCACATAGCCGTCAAAGCCGTTCTCCTCGAGCGCGCGCACAATGCCGATGATGTCAAGCGAGCCCGCGCCCATATCGTGCGCCGTCTCCTCGAATCCGTCCTCGACAAGCTTGATATTGCGGATATGCGCAAAGTGTACGCGCCCCATCTTCGCATATTTTGCCGCCATATGCACGAGGTCGTTGCCTCTGTCCGCGCCCAGCGAGCCCGTACACAGCGTAATGCCGTTCGCTTTGCTGTCCACTGCCGAAAGCATGCGGTCAATATTCTTCTCGCACGTTATTATCCTCGGCAGTCCGAAAATGCGCCACGGCGGGTCGTCGGGATGTATCGCCATATTCACGCCCGCTTCTTCCGCGACGGGTATGATCTTTTTCAAGAACCATACGAGATTTTCAAACAGTTTCTCGTCGTCCACGTCCGCGTACAACTCAAATAGGCGCCTCATGTCCTCTTTTTTGTAGCTGCTGTCCCAGCCGGGGAGGGACAATTCGCCCTTTATCGGGTCCATAGCGGAGAGCTGATTTCCATAGTATACGAGGCTTGTGCTCCCGTCCGCGGCGCGCTTGTCAAGTTGCGTCCTCGTCCAGTCGAAAACGGGCATAAAGTTGTAGCATATGCACTTCACTCCCGCCCTGCCGAGCCGCCTTATGTTTTCGCAGTACGCCTCGACATACTTCTCGCGCGTAGGCAGTCCGAGCTTGATATCCTCGTGCACGGGGACGCTCTCAATGACTTCCATCTTGAGTCCCGCGCCCTCTGCAAGCGCTTTGAGGCGAGAGATGCTCTCCTCGCTCCAGACCTCGCCCACGGGCACGTCGTACACCGCAGTCACGACGCTGTACATATTTGGTATCTGCCTTATGTATTCAAGCGGGATCCTGTCCTGCTCGCCATACCAGCGGAAAGTCATCTTCATTTTGTTGTCCTCCCGAAAAAGTCGCGCGCGTTATAATAGCATATATCTCTCACGAGGTCATTCGCCATATCTCCGCTCGGATATTCGCCATTGTCAATCCACTTGCCCACGACGGAGCACAGTATGCGTCTGAAATAGTCGTGGCGCGCGTACGACGTGAAGGATCTGCTGTCCGTGAGCATGCCGTTGAATGTCCCAAGCCCCAAGGTGTTCGCATAAATTTTCAGTTGCTCTCTTATGCCGTCCGCGCTGTCCATAAACCACCACGCCGCGCCAAGTTGCACCCTGCCTCTCGTTTCGCCCGCGAAGTCGCCGAGCAGCGTCGCGAGCGGATAATAGGAGCCCCTGTTGAGCGTATAAACGATAGTTTTTGGCAGTCCGCTCTCACTGTTTATCGCGTCCAAAAGCCTGCCCGCCGCCGCGATATCCGCCTCCGCGCCTATACTGTCTATGCCGCTGTCCGCGCCGAAAGCGCGAAACGCCTTGCCGTTGACGTTGCGTATGACGCCCGTATGAAGCTGCATGACCATGTCCCTCTTGTTCATTTGGGCGGCAAGCGCCTTCAAAAGCGCGGCTTTGAAGTGTCCTATTTCGCATCCCGTAAGCCTCTCGTGCGAGCGCGCCTTTTTGAAGGCAAGGTCGGCAATTTTCACATCTCCGCTCTCGATGGGGAAATTCTCAAACGAGACGTCCATCGCGGGACAGCCCATGCTCTCAAAGTAGTCCAACCTCTCGTTGAGGGCTGCGACAAGCGCGTCGAAACTGCCTATAGCCTTGCCGCATACGCGCTCCAACTCGCGCACATAGGCGTCAAAATCGTACTTCTCTACGCCAAGCGCCCTGTCTGCCCTGAAGCATGGAAGCACACAGAAGCTATCGTCGCCGCTAAGCTGTTTATGATATTTGAGATCGGACGTCGGATCATCCGTCGTCACCACCGTATCTACGCCGCTGCCCTTGATGAGCGTCCGCGCGGAAAATGCATCCTCGCTCATCTGCTCCAAAGTCTCGTCCCATATCTCCTGCGCGGTATCTGCACAAAGGGGATCGGCTATGCCGAAATATTTTTTAAGTTCGAGGTGTATCCAATGGTACACGGGATTGCCTGCAAACAGTGGCGCCGCCTCTGCAAATTTGAAAAATTTCTCCTTATATGGCGCATCTCCCGTGATATACTTCTCGTCTATGCCCGCCTGCCTCATGAGTCTCCACTTGTAGTGGTCCGCCTCAAGCCACAGCTCGCCTATATTTTTAAAGCGGCGATCCTCATATATCTCCTTTGGGCTGAGGTGGCAATGGTAGTCGAATATGGGAAGATCGCAGACTTCCTCATACAGCTCGTGCGCCGCCTCCCCCACAAGCATAAAGTCGTCATCGAGAAACTTTTTCATATCTGCTCCTTTCGGCGCTTAAAGCGTCTATTCCGCATTGAAAAACGATCTTTGCGCGCAAATAGCCACTGCGCCGATATAGTCTCTTTTTTCATTCAGAGGGGACACTTTGGCGCTCTTGAATCCGCCGAAATATCCGCCTATGAGCTCGTTTAACCTTCTTGCCGCGTCCGCGTTTTCAAACATACCGCCAAACAGAACGACTTCCTGCGCGTTGAGTATGGTCGCTGTGTTCAAAAGCGCGGGAGCGACGAGTTTGAGCTTTTCGTCCACTATGCGCATGAGAGCCTCTTTTCTGTCGCTCTCGTCGCATGAGGCAAGCTCCTCCCTTATCGCGTCCGACGACGCTTCCGCCTCCAGGCATCCCCGCCTTCCGCAGCGGCACTTTCTGCCGCCCTCTTTGACAATGTAGTGCCCTATCTCGGCGACGTTTCCTTCTCCGCCCGAAAACACTCTTCCGTTTGCGATTATGGACGAGCCTACGCCCGGTCCCCATTTGAAGAACAGCACGGAGGAGTGATCTCGTATGTCGCCGAATATCAGCTCCGCCTCCGCAAAGGCGCGTACGTTGTTTTCTATAACGGTGCGCACGCCGAATGTCTCCTCGAAGCGCCTATCGAGCCCCTCGCCCTTCCATACGGCAAATCCCTCGGTGGGGGAGCCTATCACGCATACGCCGACGGCGGCGACGACAAGCCCGCTTTCCTCAAGAAAGCTCTTGCCGACTTTCAGCACGTCCTCTATGTCCTCATAAAGAGGAGTTTTCTTCTTTTTCAACGCGCGTCCCGCGAGGTCGCATATGCAAAATGTGATGCCGTCCCTCTCCGCGTTTATGCCGAGTATATATTTGTCTTCCAGCCTAAGCGAAAGAGGTCTCTCCCTCCTTCCGCTCTTCTCGCTTTCGACGGCGCCGTTCTCGCGGATATAGCCGTCCTCGATGAGCTCCGCAGTGAGCTTTGTCACGGCAGCGGGAGTGAGTCCCGTCCTCGCCGCCAACTCCTTGCGGCTTATCTCGCCCGCGTCGTTGAGCGTATAGAGAATGAGGCTCTTGTTGCGCTGTTTTAGGTTTTTGACATTCATTCCCTGCGTCATAGCTCGCCTTTTATTCGGCGGTGTGAGAATGTCTCGTCTATCGCCGAATATATGATATCATGTGCGCGCGCTCTTTTCAAGAGCAACTGTTTTTTTTTCTCACTTTGCAAGCAGGGATATTCCGCTCACAAGCATGAGTATGTAGGTTATGATCATAAACACCTTGCGGCTCAACTTTTGCGCTATGAGGTTTCCCACGAGCGCCGCCGCAAGCAGCGCTATCATGCTGTACGCAAGCGCGGCGATCGTAGAAGGCACAAAGTAGCCCGCAAGCGCGTCGTTTATGAGGATGATGCCGTTGAGCACTATCCACACCGCAGACAGCGTAGTGCGAAATTCCTGCTTATCCTTGAGCACCCTGTCCGCATACAACACGAGCAATGGTCCTCCGCATACGAACATGCCGTGCACCAGCCCCGCAAGCGCAAGGATGAGCAACTGTCCCGCGCTGTCCATGACGTCCGTAGCGTTCTCGATACGCTTTGGCATAAGGCTCGCCATAGGCTTTTTGAGCACGAATTCATTCACAAAGCCTATAACCGTAAAGGCTATGACCGCCACGCCGAGCATAATGTACAGCGACCCCGCCGTCAGCTCGCAAAAAGTCTGTATCAACGTCCCCGCGAGCATGCCTACAAGCATAACGCTCAGCATTTTTGCGAACTCGGCAAAGTTCAGCCTCTTTGGCGCGGACGCTATGACCCCTACGGACGCCGCCGCCCCCAGCGCGTTTAGCACGGGTTTTGCCACGGCGTATCCCACGAGCATGAGCGATATGGGCATAGCGAGCACAGTCCCCGCGAATCCCGTGATGCACTGTATTATATTCGATAAGAGCACTACTCCCAAAAAGAGCAGATCATTTGTCGCAAGCATCGTATGTTACTGCCTCTATCCCGAGGAAATTCGCAAACGCCTTGAGAGGAGCGGCTATGTCCCCCATCGCCACCGCGAAGTGCGGCTCCCAGCCATCCTTGACGGCGGAAGTCACTATATGCTTTGCGTCCGCGTCCGTCCTCACCACTATAGATGTGCCAAAGAATTGTTTTGGCTTGTCAAGCGCCTCGCCCGTAGCAATGAACAATCTGAACTTGCCGTTTTCGTCCTTGCCCAGCCTGAGCACCGTCGCCCTGTCGCACGGCTTGCAACCAAACTCCAAGGTAGGACCTATCTTTCTGTTGCAATGTACGCCCGCAAGTGCCCCCGTATCCTCTCTCGCAAGCGAACACGCGCCCGTGCCGCAGTGCCAGAACGTGATGGCATTCTCCCCCTCGTCCAGCGATACGGGATCGCCGAAGAAGGACGCCTTTGATGTGAGCGCGCTTGCCATAAGCATGCTTATCGCGCCGTATGTGTCTGCCTCGCAGGAGGATGGCACGCCCATATCGTTGAGCAACGCGAGCACGGCGCATACGGGAGTTCCGTACGCCGTGAAAAAGTCCGGCCAGCACCTAGATGACAGCGCGCCGATGTTGTTTTGAGAGATGTAATCCTCGTACGCTTTCAAAAGTTTTGCGAAGTCCGCGACGTTTCTGCCGTCTATGGCGTCAAGCCCTTTTATGCTCTTCCCGGCCTTCGCCGCATAAGCTTTCGCCTCTTCGTCGCTGACTTGTTTCGCCCTGTCGATGAGCTCCCTCGCCTCAATTGAAATGAGCGTTATGCCGAATTTTGAGGCGAGCTCCGCGTCCTGCGCCCTGCCGAAGCCGAACCCTTCCGGCGTATGCCCAACTTGCAAAAGTCGGAGCGAGGACAGCTTTTCTATAAGTTTTACGGCGTCTAAAGCAGCGGATATTTGCTTTTTTACCTCGTCCTCGTCGGGAGAGCCGAACACGTACTCGAAGGGACGTCCGAAACTTTTGAGCATATTGCCCGCGGAAAACGCGCCCGTAAGCGAATTCAGCCTCAATCTGCCGCCGTCTATGACTGGCTCTCTGAGCGTCCAAAGCAGGACGGGACAGCCTAGCGCCATGAGTATCTGCTGCATGTACGCCGCGTTTGCAAAGGTCACGTTTTGCACGATAGCAAGCTCGGGGCGCTTGTCCTTGAGGTACGCTTTCAAGCCGTCTATGCTCAAAATTATATCTTCGGGCGATACGACGTCCCCGCTCAGCGAGTTCAACAGCTTTTTGGAATTTTCAAATGCCGCACGCGCGCTCTCGAGGTGGAACGTGGGCACCCCAATGGGGATATACAATATTTGCATAGTCAATATCTAAGCTCCTTATTTTCTCCTATAAGTCCTATATGCGCGCCCTGTCTCACAAGCGGTTCGCGCTCGGCGTGGGCGATGACCCACTTGTTTTTTTGAAGCAACAGCTCGCTCTCCTGCCCCGCGATCCTTTCGATATGTCCCTTGAGCGGCGTATTTGTGCCTCTTTGAAGCACGACAGCCGCCCTAAAACCGTCGTCCGAAACGCGCAAAGGAGAGAGGTGCAGGGTGGTCTGATAAAGCTCGATACAAACGCCTTCGGGCACGAAGAAAACTTTTTCGTCCCCGACTTTGAACGTGTTGTCCTTTATCTGCCACACGTGTCCGAGCACGAGCATAAACGGCGTAGCGGCGACGTTGAGCTCACTGCACTTGTGATACTCGAAGCCGTTGTAGGTGGTGTTTCGCCCCACGCAATAGCCGACTTGTACGTCCATGCCGCCGTATATCACGCTCTGCACCCGCTTGTCGCATATGCGCTCCGACTCGACGTCGCTTGCGACATACACGTTGCCGTTTGCAGGCATCTGCACTTCTTTGAGGCGCTCTATTATCCCGTCAAACGGGATACCCTCTATCACCCTGCCGTACGTGGCAAACTCCTCGTCGAATACGGAGTATATTTTGACGTCGTTGACGCTGTTCAGCCTTTCAAGCACCTCGACGTCGCAAGGGCGCATATCCTCTCTCATATCAGTCGCCTCTCACAACTTTATAGGTGGCGCGGAAGTCCTCCTTGCCAATACCCATCTGCATACCCTTGTCGTAGACGCGCTTTGCGTTTTGCATACCGGGCATATCAAATCCCGCCTCGCTTGCGAGCCTCTGGCAAATGCCGAGGTCCTTATGCATATTTTCAAGCGAAAAAGCCGTCGTCCAATTTTCGTTTTGGATATTCTTCCACTGCCCGTCGAGATAGAAATTCTGTCCGCCGCCGTAGGATATCGCCTTCGCGTAGTCCTCAATTGACAGCCCGAGCTTTGTCGCGAGCGCAATCGTCTCGTTTACGCCGTTTTGTATCTGCGCGACTAGAGTATTGTGGCATATCTTCATGACGAGCCCTTTGCCGTTCTCTCCCATACGTATGACATTTGACCCCATATAGCTCAAAATGGGCAATATCGCGGGATAGAGGCTCTCCTCGCACCCGACGAGTATACCGAGCGTGCCCGATATCGCGGCGGGTTTTGACTTTACGACGGGCGCGTCCGCAAACCTGCCGCCCTTCGCCTTCACCCACCCTGCGACCTCGACGGAGACGGACGGGTCTATGGTGCTCATATCTATACATATCTTTGTGGAGTCGATGTACGGCAATATCTCGCTGTAAACGCTCTTGACATGTTCGGACTTCGGCACCATGGAGATGATGACGTCCGCATTCTTCGCGACCTCGGCATTGCTCCCGCAAGGGATAGCGCCCTCCGCCGCGAGCTTTTTCACCTGCTCGCCGTTAAGGTCAAAGCAATACACGCTGTCGTCATGTTTTTTGACTATGTTAGCGCACATGGACTCTCCCATTATGCCAAGCCCGATAAAACCAATTTTCATACTTTACCTCCGCTATTTTACACGATAAAGCGCCGTTTTTTGCAAAATCAGCCTCACTCCGTCACGGTCTTGTCCCACGCGTTTTGGAATTTCTTGAGACCGTAATCCGTGAAGGGATGATAGAAGCTGTCCTTGAACACCTGCAAGCCTGCGGTCAGAATGTCCGCGCCGCTCACCGCGCAATCCACGATCTGCTTGCCCGTGCGCGCCGCCGCGCAGATGATCTGCGTCTTGCCGTAAAAACCGTAGTTCTTGTATATCTTCACGATGTCGTCGATGTATTGTTTGCAATCCTCGCCGCTCGCCTCTTTCCAGCCTATGAATGGGGACACGAACAGGCTGCCGTTCTTCGCCGCAATGAGCGCTTGAGAGGGCGAGAATACAAGCGTGAGATTTGTCCTCACTCCCTTTTTCTCAAGCCTTTTCGCCGCCGCAATGCCCGCCTCGGTGCAAGGTATCTTGATGACGAAGTTGGAGCAGAGCTTTGCTATGTCGCTGCCCATCTTCACGATCGCGTCCGCGTCGTCGAGGTGTGGGTTTATCTCGACGGATATGGGGAATTTTTCATACCCCACTATGCCCTTTTCCTTCACGAAAGCCGTGAGCTCCTCAAGCACGGTGAAGAAAGGTTTGCCCGAATTCATGATATGGTTTGGGTTTGTCGTTACGCCGTCGATGCCGAAGGTCTCATACGCCTCTCTGATCTCGTCGATCTTTGCGCTGTCAAGAAAATATTTCATTTTGCTGCCTCCTTAAAAAGAGATAATGTAAGTTCAAGTGTTTGTTTGTCCGCGTCCTTTCTCACGAACACGGGTGGCTCGCCTACGGGCGCGTCTACGGTGTAAACTCCGCCGCCGTACTCCTTGCCCGTCTCCAGATGTATCCATTTGTCGTTTGGCAGATACACCTCTCTCGTCGTAGCCCCCGCCTTTACGACGGGCGCGACGAGGATATCCCTGCCAAGCAGGTATTCGTACGCCTCCTCGTATGCCCTGTCCTCGTCATAGTAGAAGAACAGCGGCCTTACGACGCCCACGCCCGTGCGCGCGTTTTGCTCCACCGCGCTCTTGAGATAGGGTTTGAGCGCCTTATGTATCTTGCTCATCTTTGCGCCGTGGGCGAGCACCTCGTCGCTACAGTCGAATTGCGCGTTGAGGTCGGGATTGAGCCCCTCGTGTCCGCGCATGAGCGGCGAAAATGCGTTCATCTCGCACCAACGCATATAGAGCTCCGCGTTGCGTTTCAAGTTCATAAACGTGGTATATCCTCCTATGTCGGAGTGCGAAAGCCCGAAACCGCACAGCGTGAGGGACAACATCGCGGGTATGACGGAGGGCAGGCCGAAATCTATAGAAAAGTCCACATGGTTGTCGCCGTTCCACATCATAGTGGAGTATCTCGGCGTGTCGCTGTAGCCTGCTCTTGTGAAGAACATTATCTCGCCGAGCTTTCCGCTCTCCTCAACGGCCTCTCTGTTGACCTTAGCCCAAAGCGCGGGCCAGGTGTTGTGCACGAGCTCGGCGTCCTCGCCGCTTGCGAGCACGCAGTCCGTGGGCAGGTATTCGCCGAAGTCCGCCATCCACCCCGAAAAGCCGAGGTCTATTATATTCTTTTTGATTATGCCCTTTATCCAATCGTAGGCGTCCTTGTTTGTGAGGTCTATCATCGCGGCGGGGAAGGTCGTGATCTTGACATAATAGTCCTTGCCTTCGGCATCCTTCACGCAGTAGCCCTTCTCGCTCGCCTCTTTATAGAGCGGTTTCTCCACTGCTAGGAAGGGATTGCAATACGCGAGCACTCTCACGCCCTCAGCCTTGAGCCGCGCTATCTCGTCCTTCAGCCCGGGATACAGCTCCTCGTCCCACTGCCAATTCCAGAAGAGCTGTTTGCCGACGGCGGTCACGCGCCTGCCCTCCCAATCCTGTATCCATATGCCGCACACGAGCGAGCCGGTCTTTATGGCAGTCTCGTACTTTTTGAGCATAGTCTCTGTGCCGCCCTGTACGCCGAGTATCTGTCCGTCGTAAACCCAGTCGGGGAGCTCGGGCTGTCTGCCCACTACGGAAGTCAGATTTTCAAGCAACTCCTCATAGTCCCTGCCGCAGCCCATATAAAAAGGCGAGACCGCGTCCGTCTTTATGACGTGAGCGTCCTTGCCCCTGAAATCGAACTCTGCCCGCGCGGTCGTGAGCGAATGGAAAAAGTATCTTCTCGAGCTCACAAAAGTGGGTTGCGCATAGTATGTCTCATAGCTTGACAACTTTTGTTTCTTTTGCGTATTCTTGATGCCGAACACCTGCTTTACAAGCTTTTTTGCCACTTGCAGCGCGTTTATGTGCTCCGCCACCCATACGTTGAGCTTCTTGCCTCGCAAGTTGAATTCCGTGAAATTCTCGCCGCCGCCGTACACTCTCTCGTCCTCTCTCGCGGGGAGCGTGAGGTACATTCTGTTGTAGGCGTCAAGTCCCTCGGGCGTAACTTTGATGAGGTCGCCTTTTATGTCTATCTTCGCGCCGCCCTCTTCAAATTTCACGTCCGCGCCGCCCTCGCGCATCACTATCTCCGTCACTTTGAGCGGCTTTTTCAAGGATATTTTCTCCTTGATATTGAAAGAGCCGTGACTCATCTTATAGTCCGTGCTCCCCTTGCCTACGCAAAGCGGAGAGTCGCCCACGCTAAGCGTGTAAGCAAGCTTGCCGTTTGCGAAAATGTCCAGCGCGCTCACGCTCGCCCTGCTCCCGTCCTGAGAAAGCGGCTCATACTTTGCGCCCTTCGCTTGATGGATAGATATCATAATTTTCTCCCCCCCCTGTTACGATCGATCTTTCCTTATTTTCGGAATCGATTAACGCCGTTAATTAATCCCTCTATAAAATATGTACCACATTTTTCGACATAAGTCAATACCAAATATAATATTCTTCTATGAAAATATGTTTACAAAAAAATAACGCCGATTTTTATGTTCGCTGTCATTAAAAAAGTGCGTACAGCCCTCCCTAGGCAAGCGAGGGTTGTACGACAAGATATAATATCCTAAAAATTACTTCGTCTTTTGCTCTATGAGGGCTATGACGTCTCCGACGGTTTTGATGTTTGTGGTCTCGTCGTCGTCGATTATTATGCCCCACTCCTCCTCGACGGTCATGAGGATCTCCACGATGTCGAGGCTGTCGAGCCCGAGGTCGTTCTTGATATCGGCGCTCTCCGTGACTTTGTCCACGTCGATGTCAAGTTGTTCCTTTACCATTGCTTTCAACTTTTCAAGTATCATAATATACTCCTTTTTTTTGCGATGTTCGCACTTATTTTTTTGTCAAAACTCATGATATACGCACGATTTTGCCGCTTTTGCCTACACGCCGCCCATTGGCGAATATCTTTCTTCCCTCGTATATTTCAATCATCTTCGAGCTCGTCGGGGTCGCGCTCGAATTAAAACCCTTCGAGCCCGCCGGGGTCGCGCTCGAATTAAAACCCTTCGAGCCCGCCGGGGTCGAGCTCGTACGCGATGAGGTTCTGCTCCTCGGCACACACCGCGACATGATAGCCGTCAAAGACGTCGAAGTGCTCGAAATGCGCGTCGGACGGTATGTCGTCCTTTATCTTCGCTATGCCCTTGCCCGTAAGTTTGACATAGCTCTCCCTCTCCGTCCATTTTTCGAAAAACTCCTTCTCGTCGCGCGCCTCTATAAACGGAAATTTCCCGATATGTACGGGGCGTATCTTCTCGATGTCCACGCCCACCTCGGTATGAGACATCGCGCACACCGTGACTCCGTATGAATGAGACAGGTTGAAATGTACGCCGTCTATGTCGAAGCGCGGCTTTTTCCCCTCTTCTCGCAATATCTCCACGTGCTCGGGCAGTTCCTCGACGTCGAACATGACGTTTCGATAGTTATGGTAGCAATAGCGGATAAAGCTGTCGCTCTCCACCTCTCCGCGTATGAAAAACAGTATCATATCCTGCCTCCGCCGTACCTGCCGTAAGTCTTTATCATATCGAGGAAGAAGTCCCTGTCCACGGTCGCCATGAGGTGATAGGCGAGACGCCACTTCCAATTGCCCTCGGGGACGCCGGGGACGTTCATTCGCGTGTCGCCGCCGTAGCCGAGCATATCCTGTATCGGCAACACGAGCATAGCCGAGGACGACATCATCAGCGTGCGGATTATCGCGTGCACGGACGCGCAATCGGGACCGCCCGCTCCCCAACCCGCGCCAGAAAAACCGCAATATTTGAGGGCGTAACGCCTTGCGCCGTCGTTGAGGTCGTACAACCAGCCGAGGGTGGTATTGTTGTCGTGCGTGCCGCTGTAGGCGACGGTATTGACCTCGTATCTGAAGGGTATGTGCGAGCTTTCCGTGCCGTCAAAGCCGAATTGAAACACCCTCATAGTGGGTATGCCCGTGCCGTCTATATATCTCCTGCACTCCTCGTCTATGAGTCCGAGATCCTCGGCAATAAACAGCGCGTTCGGATCGTCTTGATACACGAGGTCGAGCAGGCTATCCGCGGGTCCCTTCTCCCAATGTCCGTTCGCGGCGGTATCGTAGTCCGTTGCGGGTATGGAAAAATAGTTGTAAAACGCGCGGAAGTGGTCGAGCCGTAGCGCGTCGTACAATTTCAGGCAATGCGCAATGCGGCGGCGCCACCACATATAGCCGTCTTTTTTCATCTCATCGAAGTCGTACAGGCAATTGCCCCACACCTGCCCCACGCTCGAAAACGCGTCGGGAGGGACTCCCGCTATAGCGCGCGGAAAGCGGTTTTTGTCAAGTTGGAAGAGGCTTTGATTCGCCCACACGTCCGCGCTGTCCGTTGAAACGTAAAACGGCAGGTCGCCTATGACGGACACACCGCGCGTCCCCGCCCTCTGCCTTATCGCGCTCCATTCGCGGAAAAACTCGTACTGACAAAATTCGACATATTCTATCTCGTCCGCGTACTCCTTTTTTACCACGGCGAGCGCTTTTTTATCGCGATCCCTGAGCGGCGTATCCCACTTCCACCAATTTGTAGAGTACTCCGCCGAAAGTACGCTGAAAAGCGCGTAGTCCTCAAGCCAATAGCTCTCGCTCTTTACAAACTCGCGCATCCCCTCTTTGTAGGCGTCGTCTATGCGGCTGAAAGCGAGGCGGAGATAGCGCTCGCTGTTCAACCTCGCGAAATCGTAATCGACTTGATACGGCTCGCCGTGATATTTGCACGCCGCCACTTCCTGCGCGCTCAAAAGCCCTATCTCCTGCAACTGCGCGGGGCAGATGTACAGCGTATTGCCCGCAAACGACGACGCGCCCGAATACGGAGAATTTCCCGCCCCGAGCGCTGTGATGGGCAGTATCTGCCACCACCTGAACCCCATGTCCGAAATGAGTTCGACAAAGGCGTCCGCGTCCCGCGAAAAACAGCCTATGCCGTACTCCCCGGGCAGGGACGACACGCTCAAAAGTACTCCTGCAGAGCGTTTGAAGGTCTTAAATTTCGTCATATGCTCCGTTTATCCTCGAATATATGTATTTTAACCCCTTGAGAGCGAGCTCTCTGTCCACGACGTCGAAGAGTTTGGGCTCCACATCCACGATAAGCTGAGAAAGCCCGCCCGTCGCGATGAGCTTTGCGCCGCGCATGCGCTCGTCCTCGAGTATCTTGTCCGCGAGATATTTCACAAGCCCCGCAAAGCCGAAAATTATGCCGCTCTGCATACAGCTTTTGGTGTCCACGCCGAGCACGCCCTTGGGAGAGGCAAGCTCTATGAGCGGGAGTTTCGCCGCCGCGCCCGAGAGGGACTCCGACGCAGTCTTTATGCCGGGGGCTATCGCGCCGCCCAAAAACACGCCGTCCTTGTCCACCGCGTTGAACGTAGTCGCCGAGCCGAAGTCTACGATAAGCACGGGCCCGCCGTACAGCTTGTACGCCGCCGCCGCGCCCACAAGCCTGTCCGTACCCAGCTCCTCGGGGTTTTCGTAGCCTATCTTCAGCCCCGTATCCAGCGTATGCGTGACGACAAGCGGAGATATGCCTATGCAGTCCTTGCACATATGCTCTATCGTATAGTTGAGCGCGGGCACGACGGACGACATCACAGCCGCGCGTATATCCCCAAAGGAAAGCCCCTTCTGCCTCAAGAGGTCGTGCAGCATGGAGCCGTACTCGTCTGCTGTGCGAGACGCCTTTGCGGAAAGCCGCCAAAAGCCGAGTGGCTCCTCTCCCCTGTACAATCCGAATTTCACGTTGGTATTGCCTATGTCTATAGCGAGCAGCATATTCTCCTCCGAAGAAGTCTTGAAATTAGTATAGCAAAATACACCGCTATTATCAAGCAAAAGTTGCGCGAGTTCAATTTGCCATAGCTATGGCGATGGTGAGGATAAACCCGTACATGTCAAAAACGAAGGTGGGCAAAAAGATAAGCGCTATCTTGACGTCCTTTGTCAAAAAGCGGAAAAACAGTACGAGCGCGAACGCGAGCGTCGCCGCCATAAACAGCAGCCCCCAAAAGAGTTGCTTATGCCAAAAGAATGTCAGCACAAAAAGTATACTGTTCGCCCCCATCCCCGCAAAAAACAGCATGGACGGAAAGATATGTTTGTGCTCCACAAGCCTGCTTATGGATATTATGGAAGAGAGATAGCTCACCGCGACAAACGCCTCGAACGCCGCGGGAGGCGCCATATAGGAGGGCAGCCTGAGCGAATAAAACCATGCGGGATCAAGTTTAAAGCAATAGGAGCTCAGCGCCGCCACGATGAGCGTGCAAAATATCCCCGCCACAATGCCTATCATCCGCTTCAACTGCTCCACACAAAAATATATTTCGCCGCGCCGCCTTTAATGCAGTAACACAATTTTTCCGGAAAGCGTATGGTGATGTAGGAGCGATCCTAATATTTTGGAGGTACATACAATGAATTTCTTTGCAAACGGTGGTTCAAACGGTTGCGGATGCAACACTTGCGATCTTGTCCTTCTCCTGCTCTTGCTCAACAATTGCGGGGGCGGATGCGGCATGAACGGCGGCGGCGTGAACGGCGGCTGCGGCGGCGGTTGCGGGATGTCGAGCTGCGACATAATCTGGCTCATCCTCATCCTCTCTTGCCTCTGCAAGTAATGCGGACAAAGCAAAAGGCGCGCGTTCAGCGCGTCTTTTGCTATCGTTCGCTTTTTTTTGTTGTTGAAAATGCAAGCAAACTGTGTTAAACTAATGCAAACAGTATTTACGAGGCAATACTATGGCAGACGAAAAGAGAGATCTATTCATTTCGTATTCAAACAAAAACAAAGCCGCGGTGGACAGCTATGTAGCTGCGCTCAAGTCGTTCGGCGTATCGATATGGTATCAAGCGCGGGACAGCAAGCAGGACTTCCTTCGCGAGATCAACCGCGGCATCAAAAACTCGACGGCGTTTGTGGTATTCCTGTCCAAGGCGAGCATAGATTCGATAATGGTTCGCAACGAGATAAACCGCGCTATCGGCGAAATGAATCTGCGCCCATACAAAATACTTCCCGTTGTCATAGAGGATCTCGATGAGGAATATACGGACATGATCAAGCTGTTGCTCGGCAGCTTCAATTGGCTCGAGACCAAGGATTTCAAAGATGTCTACGACCTTGCGCTCGCCATCATCGAGCAAGTGGGGCTGAGCGTCGAGCAGCTTGACAGCACAGACAGTCGATACAGCGGGACGTCCGAGGAGGAGCAAAAGCGCATAGAAACGCAAAACGGCTTTTTCAATCGCTATGCCGACGTCTATCTTGATGAAGTTTTCGAGTATCTAAACGCTCCGAATGTGCTTGACATCGGTTGCTCGGACGGCAAAAACATAATGCTTAGAATGAGGGGACGCGAATATAGCTCCCTGCTCGGAGTGGACAAGGACGAGCAAAAGATCGCCGTCGCCAATGGCGAATACGGCGACGAGGGACATACTTTCCTTTATGCCGACATAACCGATCCGTCATTTGAGGACTTGCTCAAAAACTATCTGACAAGCCGCGGCTTGACGGGTTTCGATCTCATTCACGTGTCGGCGGTACTTTTGCACATCAAGCATCCCGAGAGACTTATCTCCATTCTTTACGGCGCGCTCAACAAAGGCGGTTATCTTTTCATACAGGACGAGGACGACGGTCTGAATCTGGTCTATCCTTCTTCTACATTTTTCGACAACTGTTTCTACATATGGCAACACTCTCTTGAGTCGGGCGACAGGAAGATGGGGCGCAAGCTGCCCTCTTATCTGTTGAAAGCAGGATTCGACCGAGTTGAATTGAAGTCCACTACCATCAGTTCGACCGATTTCGGCGGCGAGATGAAAGAGGCGCTTTGGGACCTCTACTTCAATCCTTATCTTTGGGAAGCAAATTCGGCGGAATATTTTGACAATTATGAGGCATTCAGTATGCTGAAAGATTACTTTGCCGAGCATGACGCCATGAAAAAGCGCTATATGGACGGCGAGATCTTCATAACTCTCGGCGTGCTGTTTATGTATGCGAAAAAATAATTGTATCGCGCATAAAAACTTGCCCTGCCCGTGTTTTCAATTAAGCCCCATATGGTTTATTTCTTCGTATATCCATTTCACAATGCTTGACTTTTGCACGCGAATTATTTTATCATTCTATTACTATTCTATTATCCCCCTATAATCCATATAGGGAAAGGAGTTCTATATGGCAAAACTCACAATGGACAAGCTTGTCGCGCTCGCGAAAAATCGCGGATTTGTGTATCCCGGCAGCGAGATATACGGCGGGCTTTCAAACAGTTGGGACTATGGTCCCCTCGGCGTACAGCTCAAGAACAACATCAAGGCGGCTTGGTGGAAGAAGTTCGTCGTTGAAAATCCCTACAATGTAGGGCTGGACAGCGCGATAATCATGAATCCCACCACGTGGCAGGCGTCCGGACACATCGGCGGATTTTCAGACCCCCTCATGGACTGCAAGAGTTGCAAGTCCCGCCACCGCGCGGACGACCTCGTAGAGGACTACATGTCCAAACACGGCATAGAGGAGAACATCGCAAGCTGGAGCAACGAACAGCTTGAGGCGTACATCAAGGAGCACAATATCCCCTGCCCCGTGTGCGGCAAGTCCGACTTCACGGGAGTGAGAAAGTTTAACCTCATGTTCAAGACCTTCATAGGCGTGACCGAGGACACGACGTCCACCGTCTATCTGCGCCCCGAAACCGCGCAAGGCATATTTGTCAACTTCAAAAACGTACAGCGCACCACGCGCAAAAAAGTACCCTTCGGCATTGGTCAGATAGGAAAGAGTTTCCGCAACGAGATCACTCCCGGCAACTTCATCTTCCGCATCCGCGAGTTCGAGCAAATGGAGCTGGAGTTCTTCTGCAAGCCCGGCACCGACCTCGAATGGTTTTCATATTGGAAGGAGTTCTGCCATAAGTGGCTGCTGGAGCTCGGCATGCGCGACGAGAACCTCAAATTGCGCGACCACGACAAGGAGGAGCTTTGCTTCTACTCAAAAGCCACTACGGACTTCGAGTACAACTTTCCCTTCGGTTGGGGCGAGCTGTGGGGCGTCGCGGACCGCACGGACTATGACCTGAATCAGCACATCAAGACGAGTGGCAAGGACTTGAGCTATACCGATCCCGTCACCAACGAGAAGTATGTGC
>CANRBM010000041.1 GCA_947628855.1 uncultured Clostridia bacterium | reverse complement strand
TTTGAATATACGTATTGGATGTACTATATCATGTACGGAGCGTCCTTTGCAAATCAGCTCGAGGACACCGTCGGCGGCTTTAAGATAGAGGCGGAATACAAGACGGACGGCACGGTGGAGAAAGACAAATTCTACGGCAATTTCGGCGAGGACGCAGACATCACCGACAGCATGGGCGATCCGCTCGAGATGACTGAATGTGACTATACATTCAAGCAAATAAGGCTTGGATATTACGTCTTGCCGTGTTATGCGGTGACCGTCACGGGCAAGGACGGCTGCAAGTACGTTGTGTACTTCGCGCCGCAACAGCAAAGCATCTCTGCCTCTATGGGCTTTACGGGCTTTATAGTGGCATTTATCTCCCGCGTGGATGAGTTCACATTCGAGGCGGCAAACGATCTCGAGACCTGCACGCTGACTATGGAGACTATCGTCTACGCATTCAGCGAGCTTTCGTCCTACGGAGTTGTCGCAGGTCGCTATTACGACGCAAAGATCGTCTACGGCGACGAGGAGTACAGCCCCACATATTTCCTTGACGAGGACAAGGACGGCGTCACCTATAAGCTGCTCGTCGTGAGACAGACAAACGGAGAAGAGGATTCGGAACAGATCGTGTCCGCAAAATACTTCAAGTTCGACCTCAAGACGAAAGAACTCGCAGAGGGCGCAAAGTATACTATTCCGCAATACGACGCCTCAACCTCGAGACTCGTTTCCGTCGAAGATTTTGAGGTGCTCTATTCTGCGGACGGCTCGCAGTGGGTGGACTACAATAAGACCACACACGAGATCAAAATGTTCCGCTACAATAGGATGATCTACGTCGTCAAGACATGCACGTATGACGAAACGTCCAAAACAGTAACCTTGACCTATTCGGCGGACGGAGTTGAACTCGTCGTCACCTTCACCGAAGAGCAGGATGGCACCACCATCACCATCGCCGAAAAAGAGTAAATGTCGCCTGCATAGGCAAACAACTTTGTCAGCACCCTTTTTCT
Source organism: uncultured Clostridia bacterium (assembly GCA_947628855.1). Taxonomy (GTDB): domain Bacteria; phylum Bacillota; class Clostridia; order Christensenellales; family CAG-917; genus CAG-475. The sequence goes on along the minus strand of CANRBM010000041.1, from coordinate 17,047 downwards.
TCACGATCGCGTACGCAAAGTACATTCGTGTTCAAAAAGGGTGCTTTCGCGCTGTTTGTCCTTTACAGACGGTTTGTATCGCTCTCGCTTGTCGGCGCGAATTTTACCAAGCAAAACCGGATAGTGGTTTGTAGGCGAATAAATGCCGTCCGTATTGTGAGGATGTTTGTAATTTCTTATATACGCAATTTTTGCAGGATGTCGATAAACGTTGCGTTTGGGGTAGGGGTGTGATATAATTTTTACGGTCGCGATATTCGCTTGACATATCGCGGCATGCGAGGGAATATGAAAAATCAAAACACATGTACAAGTTGTTCAAAGGAGCCGCAGGGATATGTGCCCGTCGCGAGGGTGATAGAGCGGCTGGACGAGCTTGCCGCGAAAAACGACAGCGCGGGGATGGAGCGCGTGCTCGACTATTGGGAGAATGAGGCGAAGGCGCTCGGCGACGACCGTGGGTTGCTTGTCATTCTGAGCGAGGAAGTGGGACACTACCGCCGCGAGGGCGACGAAAAGAAGGGACTTTCCGCATGCGAGCAGGCGCTTGCGCTTTTGGCCGTCGAGGAGGAGATCACCGTCGCGGACGCCACGGTATATCTGAACATAGCGACGACCATGAAGGCGTTCGGCAGGGCGGAGGAAGCCTTGAAATATTACGATATCACGCGCGAAGTTTACGAGCGGGAGCTGGAGCCAAACGACTACCGTCTTGCGGGATATCACAACAACTATGCGACAGTGCTTGCAGACCTGGGCAAATTCGACGAGGCGAGGGCGCACTATATGAAGGCGCTCGAGATATTGAAGGCGCAGGGCAACATCAACGAAGTGGCGATCACATATGTCAACCTCGCTAAACTTATTGACGACGAAAACGCCGTGGCGGGCAAGGAGGACGACGGCAGGGCGGATGAGTATATCGAGCTTGCCTACGCCACGCTTATAAGCGAAGGAGCGGAGCACAACGGACCGTATGCGAGCGTGTGCATGAAAGTCGCGGACGCTTGCGGCTATCACGGATATTTCCTATACAAGAAGGAGCTCGAGGAGCGCGCGAAGGCGATATACCGCGCAAACGGCGGCGAGGCATAACAGCGCTCTATCGAAAAGAAAACCGCTTAAAATCACATAAATTGAGGTTTAAATGTGAAAAATCGCATTGTAAACCGCTTGTTTTGAAATATGAAAGGACTTGAAGAAGCAAGAAAGTTTTATAACGAAGCCGTCTCTGAAATGATAGACAGGGAGTTTTTGCCGTATGCAAAGCGCATCGCGGTGGGGCTTTGCGGGCATGGGTCGGAGTGTTTCGGCTATGACGACGACATCTCCCGCGATCACGATTTCGAGACGGGTGTGTGCCTATTTCTCACGCGCGAGGACGAGGCGCAGATAGGCTATCGCCTCACGCGCGCATACGACCGCGTAAAAGCCGAGTACAAGGGCACGCAGCTTGCGCATACCAGCGTAATCGGAGCAAATTCGCAGGGAGTGCAGGTCATTGGCGACTTCTACCGCCGCTACACGGGCAGCGAGGGCGCGCCCGTCACGCTTAGGGATTGGCTGTTTACGGAAAGCGAGTACCTTGCCGAGGCGACAAACGGCGAGATCTTCCGCGACGATCTTGGCGCGTTCAGCAGGATAAGAAAGGAGATACTGCACGGCATGCCCGAGGACGTACGCCTCAAAAAGCTCGCCGCTATGCTCGTGCGAATGGCGCAGACGGGACAGTACAATTATCCGCGCTGTCTTTCTCACGGCGAGGAGGGCGCCGCTATGCTCGCGCTCACGGAGTTTGTGAAGTGCGCCGCGCAGACGATATTTTTGTTGAATCGCAAGCATTGTCCCTATTTCAAATGGACCTTCCGCGCCCTTCGCGAGCTGCCCGTTATGTCCGACCTCGCTGATCCGCTCGAGTTTTTGCTCACCGCGGACAACGACAAGCAGGGGAGCAAGGTCAAGACGGAGATAGTCGAGGACATAGCCCACGCCATCATAAAGGAGCTGGACGTGCAAAACCTCGCGCACCTCGAGGGCAACTATCTGGAACCCTTCGGCTTTGCCCTCCAAAAGCAGATAAAAAACGCAGAACTAAGAAATATGCACATTTTGGTGGGATAAAGGAAATTCCGCATTTCAAAACGGAGTATATATAACGTGCACTATGAAAACGTCCGCTCAATTTTTGTTTGTTTCATATTTAAGGGATAAAAATAACTGATATGTAAATAGTCAAAATCATTACGGAGCTTTTACCTTTTAGATACCCCATGAACGACGAGATACTTATCTTCGGCGGTATGGAAAGCAACATGTGGATATGATCCGGGCAGGATTCTGCTTGTATAATCTCTACGCCTTTATACTCGCAGAGCTTGCGCATTATCCTGCCTATATCTTCTTTAATTTTTCCGTATATAACTTGCCTGCGGAACTTAGGAGCGAATACCACGTGATATTGACATCTCCATTTGCTGTGTGCTAAACTGTCCTCGTTCATATGAACTACCTCCTTGTATTTGTTTTGCGGCTGACGGATCCGCTTACATTATACACGGAGGTTTTATTTTCCTCAACGCTAAAGATCTTCCTGCCTCACCAGCTTAGCTGGTGGTTAAGCCACAAAAAGAGAGTCTGGCGCCAATCAGAGCCAGACTCCCAACATATCTTGCACACAAGCAGATACTCTATTTTTTATCTCCAACTTATAAAATGAAGATATCAATTAGTTGGTGTAACGGTTTCCTTCAGCTGCAGCTTGTGCGGAACGCTATCACTATTGTATATTATAAGAACCAGATATTCGTTTTTTTCTTTTCGCTGAAAGGTAAGCGTTTCTACATCTAGGGCAAAGCCTACATTTTTTGGTTCGCTTGCCGTAATAAAACAAAGCTTATGACTGCTTTCGATATCGGCATTTTCATCATCAACGAATGACAATACAATCAAATCACCCGGTTTGGCAATTTTGTAGGACTCTTCGGGAGCATAAAAAAGCACATAATAATCATGCGGATCCAAAACCATTTCCGCTTCTTTTGTGCTCGTACACATTTGTGGATCGATGTCCCAAGTTATATCACAATACTCGCGCTCCGGTTCGCCTGTATATATCGATTTGAAAAAAATCTCATCTCTGAAATCAAAGTAGGCGGTTATCACATAGGTCTGTTGGTATTTAAGCAACAATGTGGCGTTAAAGCGATGGTTATCTTCAAACTGTCCTTGGATCTCTTCTCCGTTTACAAACACTTTCTGCAAGGCGCGGTCGGTTAAAAACCCGCCTGTATATATTTCTATATTATATTTGCTTGTTGCTTTTGGCGTGTGCGTCCAAATTAAAGCTATTTTTGTTTCTTCAGCGGACACATCATATTTCTGATAAGGGATAGTATAGGACGACTGGGCGGCATATTCTCTAGCAGCGAAATCGCGTCTAAGATCAAACCAACCAGTCATCTCTTCCGAGTAAAATACTTGCTTGTAATGGCTGAAATTATAGTCAAACTCGTAAGGCTCTTTTTCGGAAGGCGGCGCGTCTTGGTCTGAAGGGTTCTCCGTTTTGTTGTTACAAGCAGCAAGCATAACTGTGCTTAAAGACGCTATGAACAAAATGGCCATGATAAATATTGCAACTTTTAATGTTTGTTTCCTCATTTTTTACCTCACTTATGAAGATCGTTTATGTTTCGGTTATACCTTATCTCCCCTACTAGCTTACTTTACGGGGCTGTTTGCCCTGTAACTCCATCCACGGTGCAATTGTCCAATTTGCCAAAGAATTGCCAGACGCCATTTTGGCTTATTTCCTATTGTTACTATAATTATTATAGTAGATTAATCAAATAAAATCAACTGAACCAGCATATTAGAAGCAATTAGTAATGAGCTATGGAGATAATAGCACATCAATTTATATTTTACTTCTGTTGAATTAAAATTTTGATGTCGCTGGGAATCGATGTTGATTTAAGGTTTTGGAGCGAATTTAAGCTCAATGTTTTCAGTTGCGTTTTTGCGCACCGCTTTGCGGCGCGCATTATAAAATTTGTGTAGGTGCCGTTGGCGAAGACGGCAACTTATCTCACTAAACAGTGGAAAAAAGCTCACTGCGCGATTCTTTCTCCGTAAAATCAATATAAGTTTCGTCAAAAAAACCTACGAAATCATACAAATGTTCGATTTATTAAAATTGTACAAAATCATACAAAGTGTTTGATAAGTTGCTTAAATAGGTGTAATCTGTAACACGGATACAACAAGCGGTCGAGCAAGCGGTCTAAAAAACTTGTTTGTATCAAAAGGAGGATTAAATGAAAAAAAAGCTACTTGCACTTCTGCCGGGTTTGGTCGTATGCGTTCTTGCGCTGACTATAGGGCTTGCTGCATGTGCGAAAACCAAACCCTCAGATGAAAATTCTGACGCTACGACGCCGCTTACGGCGCTTGAAAGCGCGTTTGAAAGCACGCTTGATGAAGATGGTGAGCTGTCTCTGCCCGTATCTATCGGTTTCGACGCCTTCGGCGCGACCGAGCCGTTGAATGGCGAGCTTAGCCTGTGTCTTACGACCTCGGATGTCGACCGTGCAAACGATTTCGATATCCGTTTCGACGTCGATCTCTCAAACCTTCCGCTCATATCGGACATTGCCGACACGCTGACTCTGCGCTGCCTCAGCGACGGAACATTGTTGGTCATGCTTGTCGAGGATGCTCAAGGGAAGGATACATATCTTGCTACATACGCTGTTGACATCGGCTCTGTCACGCAGCTCATTGACAAAGCCGATTTGGACATTGCCGCACTCATCAAGGAAATCATCACTGTCGAAAAGGAGACAGACGGCTACACGCTTTCATTGAAGAGCGCGACCGTGACATTGTTGAATGGCGCCTATCAAGGACTTATCTCTACTCTTGAGGAGAACTTGTCCGACACGCATGGCTATTTGAAGTCACTGTTTGAGGCTACGTTTACGGGCGTTTCCGTCAAACTCACGGGCGCCGACAAGATCTCCGCGATCGACGTTGCAATCAAAGGCGAGCCTCCCATCAACGTCACAAAGGGAGAAAAATTTGACATAAACTTTGACATAGGTTTGCTCTCGTCCTCGGGGATGCTTGAGGGAGCGTTTGAGGGGGATCTGCAGCTTCGTTTCAACCCTGCCGCAATTTGGGCGAAGGACTATTTTGCGATCGCCGAGGCGGGACTTCACCTCGACCTTACGCCCGCAGGTACAATATTGGGAATGGTTTCGATGTTTGCGCCCGCAGGGAGCTTGCCCGAATTTGTCAACCCCACACTCAGCAGTATGGACGTCTACTATACGGGCGACGGCGTGTTGACGCTTGCTCTCAACAATACGGCAGAAGATCCCGTCTTTGTCACGCAGGTAGATCTTAAGACGGTACAAATGCCCGAGCTGCCCGAAGATGTGACATCCTCACTGCTCGCCGAGTTCAGATTCGAAAAGAAGGCAAACGGCTTCCTCTTCGCATTGGGCGATCCCATTGTACAAATCGTGGACGAGGCGTATCAGGGGCTTGTCACAACGGCAAAAGACTACATCACGGCGTCCGCAGGCACTCTGGGCGAAATTGCGGGCGCGCTCATCGAAAATATGATTGGCGCCTCAATTGACGATATTGAATTTTTCATAGGCACAGACGAAGATGACAATTTGATGTTCGACTTTGCGGTGAAAGGTGTGCCCGTTTTCGATGCGGAGGACGATTATTACGAAAGGCGACTTCTCTCACTCATGCTCACCCACGGCGGGGAACTCACCGAAGAGGAAAGCAAGACGCTTCTTGCAGGCAAGGAAACAGTCTCTCAACTTGTGAAAAACGCGGAGACGGCGGCGGGATACACGGATAGAATACAAGACCTCGTCGACAATATGGACCTCACCGAGAGCGGTAAGGACGCATATTTCCAAAAGGTAGACGCATTGAAGGAGGAAATCAACGGTCTGGCAGCAAACGTGCGCAGTTTGATTTCAAATACATCCTATTTGGCGGATACGAATTATAACGACGAAACGCTTGCAAAGCTTCTCGTCATGCACGCGCTGTACTCGGAGCGGGCAAAGGCATTTGAAGCGCTGCTTCCCGCGGAGGACAACTACGAAGGTTTCGAGGAGTGGGACGCGCTCAACGCGCTTTACGACAGTGAGGACACGACTCATCAAAACGATTTGGGCATCACCGTCCCCGCCGTCAAGGACAGTCCTGCCATACAGAAGGCGGTCGGCGAAGATCGCGTCAAGGCATTTGTTGCGGCAAGAGACAAATATGAAACCCCTATAGTACAAAGCTTGAGAGACCGGATAACTCAAAGCACGGCGAAATATAAAGACGTGACCGCGGACGCGACCGCGCGCGATGAACTGCTCGCTCTGCTTCAAGATTATTTGGAGGTCAAGCCCATATATGAGGCGCTCTCGGAAGAGAAGAGAAAGGAGCTCTCGGAAAAGTACAACGCTTATATGGCGCTTGCCTACACCAAAAATTTCGATGGTTTGAAGCAAGCGTATGAGGCTGTCAAAACCAAGATGCAAGCTCTGGCGCAAAATGCCGACGCCACTGTAGATAATCTGTTGGAAATCATGAAAGAGCTTGTCCCGGTGTACGAGTGGAAATCGGGCATGGACCTTTGGCAAAAAAGGGATGGCGAACGAAAGCCTTGGTTAAATTGGCTGAACTATGTCCCTTCTCAATATTCCGCTCAAGCGAAGGAAATCAGCGATTTGGATTCCGAAGTCCACATTAAGGGAAATACGACGAATGAACTTGTCGACGCCTTAAAGGATAAGATAGTGACGGCGCTGAAGGCTTTGAATGACGAGCGTAAACAATATGTGAAGGACGATGTTTACGACTTTACAGGTTTGCCGGACGGCGAGACACTGCTTGAAAAGCTTCACGAATGGCGTTATTTCATCAACAGAGTTCTTCCGAATGCGGTAAAGAGTGAATTCCGCAAAGACCAAGACCTTAAAGATATTGTAGACGGCATCGTGAAATATGAAAACGCGCTTTCCGAATATCTTGCCTCCCAAGGCGAATAAGAAACGAAAGATCCATCCATTTCAAATCGAAGGGGGACCCCCGAAAGGGGGTCCCTCCTTGCGGTTTGCAAGGGCGCGTATCGGTTTCAAAAGGCGTGCATTTGACTTTTAAAAGCGAAATTATTTTAATGTTTTGAGTTGCGCTTTTGCGCGTTTCACGACGGCGCGCATTATGATACCCGAGTAAGTGCCGTTGCGAAGATAGCAATTGATTTCTTGAAAAAGGGAGTAAAATGCGCACTTGGGGTCGCGGGCTTTGCCCGCTTTTTTTACTAACGCTTGAGGAAGAGATTGCGGGATCCCCATAAAATCGCTGCGCAATTTTATGGGGTACAGACCCGCCCTCACTGCGTACGTGAGTATATCCCGCTCGCTCCGCGGAGTCGCTCGGACAGAGTGACGTTAAGCTAGGACAGGCGCTGTTATCCGTTTGCTCAAAGGATAGCTTACTTGGTGAGTTCGGCGGTGAGGAGAAGGTTGTAGAAGGGAGCGATGGCGGAGAATTGGGTCGCGAGGTAGGAGGGCAGGGCGGGACTCATGAGCAGGTCGTAGTCCGTGCTGTCCGCGCTTACGCCTATATTTGAGCGGCAGAGCAGGTCTTGCGCTTCGGGCGGATAGGCGTCGTATTTGGACGTCTTGAGGACGTCGCCGTACACCTCGAACACCTGCGATCTTTGAAGCGCGTCGCGAGCGGCGATATACTCCGCGGAGTTTTGTATGATGAGGCGGCGGAAGTTTTTCATCGCGGACGGGGACGCCTGATAATAGCCACACCCGAAGGAGAATTTGTAGGGCGACACCTCGAAATAGTAGCCGGGCAAGCCCTCGTACATCTTCTTGTCGCGCGCGAATATCGCCCAGCAGTGGTCGCGATATCTGTATCCGTCCGTGGCGTAGCGCATGTCGCGATATATGCGGGAGATGCTCCTGTCCACCTTTGGGTCACAGATGAGCTGACCGTCTATGGCTTTGAGCGCGGGCGTGAGAGCGACGACAAGCTCCTTGAAAGGCTTCACCAAAAACTCCTCGTAGTCAGCCTTGTGATCCTTGTACCACTGAGGAGAGTTTTCCTTGTGATTGAAGTATAAAAAATCGAGAGTGCGCTGTGTAAACATATTGCTTATTTTTGCAAAAAGCGGAGTTTATCATGGTATTTTGCATGTTAAACCCGTAATTTAGCGAATATCCCGTCTTAGACGAAAAGCGAAACGAGAGTGTTTTCGACTATGTTGCGCATGGCGGCGTAGTCTATGTAGGGATGGTGGTCGAAAACATACTCGTGCGAGAAGGATTGCACTATGTCCATCGCGAAGTGCACGCGCTCGTTGAGGTGGGGCGCGTCAAGTCCGAGGCTTGCAAGTTTGCCCGCTATTTGCAGGGTGATGTCGTCCTCGAGCTGTATGAAACGCGCGTTGACCTCCTCGTCGGAGTGGGACATGCTGTGCAGCGCCTCGTGGATGTTGGCGTTTTTTTGATGTATATGCGTCGCCTTTGTCAGCACTTCACAGGCTAGAGCGTGCAGATCCACGGGAGAGCGCAGATTGTCCATAAGCTCGAGCACGGGCGAGAACGCCTTCTCCACATATATGGAGAGCACGTCGAGCAAAATATCGCGCTTGTCCTTGAAATAGCCGTAAACTATGCCCGTGGATACCCCCGCGCGCTTTGCTATCTGCGCCGTGTTCGTCGAATAGTAGCCCACCTCGCTGAACAGCTCGTAGCCCGCCTCGACTATCCTGTTTTTCTTTTCGATAGAGCGCTCTTGTTTCGGCTCTCTTATTTCCTTTGACATTTTCACCCCCGCGCCTAAAAGCGTGACGCCATATTTTATGGATTATTTATTTATCAAGATAATATTATTGTTTATAAATAGGGCAAGCGCGTATCGCCCCCCCCCGCGGATCGTCTTGCGCTTGCAGTTTACACACCTGCGGACGATATATCGCGGATATTTTGTCCGCCGCGGCGTTATACTTAAGATAAGGTGTACAAATAGGGCATACGCCGCCCGAGGACGCTTTCAGTATACAGTATTTTCCGCGGTTTTGCAAGGCGAAAATAAAAATGTGAAAAAAATTTCGGATTTTTTGTTTAAATCGATTGACTTGTCTATTTTGGAGTGCTATTATCATATCGCTAAAACGTGAAATAAATTTCATATTCGCCGCATATGATGAATATGGAAAGAGGAGAGACAAATGCCGCTTATTGTTGCGCCGATAGGAAAAGAGCTGAGGATCGTCAGGATATTGACTGACGAAAAGACAAAAAAGCATCTTGAGAATTTGGGTATCACGATATCCTCCAAGATCAGCATCATTTCTCAGAGCGGAGGGAGCACCATCTGTATGGTAAAGGACGGAAGGTTGGCTCTCGACAAAAACATCGCGACAAAAATACTTGTGGCATAAAGGAGTAAACAATGCTTAAACTGTTCAAAAAGAAGGAACAGCCCGCACCTGAGGTCAAACCGTCGAGCGGGGAACTTGTCACCGTGACAATGTCTCTCGACAATTTTGAGATCGGGCAATCGGGCGTCATCAAGAGCATAGGCGGCGACGGAAAGATAAGGCGTCGCCTGTTCGACATGGGCGTGACTCCGGGAGCGGAGGTGTATCTTCGCAAGAGAGCGCCCCTCGGCGATCCAATAGAGGTCACCATACGCGACTATGAGCTTACTTTGAGAAAGACGGAGGCGGCGGTCGTCATGCTCGAGACAAATGTCCAAAAGAGCGCGGACGGTAAGGCGGAGGGCGCTTCAAATGCCTCGGAGGTGAAAGATGCTTAAATTTGCACTTGCGGGCAACCCCAACTGCGGCAAAACGACGCTGTTCAATTCATTGACGGGTTCAACAGCCCACGTCGGCAACTGGCCGGGCGTTACGGTGGACAAGAAGGAGGGCGTGTACAAAAAATGCGCCGAGCCCATATCTATCGTCGATCTGCCCGGTATTTATTCGCTCTCTCCGTATACGCCGGAGGAAGTCATTTCGAGGAATTATATCCTCGACGAGAAACCCGACTGTATCATCAACATCATCGACGCGACCAACCTCGAGCGCAATCTCTATCTCACTACGCAGATAATGGAGATCGACGTGCCCATGGTCATCGCTCTCAACATGATGGACGCGGTGGAAAAAAACGGCGATAAGATCGACCCCGTAAAGCTCGAGGCGCAGATAGGACTGCCCGTCGTAGCGATATCCGCGCTCAAGGAGAAAGGGCTTGACGAGCTTATGCAGCGCGCCTATGAGGTGAGCAAGCAGCCAAGAAAGGGCGCGACAGTGCTGAGCGATACAAAACTTATGCACTTGATACGCGACTGCCAGATAGCGCTCGAAGGGCAGAAGGTGGAAAATTCGCTTTTCCATGCCATAAAGCTCGTGGAGCTTGACGAGATAGAAGTCGCTATGCACCCCGACAGCGCAAAGATGGTGGAGGAGTTCAAGCATACCTTCAACGACGACACCTTCGGCAGCGATTTCGAGGCGATAGTCGCGGACAGCAGATACAAATACATATCCAAAAACTACTCGGGCGCGCTCGAGCGCAAAAGGCACTCGGACGGCGCGGACGGCGAGTCGGGCAAACTGTCCGTCTCAGACAAGGTGGACAGAGTGCTCACGCACAAGATTTGGGGCATACCCATTTTCATCGTCGTACTGTTCTTCATTTTCCACCTTACATTCTCCGAGGATCTGCTTTGGATAGGCGCGGGCGGAGCATTCGACAAGGACGTATTCGCCTACGACGCGCAGGGCAATGCGATAACGGAATTTTATGACGCGGAGGGGAATATCCTTGACAGCCTTCTCGACGAGAGCGGAGAGCAAATCGCGCTGTACGACAAGAACCACAACGCGTACGACGTCTTTTATGACGAGGACGGCAACGAGGCGGAGCTTGTAATAGACGAGGACGGCGCGCTCGCCGAGCTTGAGATAGTGCCTTACGCATACGCCACAAAGAATGGCGGAGATCCCATAAAGACCTTCTATGACAAGGACGGGAATGAACTTACGTCGCTCGTGGACGACGAGGGCAATTTGCTCGAGCTGTATGACGAGGGCGGCAAAAAATACGAGCGTTTCTACAATTTGGACGGCTACGAAGTCAACATCGTCGTGGACGAGGAGACGGGCGAATTTGCGGACGTCGAATTTGTCAGCGGCATAGACGAGTACCTCTCGGAAATATCCGTGCACACATTCTTCGGCTATGAAGAGGGCGTGTATTCACCTGGCGTGATACTGCAAAGCACTCTCACCGTGCTCACCGACCTCATCAGCGTAAGCGTCGCCGAGGGGCTCAAGACCGCGGCGCCGTGGGTGAGCGGACTTATCGTGGACGGCATATTGGGAGGCTTGTTCGCAGTGCTCAGTTTCCTGCCGCAGATACTCTTGCTCTTCCTCTTCTTCTCGATACTCGAGGACAGCGGATATATGGCGCGCGTGGCGTTCATTCTGGACAGGATCTTCCGCCGATTCGGACTTAGCGGCAGGGCGTTCATGCCCATGATAATGGGCTTCGGCTGCTCCGTGCCCGCGATGATAAACACCCGCACTCTAGCCGACCAAAACGAGCGCACCTCGACGATACGCGTCATACCGTTTTTCAGCTGCGGCGCTAAGTTGCCAATACTCACTGCTATAGCGGGCGGACTTGTGCAACGCTTCGGGATCGCGAACGCAGACCTCATCACATACGGTATGTATCTGCTTGGCATTGTGACGGCGATCTGTTGCGTGCTGCTCATGCGCAATACGACTATGAAGGGCGACGTCCCGCCGTTCATTATGGAGCTGCCCGCATATCACGCGCCTCAATTCAAAAACCTTATGCTCCACCTGTGGGATAAGACGAAACACTTCGTCAAAAAGGCGTTCACGATTATACTTCTCTCCACGATATTCATTTGGTTCATAAGCCACTTCAGCTGGAATTGGCAGTATCTCGACGACTCCGAGATGAGCGGCAGCATACTTGCGGGACTTGGCAGCATAATAAGACCGTTGTTTACTCCGCTCGGCTTCGGCAGTCAGTTAAACACGCAGTGGGGCTGGGTGTTCGTCGTCGCGGCAATAACGGGACTCATCGCAAAGGAGAACGTCATCGCTACATTCGGCACCTTGGCGGCTTGTATTTCAAGCGCGTTCGTCGCGGACGAGGCGCTCGAGGGCGTGGACAGCGTGGTGCAGATGATATCCGCAACGGGCATAACCGCCCCCGCGCTCATAGCGTTCATCGCGTTCAACATGCTCACGATACCGTGCTTCGCGGCGGTCGCTACGGCAAAGGCGGAGTCTCCTTCCAAGAGCTCCTTCAGATGGACGCTGGTATTCTGGGTGGCGACGTCGTACATCGTCTCGACAATGATATATGTCATCGGCAGCTGGTGGTGGACGGTGTTCATCTTCGCAGCTCTGTGGGCGGCGGTCATCGCGCTCATAGTGCTCAACAACAAGGGCAAGATAGACATTAAAGGCTTCTTCGACGACCTCAGATCGAAGTTGCATTGGGATCGTAAAAAGGCGTGAATATGGGACCTATCGAAATAACCGTCATAGTGCTTGTCGCTGCATTCGTTGTCGCGATGGCGATAGCGATGATAGTGCGAAAGCTCAAAGGCAAGCCCTCTCTCGGCTCGGACTGCGGCTGTTGTCCATACAGCGGCAATTGTCACGGCGCTTGCAATGACATAAAAGAGGACGTATCCGACATAGTTGCCGAGGCGAAGGCAAGGCAGGCGCAAAGGCGAGACCCTAAAACCGAGGACGACACCGAGGGCGGCGGGGAAAAATAAAATAGAATGTTCGGGGCAACACCCGACGGTATACTCTCTCATTTAGCAACGAAAAGCGCAGAATGTCTGCGCTTTTCGTTTTAAACCGATAAAAAAAGCGTCCAATTGCGCAGGGAAGTGTTAAAAAACTTTTGAAAAAAGCTTTTTTTTTCTTGAAATGTTTGGTAGTATAGTATATAAGCAATAATTAGTCGGGCGTATGCCCGCAGGAGTGTATATGAACGAGGCAATAGTTGCAAACATCGCAAAATATGCAAAGATGCTCTTTGAAAAGAAGTACATCGAAAGCGGCTACATCGCAGTCAAAGAGGCGGACGGCATCTGCATCACCACCGCTACCGCCGACTTCGACGACATCAAGGCGGAGGACGTCGTCTTTGTCAACGACAAGAATATTGAGTCGTACGAGGGCAACTTCCGCGCGGCGGCGGTCATACTGTTCTGCGCCGTAAGGCAGGATAAAAACAGTAATGCGGCGGCGATCGTGGACAGCGAAAGCATACTCAAATATTCCGAAAAACATCTGCCGTTGCAGCCCATTTTGGACGATCTTGCGCAGGTGTGTGGCATAAGCATAAAGTGCGCGGCTAAAAATGTCGCGGCGGAGGTCGTGACGTCCCTTTCGGGGCTCAGAAACTGCTGTTTCCTGCCCGACGCGGGCGCGGTCGTCACGGGGCGCACCTTAAACGAAGTGTTCACAGCGACGCTCGTCCTTGACAAGGCTTGCAATGCGGAGCTCCTCGCGGAAGGCAAGGGCGGCACGCAGCACCTCGGCAAAGTACAGGCTATGCTTGAGAGAGTGGTGTATCAGCTCAAATATTCAAAGAAAAATCAAGAGCAGCAAAAGGACGCGGCGGAGCATATTGCGGACAAGCCCGCAGAGGGAGAGGCGCCCGCGGAGGGCGAAAATGCCGTGGTTTCCGCTCCCGAGGCAAAGACGGAAGCAAAGGAAGAGCGCGCTACCGCGATAGTCACGGACGAGGAGAAGGAGATCGCGCAAGCGATAAAGGACGCAGGCATGACTATGCTTGAGGAAAACCTCGTACAGGGCACGTGGGGCAATATCGCCGTCAAACTCGACGAAAAATATATGCTCGCCACGCCGTCGGGGCTCGACTACGTGCTGTTAAAGCCGGAGCAGATCGCCAAGGTGGATATGGAGACGCTCGAATGGACGGGTACGGACAAGGCAACAAGCGAAAAGGGCATACACGCAGTATTGCTCTCAGACGGAAAATACGGCGCGACCATCCACTCTCACCCCTTCTACGGCTGCATACTCGCCGCGATGGACAGACCTCTTCCCGTGCCCGATGAGTACAAGGACATTTTGGGAGATGAGATCCCCTGCGCAAAGGCGGCGCTCCCCGGCACAAAGGGACTCATCAAGAACGTCGGCGAGGCGATAGGAAACGCTCCCGCATGCTTCCTTGCGCGCCACGGCGTCATAGCCCGCGGCAAGGACCTCGAGGACGCGCTCAACATCTGCCGCGCGCTGGAAAAAGCTTGCGAGGCATATCTCAAAGCGTAAAGAAAAACAAAACAATTTTTTCAAGACGTAAAGACCTGTCGCTTCGGCAGGTCTTTGATTTGCGTGCGGAGCATCCGCGTATGCGCGAGGAGGCTGGGCAAGGCGCAAGGGATAGCGTAGGGCGGGCTGCGCACACAATATGTTGTGGGACATATAAATTTCAAGCGCAATATATACAGATTTCGGAAAATCGCGGGAGGCAGAATACTATTTGTGTTTTTTTGAATTTTTTTGTCATATTGCCCTCAAATTGTTTGACAGGAGCGAGGCGGATTTATTATAATTCTTTCATCATTTTCCCCTAGGCGCGGGGAGGATGACGGCAGGTCGTTTTTTCACCCGAGCGTTGCTCGGAAACCGCTATGGCGGAGGTCGTATGAAACTTCTTGAAGATCGCATCCTGAAGGACGGCAAGGTGTACCCGGGCGAGGTTCTGAAGGTCAGCGGATTTTTGAATCATCTGATTGACGAGAGTCTGCTTGACGAGATAGGTAAGGAAATTTCTGCGCGCTTTAAAGACGACAATGTCACAAAAATTCTGACCATAGAGGCATCGGGCATAGCGATAGCTTGTGCGGCGGCACGCTATCTGCACGCACCGATGCTTTTTGCTAAGAAGAGCAAGACTTCAAACATCTCCGATAGTTGCTACACGGCGGAGGTCATGTCCTACACGCACGGCACAAAGAGCACCATCTGCGTGGACAAGGACTACTTGTGCGCGGGGGACAGGGTGCTCATCGTGGACGACTTCCTTGCGCGCGGCGAGGCGGTCAAGGGGCTCATCAGCCTCATAAATCAAGCGGGCGCGACGCTGACGGGTTGCGCTATCGCCATTGAAAAGGGCTTCCAGCCGGGCGGGGCGGAGCTCAGGGCGCATGGCATACGCGTGGAGAGCCTTGCAATAATCGAGTCCATGACGGACACGAGCCTCACATTCCGCCACTAAAATCGAAACAAAATTAAGCCTAACGGCTAAAAAGGAGAATTATCAATGAAAAAGAGAATTTTGTCGATAGTGCTCATCGTAGCGCTTGTGGCAACACTCACGATTGGTCTTGCGATCGGGCTCACGGCTTGCAACCCCACCGAGGAAGAGTATGTCAATCCCGACTACTCCAACATCAAGGTCGGTTTCATCATGTTGCACGACCCCGCAAACTCGACATATGACAAGAACTTCTACAATGCTATGGAAGAGGTCAGAAGAGGTCTCGGTCTCAGCGAGAGCCAAGTGCTGTATAGACACACCATTCCCGAAGATCAAAAATGCACTCAGACTGCTGACGACCTTGTTGAAGAAGGCTGCAACATCATATTTGCAGACAGCTTCGGTCATGAGACATTCCTTTTGGAATCTGCCAAAAAGCATCCCAATGTAGAATTCCTTCATGCAACCGGTACTCAAGCTCACACCGCAAATCAAAAGAACTTCCACAATGCGTTTGCTTCAATCTATGAGGGTAGATACCTCGCGGGCGTTGCCGCAGGTCTCAAACTCAAAGAGATGGGCTATGGCGAAGGCGGTAGCAAGAATGTCAAGAACCCAAAGGTCGGCTATGTTGGCGCTTTCACATATGCAGAAGTTATCTCCGGTTACACCAGCTGGTTCCTCGGCGTTCGCTCCATAATTCCCGAAGCAACAATGGATGTTACCTTTACAGGCAGCTGGTTTGATATCGCACTCGAGCAGGCTGCGGCAGAAAAACTCATCAGCGGCGGTTGTGTTCTTGTTTCTCAGCATGCCGACTCTCTTGGTGCACCTCAGGCTTGTGAGCGGGCGAATGTTCCCAACGTCTCCTACAACGGAAGCACAGAAGCAACAGGTCCCAAAACATTCATCATCTCTTCAAGAATAGACTGGGCACCCTATCTCAAGTATGCTATCAACTGCGTGAACACAGGATCGCAAATCGCAACCGACTGGACGGGAACGATCGCAACGGGTTCCGTGCAAATCACAGCTCTCGGCAACAAGGTCTTTGCAGACAAGGCAAAAATTCAGGCAGAGCTTGACAAGGTGAGAGATCAATTTACGGCGGGCACGCTTCATGTGTTTGCGACAGACAAATTCACAGTAAATGGCAAAGCACTCACCGAAACAGATTATGCTGATATTGACGATGACGGGAGTCATAGTAAAGACGAGAAATATAAGGTCGTAAGCGACGGATACTTCCATGAGTCCGAATTCCGTTCCGCACCTTATTTCGATTATAATATCGACGGAATTACCTTGCTTGACACAAACTACGGCGACTAATTAATGTCGATAGTTTGACGGTTAGACGGAGCTTTGCTCCGTCTAACCGATTTATGAACAAAAATTACAGCGTTAGCGGAGGTAACAGCGTGGAAAAAACCGTTGCTATTGAGCTTAGAGGCATCACAAAGACTTTCGGCGATGTGGTTGCCAACAAGAATGTGGATCTCGACGTTTATAGGGGCGAGATACTTTCTATTTTGGGGGAAAATGGGAGCGGCAAGACCACCCTCATGAACATGATAGCCGGCATCTATTTCCCCGACGCGGGACACATCTATATAAACGGAGAAGAGGTCGTCATCAAGTCGCCTAAGGACGCCTTTGCGCACAAGATAGGCATGATTCATCAGCATTTCAAACTTGTGGACACCTTC
>CANRBM010000040.1 GCA_947628855.1 uncultured Clostridia bacterium | reverse complement strand
TCGCCGCTCAATTCTATGGGTAGCCCATAATACCGAATTAATATGCCTCGTTTGCTTCTTTTGTCTAAAACCCCTCTTGTCAAATACATCATTGCGATATCATCGCCCACCTCCTAAAGTAGACATAAGACGGTAATACATACTGCCAATGCCAAGACCAAACCGCCGACAACAATACCGATTTTCAAAGCAACTCCGGAACCGAGCTTCTTTTTCTCAACTTCCTTCGCGTCAATTACAATTATGTCGTCATAATAGCTGTCATATTTGCGTTGCTCTTTCGATGTTTCAATTACCCTATTACAAATAGGACAAAAAGTTGCAGTGTCATTGAGCTCGGCTTCACAGTTCGGACATTTTTTCATTGAAATTACCTCCTTAAATTATTAAAGTGGATTCCATCGGGAACCCACTTTTGGATGATATTATTATAAACTATTTGTTTTCACGAAGCATCCGCATTTTTGTGCCACATTTTTGCCTTTTTATCGGCATAGAAACAATAAAAATTATAAAAAACTTACACTGTAAGTAAAATGAAGAAAACAACAAATAAATATGAGTATGTATAATCAAAAAATAGTTCTCTTTTATATTATTCACATTTTATTCTATAAAAAAGCAAGGAGCTCGCTTCGATAACGACCCTTGCTGCGTTTTGTACGGTTTTGTTTACATTATTTGATGATTTAATCAGACCACTACTTCTCGATTACGGCGCAAAAGCGACGCTTGTCTATTTTTATACGAGCTTTCTTACCATGCTACCGCAAACAATCTGTGTTTCCGTCAGCGTTTTTATACTGTTTAACCCTTTAAAAACCATCTTCTCAAAATATTTATAAACTTATCTATTCATGAGGTTTTGTTTGTATTAAATGTTGCAACAGAAAGAATATTTTCAAAAATCGTCTTTCTATCTTCCTACAATCCCGCAGATGAAAATCCAGATGACAGTTATTACTGCTTTCTATTTTTCCAAGAGGATTTTTTTGTATTTCTTGAAATTCACACTTTAAAATATATTTATCTATATCAAAGACAGTTATCCACTCGCTATCCAATAGTTTTAAATTATATTTTTCATTAATCGCAGCAAGCAAATTTTTTTCGTGAACGATGTAATCTGGGCAAATCTCTTTAACGTCCGAGATTATATCCGCAAGATAAGCTTCAGATGAATCGTGCATAAGACATGCCAATTGTAGTTTAAGACTCAACTTGCGGAATTTTGCCTCTTCATAACAATTTAAACAATGTTGCGCAACAGAGTAAAAATACTTATAATGACCATTCCCGCGACATAAAAGAGATAAAGAATGAGCAATATCCTTTATCTCTATATCTTGCGCATTAATATTAACAACATCAAATTTAATTCCGCTGTACGTTAAAAAATAATTCATTATTTTCTCTTGTTGACTATGTATATAAATGAATAACTCTTATCAATCATAAGCTCATTTGGATATGCAAACATATATCCAAAATATTCCAAATATTCCCTTTTTGTAAAAATTGGATTTGAACTACTAGTAAATGGCAAACGTTTTTTCTTTGCCCACTTACTCTCATTTTTAGCAAATATATTTGGAAAAGCTTGTCCTAGTACTTTTTCTATTTCAAAACCGTGTGCCGTAAATAATTCTTGAACATCATCTTGAGTATAAATATGTTTATGATATGGATTAGAAGGTTTACCGTCAGCAGTAGCGACCTCATATAAATTACTTGGTATAGAACATATAAATTTGCCGCCCTCTTTTAAAATTGAATTAACAAAATCAAGTACAAAATGAGGGTTTTCAAGATGCTCTAGAAACTCAAACGCAACAACAAAATCAACTTTATCTTGCTGCAAGCTGACAGGTTTTTCAAAATCAACTTTGTGAAAATAGACATTTTCGTTCTTATTATTTTCTCCCGAAGATAAATAATTAGCATTAATATCAAATGCATCTACACGTCTTGCTACCGTTGCAAGAATATTACTGCCATACCCATCTGCACAACCTAAATCTGCAATAAAACAACTTGCATTCGAATTTTTCAAAATTTCATCTTTGGCAAATAGGTAGCGACCAAGATGCTCAATTTTCATCCAAAAATAATGATAATCCTCGTCAAAAGGGTTGATATATTCTCTTTCTTCCCACATTATAAAATCTCCTTTAAAAAGTTATTCAATTGATTGACAGAATTTTTTGTTAACTGCATCGAATTTGATATGGCTGATATATATTCTATACATTTATTAAGACTAATCGCATTGTTTTCGGCTATTATAAAAGGGATAGATATATTATAATCATTTGATAACAAATGCCTATCATAATCAAGAATATCACAAGACAATTTGAGCTGCTTATACTCGGTTTCATTTAGTAATATTTTTATTCCTTTAATTAAATCGGGTAACTGAGCATCACTAGGATTTTTTTGTATTAAAATATATGCCTTAATTAGTTGCAATCTAATAAGTAAATAAATATTATCTGCAGCTCTTTTTATAGCTTCCTCAAAAAATTCATCAGTATTTTCTCCTAACATAATAGCTATTATGCATCTTTCACAATAGTATTCAGCCTCAAAATCATTATAGCCATAAGTTTGAGATAAAGTATGACTTTCGTCAAGTTCTAAAATTGCTTCGTCAAACTTATATTGCTTGGCTTTTAATCGTCCTAAAATTAAGTGCCACCAGCAGTTAATTACATTTTTGTCATCAAAAGGATATGTAGGCGACATCGAAATTGATAACGCCTCATTAATATTTTTTTCTCCATCAGGCAGGTTTCCTTGTTCAATACAATACAAAGCATATCGACCTTTAAGATTAGAATTAATGCGATCGTCAAATAGATTTAATCGCTTGGCCTCCGATTGTGCAAACATTATAAGTTCTTTGGCAATAGCATTATCACCTAGCCTTGAAATAGGTTCACTTTTATAATATATTCCTTTAATATAGTCATTACCCAAATTATTGCTTTTGGATGCCTGAATATATGAATCGAAATGCTTTAACGATTTTACTGTTGACCCGTTTTTATCCAGCGACATGGCCAATTTACGGTTTAACGCCGCATAATATTTATTATCAATCGGTAATTTTTCAATTAAAAGCGAAATCAACTCAATGCAAGCCGGGAATTGACCTTTATAGTAAATTAAATCAATAAATGGGCGTTCCAATCCATCTTGCCAAGATAATAAAAGTTCAATGCTATCGTCAGTTTCGTCACTAAGAATCAAGTGATAAATTCTTTCTGTTTTATTATCTAAATATTGATATAAATCATCTGTTTTATTATCAATATAAATAACAGATAATTTTTTGTGTATTAAATTTTTTTCTGTTGTAGAAGCTAAAGACATTATTGCCGTTTTAAAAACATTATGAAGCGATATGGTCTCCTCGCCATAATTATTTTCAGACATTTCAGCTAACAAATAATTTTTTACTTTAGATAAAAGTGAAATTTTACTGCATCCTTGAGGCATTAAATTAAACGCTGTTGAAACAGAGAGCTCTTTTCGAACTGCACCAAGTAATTTAACGAAATCCTTTTCAGATTCATTAAACTGCGTCCAATAAAAATTGAACAACTTCTCTTCAATTTTTAGATCACTCCTTAAATCTATAAGATTACTATTTCTTGCTCTCCCTATGCTAGCACCATTAAATTCGATAACATAATTTGAAAACATAACAATGCTAGCCATATTGTTTGCGCAAGCCTTTAGCACATCACTCAAAAAAGGCAAGTCAGCTTCAGAAAATGAAATAGACAATTTCTGCAAATATAAATTAAAGTCCTCTTGTCTAATCCCTTTTAACTGAAGAACTTCGGATTGAGGCAAACTCTCCAAAATTGACAGTGCAACTTTTGAACTTATAATTATTTTCATATTTGGAAGTTGCAATGCTCTATTAAGGAATACTAAAAATCTTGTATCGTTTACGACTCCAAGATTTAATTCTTCAGAACTCATAAAAAGATGCTCAACAGCATCTAGAATAATTGTACATTTATTATTCTCCCAATATGCAAGCAACTGATTTATAATATCATCCAATCCATTCTCTTCAAAATCTATATTAAAGTACTTTCGCCCTAACTCCATCACGAAAGAAGAGAAATAAGGAGCATATTCGAAACTATAATATATTAAATTGCCGTGTCTCAACCACGAGTAATTCTCTTCTATATATTTCAAAAGCAGTGTACTCTTGCCTGCACCGGATACATCTTTTAACAATAAAAGTTTATTGGAAGAATTATCTATAAATCCATCAAGATCAACGATTGCCTCATCACGTCTTAAAAACACCTTGGGTAGAACTTTACCATTTAGAATTAAAGGCTTTTTGCTACGAGAATAATCTTGCACATTTAGATTATATCTTTCGATAGTTGCTATAATTTCATCAATAAACGTAATATCAGTAGTATATTTGTTTCGTATTATCGATTGTGTTAGCTCTAGCTGCATGGCTAACCCTTCAGGCATATCAATATAATCTTTAATAAATATCGGCAAAATTTGAATTTTGTTGCTAACAGCAAAATATACTTCGCGCCTACAATTTTGAGAAAGAATCATGTTCTCTGAAATAAACGCTAAAACTAGTGTACTTCTCTTGAGGTTTTGAGCCACACTCTGTCCCCACTCTTCGCCCGAATTAATGCCATCATCGTACCATATTCTATATCCTCTTGCATAGAGATAATCAAGGGTCGGGTATACGAAAGCAGAATCCATGTGCGCATAGCTTATAAAAATAAATGGTTCATTTCCTTCATAGGCTTTAAAGTTAGTTGAAATCATTAGTATTCCCCCACTTGTTCACATAGTACTTTATTAATGCTTTTATATCTGAGCTTTGTGCCGCACTCTCATATTGTTTGATAGCGCAGTAATGTTTATACAAATTAGCCGAATCGTTTTCCATAGCATTTAAGACAAAACTTAAAATTCGTAGAGGGCGCATAAAATTCCCTCCCAAATAATTAACATAAAAAGACCGTTCATCGTCTTTAATTATACAGTTTTTAGCTAAAACATCTAAATCAAAAAAATATTGATAATCTTTGCTAAGTACTTCTTTGGAACTAATATAGTTTATATTTTTAGGACAACATCTTTGACATATGTTGCAACCAAGAATTTTATTCTCTAATTTTCTCTTATTTTCTTCATTGTACACAGGAGATAAAAAATTACATTGCCACTGTCTAATACAATTATCACGGACAAAATCTGATTCGGTCAAAGCCCCCGTCGGGCAAGCTTTGATGCATTTCTTACAATGCAAACAAACTTCGTCCATTTGAAAGAGAATTGGAGATTCTTCCAAGTAACTATCAGTAAAAGATATAACTTCAATTGCAAAAAATGTCCCAAAATTGGGAAACCATAATAATGTATTCCTTAATATCTTGCCAAGCCCCAGTGCTATGACAAGTTTTTTATATTGACCTTTGTAGTCGTAGGACATAATCCCATTTTCTTTTAGCACTTCTTTTATTGAAAACTTTGTTGCGTATAATTTTTGAAAGGCAAGATAGTAACTATCGCAAAAGCCTACACTATGATTTTTAACAAATATTGAACTGTATGGTTGAAATAGTAATATAAAGTTTTTAGTTAAAAAATAATATGTTTTATCATATTCAATTATTGCTGACGCAGTTAAAGGCACATCTAATTTTTTTAACTTAGTAATGTGCAATAAATTTTCAACTATTTTCGTTTCCATAAAATAAGTTTTAACTATAGTAAATTTTTATTCTAATTTGAAATTTTCCAAGTTAAATTTTTACTGATTATTATTCTAAACTATTTTATCATAAATTGTGCCAAAATCAAATTGTTTATTATTAAAAAAATTAAAAATCATTGTATTAAATAGAAGTTTTTTAAATTAGCGACCAACATAAATGTCAGCCGCTAATTTAATACATTATTATAAATACTACTAAAACGGATAATCCGCATCAAACAAAGTTACACTGAGATATTTTATTTTGATTTTGTACTGAAATAAGATTCTTTATATAGGATGCGCTAAGCCAAGCCGCGTAATGAATGTGTGTCGTAAGAATAAACTCTGCAAACGTTTCAAACGTCATACTGATAGCAACATGGTTTTCAGGTGTCTTCCCGAACTTTGGAACGATGAGTCCTTTGTCGGTAGTTTCACCCGGTCCGCTGTCTGCCACCAACAGGAAGTCTGACTTAGAACCACATAGAAGCTGAATTGTACGCGACAGACTCATTCCGTCGCTGCGCGAATGATTCTGCTTCGCCAGTCGCTCAGCCGATGTTCCGCCGAGGCTTTGATATATCGGTGTCTTATCTCCATTCTTCTTTTTGTTTTGCAAAAGATAGCGAAGTTCGCCAGAAACGACCTTACGATGTAGCTCCAAAAACTCATCTACAGATATGTATATCTGCACATTATCAATCTGACGCTGTCCCACCGGTTTATTGATGTCGTATGTTGCAAAACCAAAGTGAACTTTACCGATGTCAAATGCATCATTTAAGCTTTCAACAAAGCAGTTTTTAGCGTCCTTGCGGATGATTTGATTGTTGTTATGTTCTTCTGCCATTTTAAATCTCCTTTTTATTCTTCTTCATATTTTGGAATTTGTCCATAAATCGAGACTACGGACTTTGAAACCGCGTCCCACTTCAGTAGGTAGCATTTTTCCTTATCAATCCCTGTGGAATCCAGTATCCGAAAAAATTCGTCCTTGTCCTTCTTTCGTACAGGGCTGGAAAAATGATGAACTTGAGATACGCCATCGGAGAAAGCGAGGCACGCACACCCATACCCTTTGCGATTGATGTGCGTATATTTAACTTTGCCGTTCTTCTTAAGCACTATTTTACCACAATCGTCCCTTACAAGCGTCCAACTTTCATACTTACCACAGCAGGAGCAAAACCGATATTCTTCGTCGGTCTTATAATAATAATCGGTAAACATGCGGCCTCCGCATTGCGGACACTTTATTTCAGATTGAACCGAACCCATATCAGTTTTCTCCTTCGTCTGGCTGATTTTTGTTATAGCAACAACGGATTTCTTCTCTGTCGTCAGTCGATAGCTGCCAACTACCGTCAACATAATTTGATTCAACAGGAAGCGGGATTTCTCCCGCTTCGTCACATGCTATTACCATCGCCTCGTCGAGCGTGTCCGCCTCTACAACCACCTTGCCGCACATTTCCCACGTCACCGGTATTGTCCATGATTTCATTCTGCGCCTCCAATCTTGAAATTTTTGATTTTTTCAATCAACAAATCTGCGTTGTAGACGAATTGAGGAAAAAAATCCTTTTCAAAATCATAAGACAGGTATAAAACCAAAAAGATCAGGTTTTCCAGTCCATTCAGGTAATGTTCGTCCAACTTGCTTTCGTTCTCACGCATGAACCGGCTCAAGACGGCGATTGTCTGATGCCACTTAACAAAGAACTCATCTTCATCTGAAATATTGAAGTCTTTAAGCCACTCACGTACAGTATGCTCTTTCCTTTTATCGCCACATCCGGGGTTTGTAAAGATATACTGTATATCGCGCGCAGTAAACTCTCCATTTCTCTTTGATTCGTCATCGAGCTGTAGGCAACGTCCAATAGGGAACATCGCGCATACAACAGGTTTTACATGGTGTACTGCACATCTATTGCCTTTAAGTAACGGGCATCTTTTCATTGGGCCTACGGGTAGTAACCGCACGATAGGAACCTTTGAAGAATGTCCTATGTAAACTTCACAGTACTGCTTGAGAAAATCCGATATTATTAAACCCAAAGCGTTAGATATTTTAAATAAGTCCTTTGGCGTTAAAAGAATATCATCCCTATCGATACAGCACTTTCCGCACATTGTACAGTTGAACTTGAATTTCTCGTCCAATCCTATTTTCATCGTTTCAAAATTATCAACGATATGCTTTAATCTTTGGTCCATTTTTATCTCCTTGTTAATTTAAATTTTTTCGTGTAATTGAGTTATACAAATCTTCAATGGGTAACGCCTGATAGGTGTATTCCAGTTGACAACCATCGTCATCAGGAAACTTATGATTCGGATCAGGAATAAGTACTCGCAGGAGTTTTTTTCCGTCTTCGTCGAACTCCTTCAATTTGGCTTCATACCCTTCAAACAAATCATCTACGATATCGCCATCCTGAAACACTCGTCCCTCCTGTACCTTAATTCCCAAAGTATTCAAGGTATACATAATCAACTTGTGATCCATATGCAACACTAGCTGAAACTCAGGGTGATGATACTTATACATGCCTATCGTTTGAGCATTGCAGTAACCTTTAACAAATCGGTCTTCTGTATTCCCACACTCCTCACATGTAATGCCATTCCCCTCAAGCGTAATTAACCAGTCAACTTTTCGTTTCATAACTGGACCTCCTTGCGTTTGTAAGTAAATTTACCCATAAAAGATATGCGGAGCTTTTGCAAGCCCCGCACCCTTTGTAAGGCATTAAGCCTTTAAGTTTTTTTATTCGCACTTTGTGCATCCTCCTTTAATAGATCTGTTTCATAGATTTTTTTGCTTTTTTCTCGTGCAGCTTACTCTTGCGAAGGACATTGGGTTCTGTTGAATCAAGGTCAATAATTTCGGTTTCCGATATTAAATCTTCCTTACTGCAATAGACGGAATCAACTATTCCATTTCGCACAACAATAACCAATTTATTCTTTAATTTCTGATTCATTTAAAGCCCCTCCGTTTAAGAAGAATATCTGTTACTCCATCAAGCACCGCAGGATGAGTATTCAATTCCAACTGCCAACGCACTGACTTGGATTCTTCTATTTGAATAGTTTTTGCCCACTCCCTATTTCTCCGAGAATATCGCAAATCCCAGTCATGTTCATTGATCGTCAGCGCACACAGATAAAGGAGCGTATCCAAACTGTAACGATTGATAAGTCCATCAATGAAATCAGATTTCAGATGCATACCATCAAAGTTTGCGGTGATAGCATCCTGAAAGGTCTGCTTGCATTCTTTTAAGTCTTTGAATTTTTCCATTATGGTTTCTCCTAAAAAATATCTTTTGCCTGCTCGGGAAATATTTGTCCGAACAGTTCTTTATAGCGCCTGAATCCGGCTTCGTTCAACGGAGCCTGCAGGGATGTTTGCGACCAAGCAATCAGTTCTTCCTCAGGCACATTGTACTGATCAGGAATGAACTTGTTCCCATCGAAGTACGGTGGACGAATACTCATCACTTTTTCCATTTCGGTTTTAGAAGATGCACTCATAATCATCGCCGCCTTCTTCCGCGCAATCGCGCACAGCAGTTTTTCCATATAACCGAGCTTTTTGTAACAAGCCAATCTGGTCTGAAGCTGCTTGATTGCATCGAGCCGAAGTTTAAGCGTTTTGTCTGGCATATCAGATGCTACCAATTCGGCTATAACCGGTACAATGACCAGCATATAGTCAACTTCGTTGTTAATCAACTCTTCCATTGTTACCTCCATGAGCTTGCCAAAAATTTATCGTATAACTGTTGCATTGCTACGCTTCGAACAACATTTTGCGGCTCGAAATTATATGGATTACGGAATATGAGACTTTTCTTGCCGTCATAGAACTCCATAGTCTCGATAGATAAAGAATACTGCCCTTCGCCAAATTTGTCGGAATACATTCCGACCTCTTTGATGTGCATCTCCTCCAGCTGTTCGATCTTGCCGGCCGCCGATTCTTCCCCGAAACAAACGCCTTCGTAGTCGGCACGAATTTCGTTCCCACAACGGGTTATCCAACTTGCATCCCAGTTTAACGATACTGTTTTCCCCGATTTTAATTCCACTTCTATGAAGTCGATTGTCAGGTCGTCGATGTCGGTTTTGGCTGTCAAATACAGTGTCATGATGTTACCTCCTTTGTAGATTTTTATATAAAGAACGGGAACACCTTTCGGCATCCCCGGGAATAATGTTAATAGAAATCTTTCGATTTCCTGGATATATATAAAAAAGCGCCCAAAGAACATACCGTTCCTTGAGCGCTTTGTTGCCTTTCGGCTATGATATCTGTTTGTGAGCCCTTACTTCCTCGTATCCAACATTACCTGTACGCGCGTTTGGATGAATGCCTCAATAAGCTTCAACCGAGCGGCGGGCAAATTGTGTTTGGGATGTTTTTCAAACTTGAAATTGATCAGCTTGCGCAACTGTTCCCTCTGCCTGTCAGATAAAAACTCATTTACCAATGCATCGTAAGAAACCCCTTCGAATGCCGGCGTCCGAGTTTGCGAATACTTATCGAGGTCCTCCAGTTCGTCTTCCATCGCAAAGTTGAAAAGCGACAAACCATTATCAAAGATCGGAGCCAATGCTATCGGCTTATTTGTCGCGTTGTCTACCAGCAAACCGAAATTTCCGAAGTGCCTGTCGGTATTGCAGATTAGAGCATCGAATATCATCATATCGGCGAACTCATCGTAATAACTGCCGCCAAGTGATTTCAAATACTCTACTGTCTTCGATAACGTGCAATTCGGTAAAAATTTATGAATCGGAACATACGATGTATCGATGTCCGTAAACAGCTCGCACGTAGAGCACAACTGTCCTTTCCATTTGGATAAGCCGTAAGCGACGTGTTTGATGCCCATTCTTTCTGCGATTTGTGCAGCATAGAATTCCGAATAAGGCTCCTTCCCCGCATTGGCCGCACCTGATGTGCCGCCTTTATAAAGATAAATTTTTTTGTTGATCCTGCGCCAGCACTTTCTCAGCATACCATTCGTCGTATACTCAGGCGATGAAGTAAACCCTTTACGGGTATTGCTGCCGTCACCTGTATATGCTATCAAGGCCAGAGTGCGAGCAAAACTGTTTTCATAAAGATTGTAGTTCGCAAATTTGCCGCTAAATCCCTCCTCAACAATCCAATAGCTGTCGTTAAGAGAAAGACCCTTGCACAGTCGAATTATTCCAAGCGTATCGTTCGCGGAAAGACCGCTCTTTGAGAGTATCTGATCGACAAACTCCCTGTTTTTAGGTATCACACGAGATGACAACCACTTCGCAAGACCATCTGAGCTTAGGGTCAACCCAATCGGCAACAAGTGTTTCAACTCATCGTTTACCCAGTCAATTTGATAAACGATTTCACCCAAACTTGTTCTGTTCATACGGAATCTTAAAAGTTCGGTGTCGTATTGTTTGAGTTCAAATATCATTTGATTCCTCCTTGTCAACCCGAAGTCTTGCAGTAGTATTATAGCACATATAACAGAAAATTTCAACTGCTGACGGGTTCAAAATGAATTTATATATAACGGCAAATCGTGTGATCTGCCGTGAAAGAGTATTTACAGAGTCGTTGCCGGCTCCGAATCTATATAAAAGCGCACTAGGAAACAATTCCAGAGCACTGTTTTGTCATTCGACCAAAAAACAAAAAAGTGCCTGCGTATAACAGACACTTTGAAACTCGGATACTATATTGCCATAGCAATAATGAAACTTATATTATCAGTATAACACAACGCCAAGCAAATGACAATATATTTCCCGTGGCTGATTTTGCCGATTTTCATCGAATATGGCAGAAGAACGATTATAGCTTGAAAATTTGAAACTATTATGCTATACTTGAAGTATGAGAAGGTTCAAAGAAGCTCGTATCAGAAAAAGATTAAAACTCACCGTAGTCGCTCAAACTCTCGGTGTTACGCAGCCCACCATAAGTTCTTGGGAGAGCGAACGTAAGTCCCCCTCCCTGGATATGGTTGTGAAAATGGCCGAATTGTACGGTGTCACCACAGATTATTTGCTTGGCAGGAATACCGAATTTACTCCTGGCAGGACCTCGCCAATACCGAGCGAAATATTGCCGACTTTAGACGGCAAGCCGGTTTGGATACCGGAACACGGTTGGGCACTTGTTAACGGCACCAGCAATTCCTTGCTCTTTGCGGATGGTAAGCATATATCATTCGAGGAAGTAAAATCCCAACAGCTTGGTCCGGAACTATTCGCCGATTTTCCTGCACCTTCAAGTATTCCTATTTCATTTGCGAAACTTCCTAGTTACAGCACAATTTGGATTGAACCGATATCTAAAGATTCCGAAATACGGCAAGCTTTGCGTGGTCGGTATCAAGTGAAACATGGCTATGCTGAAAACAATTGCGGCAACCGCTTCAGCTTCAGTTCTTATGAAGCTACTTGGTTAGCCTTTGAAATAACCGAATAACAGTAAATATTCCCCCCCCACTTGTGTGGGGAATATTTACTACGTTTTGTCGCTTGACATAATCTCTAAAATATCTCTGTCCTGTTGCGACAAGTTGGCAAACAGAATTTCCCTGTCCCGCCACTCCTCCGCAAGCATGTTGAAATGTATATCTTTATCTATTCTGCGTTCACGTTGTTTGGGTGTTAATTTGTCCTCGTCCTTGTCTAAAAACCGAACGGTATAGCGTTGATACTTGTGGGTAATGTTGTATTCAAGTCTATCTAACTCCAACTGTGCTTCCCATTCGGTTTCGCTTACTTCAATGACTATTTACGGTCTGCCGTTGATATATATGCTGGGAAAATCCGACTCTGTGCAGGGATTGCAATACAGAAATTTACCTGCCGATTTTGTAGATATTTTCTTTTTTTATAATGATACGCCAACTTATTCATTGCTTTATTATAATTTATTTATCTTACAAAACTCTGCATATATTAAAAAATTTTTAAATCAATTTTAAGCGGAAATTCTAATTTTTCTTATACAACAGAAGTGGGCAATTTTTTGATGCCTAAATAGGATAAGAAATTTGGTCATAAGTGCCAAAACTTCGGCCCTAAACAAGCGAGAAACCAGCCCGTTAGCTTTTCCCTTTACAAATGATAGGCTAGTAACAAGCCCAATAGTTGCCACTTTCCGTAAATTTTCAAGAAAAGGAACAATGATAAGATGAAGCTATTTTGATTGACAGGGCAAAAGCGAATATGGTAGAATAATATTAACTTAATCATCTAATGCGAGTCGCAAAATCATTTGCGGAAAGTAGGGAAAGTACGGTGAAAGTCCGTCGCAACAGTCATTACGGTTAAAGTCCGATTGCCTACCCGTTGGATTGCACGTTACTTTTCTCGGGCAATGGAGACAGATAGTAGCGTATTTTTTGTGCGCCCGAAAGCGGGCGCGCTTTTTTATATGAGGTAATTTATGAAAAACGCTTTGAAACTTGCCGCACTCTTCGCCGCAGCAATCGCGGCATTTGCGGGTTCAATCTTTTCCGCCTGTGCAAACGGTAACGCGGACGCAACGCTTCTTGAAAACAGCGAAACGCTCGTTGTGATTAAGGCAAACACAACGAGCGGAAGCATGCAAGACGCTATGACAAAGTTGAAAGAGGCAGGTCAAATCTCCTATGAGGGTTCGGAGAGCGAATACGGGTTTTATATTACGTCGGTAAACGGCTACACCCCCGACGCTTCCAAAAACGAATTCTGGGCCGTGTATACCACGCTTGGAGAATATGAGGGCGTAACTTATTCAAGCGCGGAATACGGCGCCTACGAATATAAGGGCACCTCGTGCGCAAGCGCCTTATACGGGATATCCGGTTTGCCGATAGTTGAGGGATATCTCTATATTCTGACGATTTCGACGTATTGATGAACGCAAAGAAAATCGCGGCGTGCGCGGTGATGGTCGCGCTTTTGATCGCCGTACAGTTTGCATTGAGTTTTGTGTCCGGGGTAGAGCTTGTAACCGTGCTTCTGCTCTGTTTTTGCTATACCTTCGGCGCGGCTTGCGGGATGCTCGTCGCCACCGCATTTTCTTTGATCCGCTGTTTTTTATTCGGTTTCGCGCCGAACGTCGTTTTGCTCTATCTCATTTATTACAACTTGTTCGCGCTTTTGTTCGGGAGTTTGAGAAAGCATAAACTTCCCGTTTGGATATGTCCCGTTTTGCTTTCCATGCTTGCAGCGGCAAGTGCTTATTTCGCGGCTGCGGGCATTCCAATCAGTATTTTATATCAAAACAAAATCAGTATTATGTTTTGGATTCTCTTCGGGATATCCGCGGCGCTACTTCTTTTCTATATCATTCTCATTCTATGCCATAAAAAAAGCAAGGAGCTATCTTCGATAACCGCCCTTGCCGCGTTCTGCACGGTCTTGTTTACATTGTTGGATGATTTAATCAGCCCGCTCTTTCTCGGCTACGGAGCGGAAGCGACGCTTGCCTATTTTTATACAAGTTTTCTTGCCATGTTACCGCAGACAATCTGCGCTTCCGTCAGCGTTTTTATACTGTTTCATCCAATAAAAAATATCTTCTCAAAAATCCATCTTGACCCCACAAAAAGAAGCCTCCCGTAGACCACGATGTTCCTCATCTTGCACAACTTCATTGCCTGAGTTCCGCAAGACGTCGTTAGAACAATTCATTGCCGTTTCGCAATTTCTTTCCGATATCAAGCCATCATTAAGCGAATTTTTAATGATACTGGCTTCCCCGCTACAATGCGGTCCGCAAAGAAAAATCGGTAAACTGTGCATATTGATTGACCTTTAGTTGTCTTTGTTTGCTTCATCCTAGTTAAGATAAAATTGCAAAGATGGATTGATTCATAAAACCAAACTATTTGATTATATTATGTGCCGTTAAAAATTCATATAATTCAATCATGCTGGATTTTTGCATCATTTCTAACGTTATGCGTTGTATCTCACTAAAGGGTCCGTGGTACTGCTCAAGGTCTCGCATAGAGTACAATGCCAATATGGTTTCTTTACTTTTTTTGTACTCTCTTTCATAATCGGAAGAACAGAAAACATTCAAAATCATATTATGAGCAATCAATAACGCGAAGGTTTTATAGATGACTTCCTTTTGCGGGTCAGTGTATAGCGTATTCATTTCAAGCATCTTTTTTGCCTTATTCAAAACCGCCAAAAAAACTTCGTTGAAATCTGGATGAAATCCTCTTGAATGATTACTACTGCCATCCGTCTGCTTTGTATACAAATAGAGATACTCATCAACAAGGCAGCCCTTTTGACAAAATTTTAAATAATCGGCAAGAAAAAGAAAATCTTCGGCAAACGGAACATTTGAAAACGTAAGTTTGTTCTGTTTCACAATATCAGATAAAAATACTACACGGAAGAGTGACCACAAAACTGATTGCGTCTCATTATCATCCTTGAATGATTTCGGCGTTAAAAGATAACGAACATCTCTTACATCGGCAGCAAACTTCATTAAATTTTTTTCGTAAGGTGTAGCTAAGGCATCGCCTCTGTCATTAACATTCTGAAACCGACAAAAGGCAATTGGAGCATTGGCATTTTCCATCCCACCGATCATTTTTTCAAGCAGTTTGGAACACATGTAATCGTCCGCATCTAAAAAATAAAGAAATTTACCTTTAACGTAAGGTAACGCTACATTGCGCGCCCCACCACAACCCAGATGAGGCGACGAAAATATTTTAATGCGGCAATCCCTCTGCATCATCTGTCTTACAAGATCAAGAGAATTATCAGTGCTCCCATCATCAACGGCTAAAATTTCCAAGTCGCTCATTGTTTGATTGAGTGCACTCAATAAACAGCGTTCAATCCATTTAGAGGCATTATAAAAAGGCACTATAATGCTAACTTTTACCTGGTTATAAGGATTCATTTCTGCCGCGTGATTTCTATTTTTTCTCTATTCCGAATAACCCGCTGTTGGGTTTCCCCAATTTCCCGAATTCTGTTAGTCGAGCGTCATTATCCAAGATCTCTCCAAGTCCCCCTGTAATCGGTCTGTTGCGCCAATGATTCTCATGCATTTTTACTAATTTTTTCGCCCATTTATCGCAATGGCCGCAGGAGTGACACAACTTCGTGCATTTTCCATCCATGAAAAACCGAAAATACTCATCCAAATCATTGTTGTTAATCGGGGATATTCCCAAAAACTCTTCGCTGTTCATGTGAGGCTTTAAATATGCGAAAATATCCCCGTCGAACTCTCCTTTGCTATAGATAGAAAACTTTTGGATGATGGCTGTTGTTTCAATTCCTCTTCCGCCCATTTTGAAAAGCCTAACGCCGCTCTCCCACAATTTCTCTAGATCATTAGGGCGCACCCACGAAGTTTTTAAAAAATTCGCAGGATTGTAATGCCAAAACTGCTTACACTGTCTGCAGTACGCACTCATGTATTGCCGCATTGCGTCCGAAAAGTCCGGATGCCGTATTCCCTCAGAACTGAGATGGGTTTGACGGAACGGGCATTCCATAAGGCAAACGTTGTCAATAATTGCCTCTATGGACAAACTTGTGGACGCCACCATATCTTTGATGAGTCGCGTGTTACGCAATTCGTCTTCACAGAGAAGGATTCTATCATATCCGAGTTTTTCATAATACGCCACCGCCGTTGCGCTACGTATATTCTGCATGAGGGAGGTATTGACCTCAAAACCGAATGATTTTATTAAATCGATGAGAAAGGGCGAGGTGCAGGTGACGGATGAAACACCCTCAGAACGTAGCTCTCCGAGATGGCGCTTTAATTCCTCGCGGTGAATCACATAGTCGTCAAAGACAATAGAATTGAGCAAATAGTTAAAGCGGATCCCCGAACCCTTTAGGACATCCATTACAGCCGAAATCTCCGCTGTTTCGCCCGGATTTTTCCATCTACCGCTTGGAAATAGATCGTCGGTCCCATAAAACTCGTAGATAGGCTGTGGGTTGTTTTCGGTCAAATATTTCACTAACTCGATATCGCCGTTGAACGGTACACAAAAGGTTCTATTCAAAAATTCTTTCATACTTCTTCCCTCAATCGTTCTGTTTTTTTGCGGATGCTTCACAAATCGTTTTCACGCGGAACGCCCCATCTGTTACGGAAAACTGTCTCCAAGCCTCTACCATTTTCGCAAGTTCCTCTTTGGAGGAAAGTCCAAGCGCTGTTACTCTATCCACGAATGGCGTAGCTGTCAGAGTACTTATTTCACTTTCGGCACTTGCGGCAATCGCCTGGTTCTCCCCGTAATATTCGCATCGCGCATAACCCGAAACATGCGTAAAGCCAGCCTCGACGAGCAAACGGCAAAGCGATTTACCTAACCGTAAATTACTGCCCTCGTGCTCCGTACTTCCCCAGCCGCTTCCCGTTTTCCATAAATTTTCTTGTAGCTCGATGGATTTTTTCAACCATCCGTTTGGATCGGGATAAATCAGTATACTGTCGTGGTCAACCGCTGATATACCAATCGTTCCGCCAGGTTTCAACACGCGGTACAGCTCCTTGAGTATTGCAAGCGGTGTTTGACAGTGAATCAGAACGCCATGAGAAAACACAAAGTCGAATGTGTTTTCCGGGAAGGACATAGCGTAGAGATCCCCCTCAACAAACTGCAAGCCGGGCATGGAATATCTGCCGCGGGCAATCTCTAATGCTTTGGCGTTGATATCCACGCCAATTACATTTCCGCCGTTACCAACGTACCGCATCATGCTGGCAGTGATGCTCCCTGTGCCGCAACCCGCATCCAAACCACTTGCTCCCTCCTTTATGAATGGTAGGAAGAACTGTCCAACAGTATCAATACTCCGTCGACTGTGAAATTGCCAATGGGACGGCTGAACCCAATCCTGGTAATTCATACTTATTTTAGAATTCCTTGAACATACGTGCTGCCATCTTTTTAATAAACTCGCAATGCTTTCCCGACAAATTATCGCTGTGATAGCTGTTTCTTGCCTCGGCAAGGCAGCCGCCGTTGCAAAGGTAATTTATCTCACAATCCTCACAGGCCTTTATATTACCCTTGACACGCATGGCAAACTGCGCGTAAGTGTCCGTTTTGAATACGTCCTTCAGATTGTAAACCGTTCCGAGCTTATCGGCAATCTTGTCGCACAATGATATGTGACCGTCCGGATCGACAACAATAGCGCGTCCCATGCCCTCACAGTTGGCGATATGTCCGTGCATAGCATGCCATTCGGGCAAATACGCCTTCCCGCTTATTTGGATCCCCAACCTCTTGGCCTCTAACCACGTTTCAAAATATCCATCAACAAGCGCATCCATGGTTGAAAATTCCGAATCTTCTTCGTCAAATTTGTATGGAGGATTGATCCCAATCCGCTTTACACCAATATCCTTTAATTCCTTAATGAATCGCCTGACTTGTTTCAATCCGTAAGAATCAACCACCGCAGGAACGCCGAACGAAATTCCGTTCTCAATGAGCAACTTGATTTTTTCGATCACGCGGTCATAGGTGCCATTTTGCGCAACATCAACGCGCACCCGATCGTTGATCTCCTTCACCCCATCGAGACTGACAAGCACCTGGGCATCGGTAAATTTCTTTAAGAATGTTATCCATTCAGCATCAATGAGCAATCCGTTGGTGCAGATGAGATAATCATTTTCTTTAGATTATCTATACTTATTTTTTTACTA
>CANRBM010000039.1 GCA_947628855.1 uncultured Clostridia bacterium | reverse complement strand
AACATTAACAAGGAGTTCATGCCGACCGTAGCCAATACCGAAGGAATCAATGAAACAAAATATAAAGTCATACGGAAGGGACGGTTTGTGTTTAGCGGAATGCAGACCGGCAGGGATCGCTGCATACGCATAGGAATGTATAACGAAGAAAGTCCTATTATCGTGTCCCCTGCTTACACTACTTTTGAGGTGACCGCAACAAAAATTGTTCTCCCGATTTATTTTTTCATGTGGTTTTTATCTGCCGAGAAAGATCGTCTTGGCTGGTTTTATAGCGATGGAAGCATTCGTGCCAATTTGGATTGGGATAGATTTTGCGATATAGAAATGGAACTCCCCAATATTTCTATACAGCAAAAGTATGTTGATATTTACAACGCAATGCTCGAAAATCAGAAAAATTACGAGCGCGGCTTGGAAGATTTGAAACTTGTTTGCGATGGGTATATCGAAGACTTGCGCCGCAATTACCCTTGCGAAGCTATTGGAAAGTATCTTAAATTAAGTGATACTCGCAATTCCCATGGTTTATCACTTGAAAACGTGAGAGGAATCTCTATCAATAAGACATTTATAGAAACGAAAGCGGATATGAAAGGCGTTTCGCTAAATCCATATTTGCTTGTTAAACCTGACTATTTTGCCTATGTGCCTGTTACTTCGAGAAATGGTGAAAAGATAACCATTGCCCATAATACGACTGATCATACATATCTCGTTTCCTCATCATACATCGTCTTTTTTGTTAAAAAGTATGACCTATTGGATTCAGATTACTTGTTCATGTATTTCAACAGACCTGAGTTTGACCGCTTTGCTCGGTTTAATTCTTGGGGATCGGCGCGAGAAACATTTGATTGGGACGAGATGTGCAATATGCAAATCCCCATACCCAATATAAAGATACAAAAAGCAATTGCAGAAATCTTTGAAGTGTACAATATGCGCAAAGAGATCAATGAAAAGCTGAAAGCGCAAATCAAAGATATATGCCCTATTCTTATCAGGGGATCTTTGGAGGAAAACTGATATGATGAATGAAAAATTGAATGAATACATTATGCACTATCTTGAAAAGGACAAAACCCGCAGAGCCATTATGCTGTCGGGTGCTTGGGGTACAGGGAAAAGCTATTATATTCAAAATTCATTAAAGCCGTATCTTGAGAATTCAGGCATAAAATGTATTGTTGTATCTCTTTATAGTTTGAAAAATTTAAGTGAACTCAACAAAGCCATTTACCTGGAAATTCGTGCCAAAGCTTTTGCACAAAAGTCGGAAAGCCTCTCGGCAAGTAAACTTATCGGGAAAACTATTGTCAAAGGTATTGCAAGCTTTTTCAATGTTGATCTTTCTATAAGTGAAACGGATTTACAACAGCTATACGCATCCATTGATTTGAGCGGGAAACTGATCATATTGGAGGATTTGGAACGTTCAAGTATTGACATATTTGATATTTTAGGATTTGTAAACAGCCTCGTAGAACAAGACGGGGTCAAAGTCATGCTTGTCGCTAACGAGGATGAAATTCTCGAGTACAAAAAAGAAAAGATTTCTGTTCCCGATGGAGGTGGAAAAGAGCAACCGACAATGGAAACAAAAGATGTTTTAACAGAAAAATCAGAAAGGTATTTGCGAGAAAAAGAAAAAACAGTTGGTGATACCATACATTTTTCCGGCGACATCAAAGGCGCGATTGCAAATATAATGACTTCTTATGAAAATTCCACATTCAAGTCTTTATTAAGTGCGGTCAATGAATTAGGCAGGCCTGAAATCATCGATGAAATACACAAAAATATTATGCTATATGAAGGAATAGAATGTGAAAATTTGCGTTCTTTTATTTATGCTTGCCAAAAGACGGTGGATATTTTTGACTCAGTGAACAATGAATTAGATTCGAATTTTGCAAAATATATATTTATGTCTGTTGTGGCGTTTTCAATGCGCAAAAGTAACAACAGCGAATTGGGTTGGAGCGGTGACGCAGATAAATCGATGGCACTGGGAACAAAACAATATCCGTTGTTGTATTATTGTTATCTAAATATAAAAGCACAAATTTCCAACCCAAAAATCTTTTTGAATATAGAAAAACAATGGATCGCACAAAAAAAACTCGACGAACAGGAGGAAAAGAACAATTCGTCTTTAGGAGTAATCTACAATTATTCCGAGCAAAAAGAAACCGACGTCATCAATGCTATTAAAAATATAAAAGAACTTCTGCAAACGCAGAGCATTCATCCATCCCAATATGGAAAACTTGCTGCATATTTAATCCGCTTAAAATATATATTAGATTGCGCCGAAGAAGTCGATGAATGTAAAAAATTAATTCTTGATAATATTCGGCAAACAACAGATGAAAACGCAATGAGCGATTTCACTATGTATCTAAGTATCGCATTATCAACAGATGCCGCTTCTGAAATCAAATCATTCTGCGAAGAGGCGTTAAACGTAGCCAATAATAAAGCACGCGGTTTATTTGATTTTGATTATTCAATTGAACATGTAGACGAGTTTTGTAAACAAGTTTATGAACAGCGGAACTCTTTTGTTAATATCCGTGCATTTGCCCGAAAAATTGACAATGAAAAGCTTTCAAAACTATTGTTACAATGTTCCGCCGCACAAATAAGTGATATAAGAGGATTATATCTTGCTGTTTACGGTTTTTCAAATATAGATGAATTTTTCATGGACGATAAAGACGCGCTTCTCGATCTTAAAAACAGACTGTACAAGCTAAACAATCTTTCTAATGGCTTCGATAAAATTCAACTTTTGCAGTTGAAATTCTTTATAGAAAATTTGAAAGATATTTTGGCAAAACTTCACGCATGAAAAGCTTATATCGCTAAAGGCGCAACGGTAAAATGTATGGCAAACAAAGCAAAATTAAGAAAATATAGTGGCTTATTGGCAATGTGCTTATATGCAAGGAGGACATATGGATTACATTTTTGAAAAAGGTTTATTCGATGAAGGTGAGTTGGAACAAGCCATAATTGAGCTTTTCGTGAATGAGCATTATGACTATGTTTGCGGCTACAACCTTCACAGAAAGTATGATGAAATCATCCTTGAAGAAGATCTCCGCGCCTATTTGGAGAAAAAATATGGCGACTACAATTTTACGGAAACGGAATTTAAGTCCATTATAAGCAGAATTACAAGCGGTGGAAGCCATAGTTCGTTATACGAAAACAACAAGGAAATGTATTACACAGTGACCGAAGGGATAGACTTTCTGAGAGAAGACTCTGCCGTCGGCAGCGTCCACATTGACTTTATCGACTTTGACTGTGCGGACAACAATCTATTTAAGATAATAAATCAATATGAGATAGCGGGAAATCCGAACAGGCGTCCCGATTTGCTTATTTTTATCAACGGCATTCCTGTCGGAATTTGTGAGTTTAAGTCCGCTATTGCGGAGGACAAAACTATACATGACGCTTGGGAACAGATAACCATACGGTACGCCAGAGATATCGGAAATTTGATGCAATATTGCTTTTTGTCTGTAATCAGCGACGGCGCAAACAATAGGCTTGGTACGATATTTACGCCATATGAATATTACTATGCCTGGAACAAGGTAAATGAAACCGAAAAAGTGTCCAATGGAATAAGTTCTTTGCTGTCCCTTATCAAAGGCGCATTTTCGCAGGAACGTATCCTTGCAATTTTGCGAGATTTTGTGTATTATCCCGAAAACGTAGAGGACTCAAAGAAGAAAACCAAAAATCAAGCGATCGTATGCCGCTATCCTCAATTTTTCGCCGCAAATAAAATGGTCGATAATATCAAAAATCACTTAAAGCCTGATGGCGATGGAAAAGGCGGAACTTATTTCGGCGCAACGGGATGTGGCAAGACCTATACAATGCTGTTTTTGGCAAAGTTGTTGATGATGCGGTATTCTGACGTTTTTGATAGTCCTACAATCATTGTGATTACTGATAGAGAGGATTTGAACAACCAAACAGAGGATGTTTTTGTAGGCGCAACAAAATATTTGCATGACGCGGACATTCGCGCGTTTGAATCGCGTCAAGATTTGCACGACACATTAAACGGCAAAGGTAGCGGCGGCGTTTACATTACCACCATCCAAAAGTTTTGTGAAAGTACGGGTCTGCTGTCAGAAAGAAATAATATAATCTGCATATCGGATGAAGCGCACCGAACACAAACAAATGTCGGGACATCCACAAGGAAAACGGAAATTGGAATTATAGACAGCAATGGTTTCGCACAATATCTTCGTTCAAGTTTGCCGAATGCTACATATTGCGGCTTTACGGGAACGCCAATCGACGAAACATTAGCCGTATTCGGTCCCATAGTTGACCAATATACCATGAAAGAATCCAGCGATGACGGCATTACAGTCAGAATAGCTTATGAACCGAGGCTTGCAAGAGTTATTGTTTCGGATAAACAAGTAAAGAAAATCGAAGAATACTACAAAAAATGCGAAGAAGAAGGCGCGACCACAGAACAGTTGAACGCAAGCAAAAAAGCTATGTCGGGTGTTTCAAGAATACTTGGACATCCGGACGTTATGAAAAGGCTGGCTACGGATATCGTAACCCATTATGAAGCATTGTGCGCCGAGAAACCTGCCGTTGTACAAAAAGGAATGATCGTTTGCCCCGATAGAAAACTTGCCTTCAAATTGTATAATGAAATTCTTGCATTACGTCAAGATTGGGGGATTGCAAAAAAGTGCGCCGACGAAGCCGCTCTGACCAAAAGCGAACTTGACGAATTGGATGAGGTGCCATTCCTTAATCTTGTCGCCACGCCCGGCGCAAATGACGAGCCATCGCTATATAAATTGTGCGGGACAAAGGACTATCGCAAATGGTTGGATAAACTGTTTAAGAATAACAATTCCAACTTCAAGTTGGCTATTGTGGTTGATATGTGGATTACAGGCTTTGACGTCCCTTCCCTTGCTGTAATGTATATAAATAAACCGCTCAAACGACATACATTGATACAGACAATATCGCGTGTCAACCGTGTTTTCGAAGGTAAAGACAAAGGCTTGATTGTAGATTATATTGGCATCAAACAGTGCATGATGGAGGCTATAAAAATTTATGGCAATCCACAGGAAAGCCCCGTGGATGAAATTCGACTGTCCGTAGAGATTTTCAGAAATCACCTTGACCTTTTGAACGGGATTATGAAGGATTTTGATGCCGCGAAATTTTTCGTCGGTACACCGTTGGAGAGATTGCTTTGTCTGAATGCGGGAGCCGAATATGTACAAATGAGTAAAGAGCTGCAAGACAGGTTTATGAGTTTGACGAGAAAACTCAAAGCGGCTTACAGCATATGTTTCCCAACAGGAGAACTTGCGGACAACGAAATAAAGGTCGCACAATTTTATTTGGCAATTCGCTCTATAATTTATAAGCAGACAAAGGGTAATGCTCCTGATACCGAAACAATGAATATAGCCGTTGAAGAAATGGTCAAGCGCGCTATTGCTTGCACGGGCGTGGAAAACATCATTGACGAACATAAAGAAATAGATATTTTCAGCGAAGAGTTTTTGAAAGAGTTGGAAAAAGTCAAAATGCCTATAACCAAATTCAATGCGCTACTGAAACTTCTGAAAAAAGCTATTTCCAACTATGGTCGAGTAAATAAGATAAAATCAATTGAATTTACCGAGATGTTGAAACAGGTGGTCGATAAATATAATTCCCGCGATAAACTGATATTTACAAGTGAAGTTGTTGCGGATTTCATTGATGACTTATCCGATCAACTAATTGACATTTTGCAACAGTTGAAAGCCGATCAGACCTCTTTTGAGCAGATGGGCATTAGCTTTGAAGAGAAGGCTTTTTACGATATATTGGTTAAAGTTAGAGATAATCATGGTTTTAAGTACGACGACGACAAATGTATTGAACTCGCAAAGAAAATCAAAGCACTTGTTGACGACAAATCTCAATTTGCAGACTTCTTAACGAGGTCGGATATTCGCAATCAAATGAATATGGAACTTACTGTCTTGCTTTATAACAATGGCTACCCGCCAGAATGGGACGAAGAAGTTTTTGAGAAGGTAATGGAGCAGGCTGAGAACTTTACTAAATATAACGTGGTATAGGTGAAATGACACTAAGGATTACTTGCATCATTCTATGTAAAGAGAATAAATATTTTTAGAGTTTTGAATTCAAGTAAAGAAGTCGAGAGCATAATTCTCGACTTCTTTACTTGACTCGCCCAAAGGTGTATTCCTATAAATTAAGATTTTTTTGATTCCCTATGGAACACCCACTAATAGCGCGGTTT
This sequence comes from uncultured Clostridia bacterium, assembly GCA_947628855.1. Taxonomy (GTDB): domain Bacteria; phylum Bacillota; class Clostridia; order Christensenellales; family CAG-917; genus CAG-475. The sequence continues at coordinate 12,836 of CANRBM010000039.1, read as the reverse complement.
TTTACTTTGCGATGAGGTAGAGGCGCATCAGCTCATCCATCTCGCGGACATCTTTAGCGCACATTTTGCGGGCACCGAGCATGAGTTTGAGCCCCTGCCATATGCACTTGATCATGAGAGTATCGCGGCTGTCGAGCGCGGCGGCGAGCCCTTCTATCATCATAGTAAGGTCGCCTCTGTCCTCGGGCGCGATCTCGTTGACGGCGTTCATCATATTGAGAAGGTGGTGTTCGGTTTGTGGGCGCAGGCCGTTGGGAGCGAGCTCTGCGACGCGACCTATATTCTGCGTCCCGTCGTCGATGCCCTCCCAAACGAAATCCACGAGGGCGCGCTTGAACGGTTCTATCATCTTGTCGCACATGATGACAAAGCTGTCCTGTTTGGACTCGGACGGGAAGTAAGCCGCGGCGAAAGTGAGGATATCCGCCTCGCCGGAGTCGAACTCGAGCAGCATACGCGACACGAGCGCGACGAGCGTTTTTTGCTCCTTTGGCAGACGGAAAACGTAGCTATCCCCTATCTGCCCGAGCGCGTACGCCTTTTCCGCCTCGTAGTCGAACCCGCGATAACAAATGGCGAGCACCTTTTTGAACTCCTCATAGTGCGCAATGCACTTGAGCAGCGCGCGCAGGCGCAGATCCACATAGATCAAGGTCGATTTTTCAAGGTCGTCCACGGCGCACACGAGCGCGTTTACGCCTTCACCGCTGTATTGCATAGCCACCTCCCGCGCGGAGCGCGCATACAAAGATGATTGCCGAATAAGGCTTGTACCCGAAAGGATTTTTTATTGCAATTTTGTTGTTTTTTGAGGCAAAACTCACTACGTTTGCACGATTTTGCCAAAAATAGGCGCGTAGGAGCCGCAAGTTCTCACCACTTGTTGTGCACCTTCTCGGCGAAGCACAGCACGTTGTCAAGGGTTATCTCCTTACCGTCGTCAAGTATGCACTTGCCGCTTACATATCCAAAGACTTGGTGCGGTATCATGCACATGACTTTGAGGTCGAAGGGCTCATAGCGGTCGATGAGCGGATGGAAAGTGCAATCCAGCCTGCCGTCCTCGGAGGTGAACTTCCAGTCCTCCATATAGCGAGGCGCGCCCTCGTCGTCACCGGGGATATGGAAGGTAGTGCGCCCTATCTTGTGCGACTTGCCGTTAAAGAAGAACATATCCTCGCTTGCCGCCTCGGTATTGCCAAAGCCGTAGCCGATGTTCCAGCCGAAAGTGCTGCCGTCCTCGAGGCGGGTCTGCAGACTGCCCCAATACCAGGTGTTGTCGTACGTCCACACGCCGCGCCCCCAATCGAGGGTGCCCATGCTGTCCGCTTTGTCAAAGGGATACTCCTTGTCGCCGAGCTTAAGCGTGCCCTCCGCGGTCATGCAGTTGATCTTTTGGTTGAAATAGAAATGCTTGTCCTTGTCGAAAGGAGTCGCTATGACCATGCTCTCCTCGGGGAAGTCCGTGAGAGTGATGTCCCAACTGACGTCCGTGCCCAGCTTGTCCGCGTTTGGATATACGCCCGTGAGGTGGCGCGTCTTTCCGTCGTTGGTGATGCCCATCTCAACCTTGCCGTTCTTCCAATACACGTCGCCCTGCTCGCTCGTGCGCGGCATATTCAGCTTGCCCATCGGGAAGAGGAAAATCGACGTATTCGTGAATTGCGCCGGCGTCTCGAAGTCCATGATAGTGAGGCTGAGCGCGCCCACAAAGCCGAGGTCGCTCACCGTGATACAAATGGCGTACTTCGTGTTGCCGACATAATAATAGTCCCACTCCTTGAGGCGCGTCTTGGACGCCTTGACGTTCTCGCGATTGTATACGTACAGCATCTTTTTCGCGTACCCCGGAGTTGCGATATTGCCCTGCTCATTCAAAAGGTCTATCTTCTCTTTGATCTCGTTTTGCATAAAAAATCCCTCTTTATCGTTTATTTATTGCTTGTTTCGATGTCGTTGATTTTGCTCGTTTTCCTCCTTGAGGTAGTCTGTCCCTCGCAAATCAACTCCTTTTTGTTGTTTTTCATCTAATTTTACCACACTCCCGCGCGCATATCAAGCGCCATATCAAAAAAATCCGCGCCGACACCTCCACACTGTCATCCTGAGCCTGTCGAAGGATCCCCTTGTAGAGGACGTCTGCTTCGCACTCGGGGATGTTTCGACTTCGCTGCGCTCCGCTCAACATGACACCGTTATATTACCTGTCATGTTGAGCTTGTCGAAACATCCCCTAGTCCGAGTTTTTATGGGGCAAAAAATCACGGCGCCGCCCATATGAGCGACGCCGTGTGATTTCAAAATAAGACTTCAAATCTTGAGTTTGGCCCTCTTCAATTCTGCTTTGTCCACTGCCTGCATAGTTACAGCGTTATCTTGATCGCGGGGACAACGCCACGAGAGGTTTGGAATACATAAAACGAGCCGTAGGATGCCATTCCCCCTTGAAACATCAAAAATGCGACTTCTCCTCCGTCATAAGGTGAACGAGTCCACCACCAAGAACCGTATTCTTCGTAGCCTTCGTCTTTTCTGAGGACAATCCCTTGAACTTTGGCATAGTCCGTGGCTTTAAGAGCCAATTTATCAAGTGAATTTTGCCCATATTTTTCACTTATGGCTTCCTTGAAGCTTAACAAAAAAACTTTGTCGTTGGTATTTTCACAGGCATATTTATTGGAACCTTGAATTGCAGTTTGGCTGTTGTCCACATTGGTAATACTTATGATGGATTGTTCCGCGTCATCAAACGCCCAATTGTAGAAGTCTTTGTTCAGCCATGCGCGAATATCGCTCTCCTTATAATTGTTGGGATACACCGTCGCGCCATCCATATCTCTGTTGTCCATATTGTTGAAATATTGTTGTGAATCCAAAATGGTATTGCTCATCAAGAATGCTTCTCCGTCCATCATTTCAAGCACTCTCCATTCGATAGGCTCCCACTTGAACCAATACAATGTATCAACGTTATATCCGTTTTTGTCCTGTTGACCGACCTGCACATCTTCTATGGTGTAATTGGGTCTGAGTGAAGTGAAATATACTCCGCGATATTTTGTTCCTTGATACTCAATATCCGTATACCACATATATTCGTCTATCTCGCCGTTGATGTAGTATTTATAGTCCGTCCACTTGCCTGCATTGCCCTTTACAGGTCTGTCTCCGCTCAAGCGAGTGAGTTCCGCCACTATTTTGTCATTCGTTTCCTTTGTCTGCGGGTACTCGCCGAATAATATCTTGCCGTCCATCTCTTCATAAATGACTTTTTTGTGGCCGCAAACTGAACATTCCAACGTTTTGCCTGCAGATGTCACGGTTTCCCAAGTGTGCGCCGCCTTATCGATAATATCACCGCTCGCATTTTTATGCCAATGAAAGTCATCGTCCGAAAACCATTTTCCCGCCATTTGCGTACCGCCATCGCATGCGACAAGAGTGACCGTAGCGATGCAAAACAAAAGCGTCAATGTGAGCAATTCAACTAAAAGTTTGCTTTTTTTTATTTAAACCTCCTGTAAAGTTAAGTTTACTTTTTTATAGATTATAACCTAAAACAGGTTAACTATAATTCGTATTATCCGCAAACTTGCTGCTATGAACAGAAAAAAGGGAGTGAAAATGTACCCTCGAATAAGAGATCTACGCAATGACAGCGACCTCAATCAAACCGAAGTCGCAAAAATGCTCGGCATGTCGCAGACGGGCTATTCCAAGTATGAGACGGGCGAGAACGACGTCCCCACCGAGATACTCATCAAGCTCGCCGCCTTTTACGGCACGAGCGTCGATTATCTTTTGGGCTTGACCACCGAACGCACCCCTTACCCCCGCACCGACCGCTGAACTGAGCGAATATAATTTTTTGAAAACCTCTAACTTTATAATAGGATTGCTATAGTTTCATTCATCAAACACGACATATTTTCCGCAAAAACTGCATTTTTCTGTCGTCAAGCGAGACCATTCACAGCTCTAAACTGTTTTCATTAAGCAAAAAATCATAAATGCTCATCACAAGAATGCCGTCCTCGGTGTACCACGGAGCGGCGGCGTCTTTGACGATGATGATTTTTTTGAAGTTGTCTCCCGTATGGCTGAGCGGACGCTTCTCTTGCTCCTCTTTTGCGCTGTTCGGGATAGCGAATGCGGATTGTATATAATAGCGTTTTGAGCCCTCATTGCACACAAAGTCGATCTCCAACTGTTTGCGTTTTCCGTTTGGGTCGCTCAACTCTACAACGCCGACGTCTACTTTATATCCGCGGCAGCGCAACTCGTTGAAAATGATATTTTCCAAAATATGCGTCTCTTCCGTTTGACGGAAATTTATTCTCGCGTTTCTTAGCCCCATATCCGTAAAATAATATTTTTGCGGAGTGCCGATATAAGCCTTTCCTTTGATATCATAGCGAAAAGCCTTTTCCAGAATATATGCCTCGCAAAGACAGTCAATATATCGTTTTATCGTCTTTTGTCCTATCGACACATGCTTTATGCTTTTAAAACTCGCCGACAGCTTGCTTGGATTTGTGAGCGACCCCACAGATGAGGCAAGCATATTGAGGATATCGTTCATCTCATCCTCTCCGTGGAGTTTATTTCGCTTCATCACATCTTTGATATATGTCTCCGCAAAAAGCCTCTCCAAAAAGTCTATCTTTTCACGATGAGAAGATAGCGACACTACCGGCGGCAACCCTCCAAACAGCATATATTCATTCCAACCGTCGTATTTGTTTCCTTTATAGCATTCCATAAATTCCGCAAAAGTCAGCGGCTCGATGTGTATCTCGTCTCCCCTGCCGCGAAACTCCGTAATGACGTCTATGGACAAAAATTTCGCGTTGCTCCCCGTGACATAAATATCCAGGTTCGGCATACGCAAAAGACTGTTCAATACCGCCTCGAACTCGCCCAGCATTTGTACTTCGTCCAACAGCACATAATATTGAGCGTCATCCTTTATCTCTCCTTTTATATAAGGGAAAAACACGTTCGGATTGCGAAATTTTTTGTTTTCAAACCCGTCGAATGCCATCTCGATTATATGATCCGCAGGAACGCCGCTTTTCAAAAGATAATTTTTGAACAGCGTGAACAACAAATACGACTTGCCGCATCGCCTGATCCCCGTCACTACCTTGATGAGTCCATTGTGCTGCTTTGAAATAAGCCTGTCCAAATATCGCCTACGTGCAAACTCCATACGTCGCTCCTCGACAGATTTTGCGCATTAACTGCATTTTTCTGTCATTAAACCAAATTATATTGTAATGTTTATTCAAAGTCAAGCGTCAACCAAAAATAAGTCATATTTCATGCAGAAACTGCATTTTTCTGTCGTTAAGTGCGTTTTAGCCTGGGGTGCAGGGGACGAAGTCCCTTGCTAGGGAGTGGGGCAACGCCCCACAAATGAGTTCTCATTTTCAAAAATGTAGGTGGAAAATGTTTCAGTCGGAAATTTCCTCTTCGACGGCGTTGACTGTGTCTGCTATACGCTCCGCGGGATCTTCGCGGGTATATGGCAGGTACATAAGCTCCTTACGCATGCCCCTGCCCGTCAGCTTTTCGCGGTCTATTATGGGGACGACGCGGCGGGCGACGAGCGAGCCTACCACGCACCAGGTGAGATCAGTGGGCAAAAATACGGCGCACCCCGTGAGCCACGCTTTGCCAATTTCAATGCCGCTGCCGACATAGAAGTTGAGCAAACAGTACATATACATGACGCCGCAGGTGTAGGTTATGGCGGTCGCGGCGAGCGCGCCGAGCAACAACCTCCAAAACCTTATTGGCGCGTCACTGCGCACCCCGCGCGCGATGACGCCGCATACGGGCAGCGCGATGAGATAGCCCGCGAGATAGCCGAAAGTGGGTTGTAGCACGTACGAAAACCCTCCGCCCGCGGTGAACACGGGTATGCCGATGAGCCCCATAGCGATGTAGATGGCGACGGCGGCGAGGCTCTCCCACGGTCCCAGCGTGAGCGCGCAAAATATGCAGACCGCCATTTGCATGCTTACGGGCACTATGCCTATGGGAAATTTGATGAACGCTCCAACCGTGATGAGCGCTACGAACATAGCGATGACCGCAAGCCTTGCGGTCCGCTTGAGAGAGTTTTGTCTTTTGGCAGTCAGACTTTTTTGCATGTTTCCTCTATTTTGCGTTATTAGGCGTTTATTTGACTATTTTGTATAGATAAAATGCGGGTTTTGTCATTAAAGCTTTATCTTGACTTCGCCTGCGGAGAGACTCTCCGTCTCAAGTGTTTCGGAGTATTTGACGACGAGGCGGCAATCGTCGTCGACGTCCACGACTGTCGCGGGATACTCGTAACCGTCCTTTACGACGTTTACTTCCCTGCCTATGAGGAAGGAGCGCGCCTTGTATTCGCCGACGATCTCTTCCCTCTCGCTGAGGGTGTACAGCTCGTAAAATCTGTCCAGCACCTTCGCTACGGTCTTGTTCAGCGCGTCCTGTACGCCGTCCAAAGCCGCGGCTGCGATGTTTTTGAGCTTGCCGAAGCCGCCCTCGGGAGTGCGTACGTTTATGCCTATGCCAATGACGGCGTAGTCTATGCCGCCCGTCTCCATATCCGTGATAGCCTCCGTAAGTATGCCGCAACACTTTTTTTCGCCCACATATACGTCATTTACCCATTTTATGGATGTTGTCAGCCCGCCCGCGTCCTCGATGCCGTCCGCGACAGCCACCGCCGCCATGACCGTAAGCAGCCTCTCCATGCGCTTTGGGCGCACTATTATGGAAAAGTAAACTCCGCACCCCTCGGGAGAGTAGAAACTGCGTCCCATACGCCCCCTGCCCGCCGATTGAGCGCGCGCTATGACGACGGTGCCCTCGGGCTCGCCCAGCGCCGCAAGCTCGCGTGCGACGTCGTTTGTGGAAGTCACTATGTTGTATATGCGGAATTTGTACGCGCCGATAAGCATGTACTTGCGTATGCCCGTCTCGCTGAGTACGTCCCCCATGAGGCGATAGCCGCGATTGCGCACGCAATCTATTGGGAACCCCTGTGCTTTGAGGGCGGAGACCGCCTTCCAGATCGCGCTCCTGCTCACTTGTAGCTCCTGCGCGAGTTTGGAACCCGAAACATAGCTCCCCCTGTTCTCTTCAAGGCATTTCAATACATCTTCACTCGTCATAACCGCTCTCCCGACCGTTTTTTCGCATTTTTCACTATTATGCAGGGAAAATCGCAAATTGTCAACCAAAATTCAAAAGTGGGTTGACAATTGGAAAATTCGCCCCGAAAATTTGCTCAAATTATGTCATAAAATTTCTCTCAAAAAATCCGGGTTTTTTGCAAATTGTCAACCGAGTTTTGCTTTTCGGTTGACAATTATCGCGCCGAAAAGTTGACGACTTTTTCTCCAAAATATAAGGCTATCAAATATAAAAATAACGCCTTAGATAGTCGTTGGATATTGAGGAGAGAAAAGGTCAGCGATCGTCGCGATAGCGTTTTTCTTTGAGTTTGGCGCGAAAGCCTTTCTTCTTCTTTTGCCCGTCAATAAAGCGCTCCACGCGGACCTCATAGCCTTTGGCTATTTTCTTCGCCCTCGCTTTGGCGACGAGCAGCAGCACTCGAAAAGCTATCTGCAAAAAGGCAACGAGCATCGTGAACACCATAAAGAACACTTTCGAGATGGAGAACACGTCCATAGATACGGCAACGACCTGCGTGATGGAAAGCGCGACGAGCACTATTGACATAACGGGTTTCAAGAATTTCAAGGCCGTCTTTACGCCCTTCATGCTTTTTTTGCCGTCCTTTGGGCTTGCGAACGCACAGACGGCGACGCCTATGAAAATGCCGACGTACAACACCAAAATACCTATGAGCACATAAGTGACGGTGTGGTCCACCCAGCGGCGAAAGATGAGGACGCAAGCGGAAACTATGGCATACACCGTGCTCAAAAACGTCCAGATGACGCTGAGTATGCCAAGACCCTTCACGCGCTTATTGTGCGAGGAGACTTCCTCTCTTGCGCGCTCTATCTCCTCCTCGGAGTACTTGTCCCTGTCGATATTATCGACCGCGGAGTACTCTTTTGGGACATATCCCGTTTTTTGTTTGTCCTTCTTTTTCATAGCATAAGGGGGCGAATTTTGCGCCCCCATATATATTTTTTTGCCGTTTTGTCGCTTTGCGGCGCTGCCTATACCTCTTCGCAAATCGTCCTTTTGGGCACTGTCCGGGTCGGCATACAAAACCGCCACCGCGAGACTGCAAAACATCAGACTGTCCTTGCAAGACGGCATATAGTCCGAAAACTTCCGCCCTGCGCAGATCGCACGGGAGACAGAAGATGCGTCAGACCTCTCTCTTTGCGGCGCGACGCAGGAAATCCTCCGCAAGCTTGACGTTTTCCGCCGCGAGCTTGGTAGTCCAGCTGAGCGGATAAGTGTGGTTGTCAAGCAACTTGACGGAGTGATGTTGCTCCACATGTACGCCGAGTTCATGGAGTTTCGCAATAAGCTTTTGCCCCTGCCCCTTGCAGAAGATATCCTTTTCCGCATAAGTGATGAACGCGGCGGGGAAAGAATTGTCCACAAAGTCGAAGGGGGCGAGCACGTCGTGATACTCATACTCGGGCAATTGCTTGACGTGTACGCCCGCGAAGTCGAAGAGTATCCTGTCCGTGAGGCGGAAAGGCAACTTTTTGCTGAGTGCCTCGTTGATGTCGTAGATGCCGCAGTTGAGCATGCAGGTGCGGAACTTCAGATCCGTACTGACGCCAAACTTCTCCTGCAAAGCCTTGTTTGTCGCGACGCAGGCGAGCATCGCGCTGTAATATCCGCCCGCGCTGTCGCCCGATACGCACATATTGTCGAGGTCGAGGTTGTACTTCTCGGCATTCTCGCCCACCCAATTGAGCGCCTTGACGAGGTGCTGTACGCCGAGCGGGAACTTCTCCTCGGGTCCCAAAGCGTAGTTGACGTTGACGACGAAATAGCCGAGGTTTGCCGCCCATCTCGATAGACCGCGCCTGTGGCACTTGTCGCCCGCGACAAATCCCCCGCCGTGTATCTCGAAGAAAACGGGATATTTCTCGCCATCCGTGCGCTTGACGTAGCAGGTGTCCAGCTTTTCATTTGCCGTCTCGCCGTAGGCGATGTCCTTCTCTTCCTCAAATGTCACACCCTCGAATTTGAGGACTTTGTTTTCGTTTTGCGATTTGTCGTACATTTTGTCTATGGCGACAAACAGAAATTTTGCAAGCGTCATGATCTATATCTCCCCTAAGATTATATTAAAATAATTTTATCACAATGAATATCGCATTTCAAGTGCTATTTGCGCATTTAAGGCAATTTGAGAATTCTGTTGCAAACAGAAAAGAGTTTTACTATAATCTCTAAAGGAGAACGCATATGAAAGACAATATTTTTATCGTGTGGAGCGGAAACATCTCGTCCGCGCTCAAAGTAAAGGCTCTGCTTGAAAGGCGCGGGTACGGCTGTATAGTGGGCGGCAACTCGGACAATAGCTCCGAATTCGCGTCCGTGGGCGATACCGTGCTCGGGCAGCTCAAACGCTGCAATCAGGCGATCGTCATATTTGGCAACCGCGCGGACGGCAGCGTGAGCGGCAATCTGTATTTTGAGCTGGGATACGCCCTCGCCTCTTACGGCATGACGAAGGTACACTGCGTGAGGCGCGAGGAGGAGAAAATAGTCTACCCTTCCGACTTCGATAACGCGTTCGTTCAGCCTATAGCGGGCGCGGGCGACGAGGACGTTTTCGCGGAGGGTATCGCCGCATACTTCTTCTCGCGGCAGAAGATGTCCGTGGACGTAAACAAGATGGAGCTCATAAACAACCGCTACAAGATGCGAGACTTCATCGAGAGCCACTTCTCGGCGCAAGGGTCAAAGTGCTCGGACTATGAGCTTGCGCAGTACATACTTTTCTATACGCAGGCGTCTCACATGTTCGGCGACGGGGACAAGACCCTCGAGGAGATGAAAAAATTCCGCGACGCATACAGCTCTCTCTTTTCGGACGAGCTCGCCTCGGCGACTGCCATCAGCATATCCTTCTTCGAGTTGCTCTCGGCTATGAAAGCGCGCGAGGACAGCGAATTTTATGTGGACAGACCCGCCTTCCGCGCGTTCAGAGACAAGAACCTCGTCATACTCGAGGGCATACACGCGGACGATATCGGCACTTTCAACGAGTGGGCGACGGTCTTTGTGACGCAAAATATGACGTATGCGTATTTGCTGTACGCGATGTGCCCCGACCTCGGCGAGGACGGCGTCAAAAAAAATATGGAGCATTGCAGGGAGTGGGCGTTTAAGACTCTCGACAGCATACGATCCTTGAAAGCCGCCTCTCCCGCCGTGGAAAATACAGACTCAAAAGGCTTGCTCTCGCTGTTTTTGGCGTACGCATACAGAAACCTCTTCGTGAGTAGCAAGTGCCTCGGCGACAAGGAGGGCTCCCTCAAATGGCTGGAAAAAACAAAGCGCGAGCGTACCGCCCTCAAAAATAACTTCGAGCTTGGCAGCATAGACACAAAACTTTACGAAAATTTTGAGATGGAGTATTACCTCTGCCTCTCGGAATACCTCGAATATGCGGACGAGCTTGACCTCGACGAGGACGACGTCGAGGATTACCGCGACGATATCCGCGCCTTCGTGCGCGCCGCCGGCCAAAAAACCGAGCACAGCCGCTATATCGAAAAGATCGGCGCAAAAATAAAGTGAGCAATGAGGGTTCGAACAGAGCAAAGTCCGTGTATTCACCCCGCAAAAACATTTAATATTTTTGCGGGGGCCCCGATCTAATACCCCATAAAAAATACTTTTTGCGGGGACCCCGATATCGCTCGGACTTGGGGATTTCTCGACAAGCTCGAAATGACAGCGAGAGACGTAGGATCTTGAGCGCCCCAAAGGGTCATTCGACTACGCTCGGAATGACAACGGGTATAAGGGCGCTCGGACTTGGGGATTTCTCGACAAGCTCGAAATGACAACGGGTATAAGGGCGCTTGGACAAGGGGATTTCTCGACTTCGCTCGAAATGACAGGAATATTAGGTGTCACTCCGAGCGTAGCAAAGCGCAGTCGAGGAGTCCCCTAGTGCGAAGCGGGTGGTGGGTGTCACAGAATAGACAACACTCAGGCACAGAGGACGGAGGATATGAGTGTGCTAAGATAGAGAGCTCGTAAAGACAATCCCCTCAGTCTGTTTCACAGACAGCTCCCCTTATAATCACCCCACGAAAATACTTTTCGCGGGGACCCCAAGCGCCTTGTGCTCGGACAAGGTGGAGATGTCATAAACTGGCTCCCACGCGGAGGTTGACTTTGGGGGCGCAAAAACAGCGAGGCGCTGCCTCGCTGTTACCCCGTATCCTTACATCCCTGTCAGATACGAATAGCTTATGCGACATACCCTTGCTAACGTCGCATTTGCTTTTAAAGTTTCCCCTCGTCGCTTGTCCCAAAACGACGAGGTTGATGATGAGTTATGAAGCCGGATTAGTTACTTTAGCATCGTTAAGATCTGCAACAGTTATATAAACAGTAATAGAGCAGTTCTTAATATCATTTTTCACGTCTTTGAACTTTGTCTCATTTTTGTCAGCATTCGTTGCGCCACCTTCCTCATAATTAACAACGATCCCAGTAAGCTTCCCATTTTCGAATGTGCCTGTGCATTTAAATGCGTCTCCTGCTTTAAGGGCATCCAGTTTATATGGCTTAGTTAAAGCCTGAGATTCCTCATCGGATGTATTCAAAATAGTTGTAATTCCCGCAGTTCTGACGACATCTTTGTTTGCGTTGAACGTTGCTTCGTTTGCTTTCTGCAGTGAGGTCACGAAAAGGGGTACCGCGATAGCGGTGAGGACTGCGATGATCGCAACGACGATCAACAGTTCGGCGAGCGTAAAGCCTTTCTTGCTTTTAATTCTTTGCAACATTGTTTTCTTTCTCCTTACAAAATCATGATTTTTTTCGTATATAAAGCCGTTGGGACGTCACGGCAATATAACCTCCGACAAATTACATAGAATAAGTTGTTCTATGGAATGAATGAGACAAAAACATAAAAGAAAAAGCGCTTTTCGCGCAGCAAAGAAATATTTGACAAACAAAATAGTCCCGAAAAAGCGCTTTTTACGCTTGACAAGACGTGAAAATTCGCATATGATAAATGAGCAAAGTCCATAGAACAACTTATTCTATGTACTTGCGGAGACACGAAATATCGCGTCTTTTTTTATAGTTTTTCAACGGGTTTAAAACGGCGAAATTTTTTAAAAAACCGACTACAGGTATCAAAAATCGTGAAAATGGTACACCCACCACCTGCTTGCATTTGCTTAGAGCCCGCGACCGTTGCGAAGCAAGGTCTATAAGGGCTCACCGCAAGCTGCTGCGCCACTCCGCTTACTTACCCCACAAAAACATTTCATATTTTTGCGGGGACCCCGATATAGCTCGGACAAACATTTCGTTAATAATAAATAAAATTATCGCGTCGCAATTCGCAAAAAATTTCATAAATAACTCCAACAAAGTAATGCTCATATCTCGCTATTTTTTGCGCTTGGGATACGCGGGCTTACGCCCGCTATTTTGCGCGGAGCCTCCCTAAACGCACGTTTGTCTGAGCTTTCTTGGGGTCCCGCAAAATTACGCAGTGATTTTGTGGGGTGAGGACTTGGGGATTTCTCGACAAGCTCGAAATGACAACGGGTATAAGAGCGCTTGAACGGAGGGGTGCTAGAGCTCAAGCACGTCGGACGTTAGTATCTCAGACATTGGAGTGAAAGACCCAACCT
>CANRBM010000038.1 GCA_947628855.1 uncultured Clostridia bacterium | reverse complement strand
GGGGCAAACCTCTCCTCGTCCTCGGGAAGAACGTTGCCCAGCTCAAACGAGATATCGGGGATCACGCCGTAAATGCCGCCCTCTGCCGCCAGCGTCGCGCTGCCTTGGCGCTTGGATACGTTGAAACTGAAAACTGCGGGGAGAGACACGGCGTAGTCATTTGAGGCGTACCCTTTCAGTTGCGCGGAGTGTGTGCCCGCGTGGATGCGTTCGCCACCGACATACTTATTGTCCTCGTTGTCAAGCGTAAACCAGTGCTCGCCGAGGTCAGACGCGTTATCGCCGAATACAAAACCGTCGAAATCTATTTTGAAAGTCAAAGGATCGCCGTAACCGTAGTCGTCTACATCCGCTGTTATTTTGAGCGCCTTGGGAGTGACCGCAAACTGCTGCGCGGCTATCGGTTCGAATGAATAATGTGGATGCTCGTCGGGGACGGTCTCAATGCTGTAATTGCCTACGTGCAAATTTGTACCCGTGACGTCAACATTGCCCTGCTTGCACACGAAACGTTGCGTAATGTTGGCGCTCTCCTGCGTTTCGCCGAACACGAAACCGCTGTAAACGACGCTTGCCGTCGGCGCGGCAGAACCGTATACGACGCTTGCCGTTTGAAGAGTAGCGATGCCTGTCAGCGTGGCTTTGTTCACAGCAAACTTAAACTCGGTCGAGTTGTCCGCCGTTTTTGCGTCTGCCTCTTCTTTGAGTATGCCGTTTTTGTAATTTGCATATATGTGCAACTTGACGTCATAGTTGCCCACTTCCCTTAACTTGAGGTTGCGCGCGGGAGACGCCTCCTCCGTATGTCCGTTTATTGTCCAGACAAATGTGTAGACCAACCCCTCGCACTCCTTGATACCGGCTACATACAGATTGTTGGCGTCGTCACCATACACCATTGTACCTTCTTTGGACACGGACGCGGTGGAAAAATCTATGCGGTACTTGGCGTAAATGTCAACGTTGCCGTCGGGCATCTCGCTCAAAGTAGCTTGCGCCCCAAAGTCGGGATCGCCATACCAACCTTCGAATATGAACGCGTCGTCAACCTGCGGCTTTTCGGAAAGATCGATGGGCGCGCGGTACTCCATATCCCTTTGATAAGTCTCGCCGAGATAATGCCACGTGTACTTGTAGACCGCCTTCTCATATACTGCGGTGACTCTGCGGCGACCGCGCACGTCCGTAAGCGTACCGCCCGTCCACTCTCCCGTGAAACGATAGCCCTTGATGGCGGGCATCTTGTCGGGATCGGGCAACACGGCGTTTCCGTAACGCTTGACTGTCTGAGTGAACTCAGAAAGAGTCGCGCCCGACATATCGCCGAAATCCTCGCCTACAGGCATACGAAATTCCACTTCGTATTCCTTGTCGGAACCCTGTCCCGTGGCGTCGTCGATCTCTACCTTGCGAAATGCCGCATAAATGACGATGTCGGCGACTACGAAATCGGGCTCCTCTATGATCAAGCTGCGATATTCATAATAGTTGTCGTCCAAAGTCCAGCCGACAAATTGCATTTCGTGCTCGTCGTCGGGCTGTTCCCTCTCGGGCGTTCTTTCCGGAAACGAGTATTTTTCGCCGAGAGTCACCTCTTGAGTCTCAAAAACCTCGTCGCCATTCATAAACGTTACGACGCGCTTTTCAATGATCTCTTCTTCGCCGCACGCCGCAAGCATAACGAGAGACATTGCCGCAACAAGCGCTACGGCAAGTATCGCTATCACAATTTTGATACGGGATCTTTTCATTTTCGATGCCCCCAAAGAATTTCTCTCACAATTTCTGCATTTCGATGACCCGCATGTCATCGCATTTTCCCCTCTTGAAAAATCGAAAGCTAAAAGTATTACGCGGGCGCAAAAACTTAATATATAATATATAATACGGGGGGGGGTAGAATGTCAACCGAATTAATAAAAATTAATTCTTAAACTTTCTTTAGAATCGACACGGATTCTTAAGATTTCTTTAGAATTGGAAAATTTGCGACAAAATGCGGGCTTCAAAAATTTGGTTTTTAACAAGGCTATTTTCACCTGTTTTTTATTTTTTTACGAACAGATCAGACCAATAAATTTTTGTTATCTCTACTATATCCGAAGTTTATCCGCGCATTTCGTGCATATAAAATCTTGATTTTGTCGATGTTGCGCATTTTAATTGCGTCAGATGTTGGCGAAGAATGCTATGAGTTTGGCAAGTTTTTGCTCGGGAGTGAGTTTGTCCACATCGAAGATGAGGGTGGGCGGGATCGTGTCCGTAAGAGCGCAGCTGTCGCGGTTGTCGGATACGGCGCGCATGAGAGCTTCGTTTGTAAACACGTCCGCGTCGCGGAAATTTGCGCCCGCGCCCATGCGGTTTATGACTATGCGCGAGACATCCTGCCTCGAGGCGAGGTTTTTGAGCAGGGAGATGTTGATGAGATTTTCAAGAGGCAGATCGACGGCGCCATACACCTGCGTGAGCTCCTCGATGAGCGCGTCGCGCTGCGCTGTGGACGATACCTCGGATATGCGGCGATACACGCGTAGCTTGTCGCGCGCGCTGACATAGCCGTCGCGTATGAAGGCGGCGACGTCCACCTTCATCTCGCAATCGTGCTGTGGCTTGTGGGGGATCCCCGTCTTTATCTCCTCCACGGTCTCCTCGAGTATTTCAAGATACATCTCATAGCCTATCTTCTCGATGTGTCCGCTCTGCTCCGCGCCGAGCAGTGTGCCTGCGCCGCGTATGGAGAGGTCGGACAGCGCCACTCTGAACCCGCTGCCTATCTCGGTGTTTTCAAGCAAAGCGCTGAGTCGCTTGCTTGCCGTATCCGTAAGCGTTCCGTTTTCGGGTATGGTGAAATAGGCGTGCGCGAGCACTCCGCGGCGCCCTACTCTGCCGCGCAATTGATACAGCTGAGACAGCCCGAATTTGCCGCTGTTTATGACTATGAGGGTGTTCGCGTCGGGCAGGTCTATGCCGTTTTCAATTATCGTCGTGGACACGAGCACGTCGTACTGCTTGTCGTAAAACGCGCCTACGCGCTCCTCTATCTGCCCGCGCGGCATCTGCCCGTGCGCGGTTATTATGCGCACGCCGTCAAGTTGTTCCCTCAGCCTCTCGGCATAGACGTCCAGCTTGTCTATGTCGTTGAGCAATATCAGCGTCTGTCCTCCCCTTGACACTTCGCGGGTAACGGCGTCCACGACAAGCGCGTCACTGTAAGGCAGCACATAGGTCTGCACGGGGAGCCTGCCCTGCGGAGGCGTCTCCAGCATGGAAATGTCGCGTATGCCGCTTAGCGACATATTGAGCGTGCGCGGTATGGGCGTCGCGCTGAGCGCGAGCACGTTGATGAGCGGATATTTTTGCTTTAGCGTCTCCTTTTGCCCTACGCCGAAACGCTGCTCCTCGTCGAGGACGAGGAGCCCCGGGTCGCAAAACTCCACGTTTTTGGAGAGCGCCTTATGCGTGGCGACGATCATATGCGTCTTGCCGTCCTTTATGTCCGCAAGCAGTTTCGCATTCTCCGCGGACGTTTGAAGGCGGGTGAGCAAGCCGCAACTTACGCCGAATGGTTTCAGCCTCTCGCGCAAATTTTCATAGTGTTGGCGGGCAAGTATGGTAGTCGGCGCGATCAATATCGCCTGTTTGCCGTCCAGCACTGTCTTGAACATGGCGCGGAAGGCGACTTCCGTCTTGCCAAAGCCCACGTCGCCCACAAGCAGCCTGTCCATTATTCTGCCCTTCTCCATGTCCTCTTTTATGTCGGATATAGCCTTAAGCTGGTCGGCGGTCTCCTCGTACTCGAAGCCGTCCTCGAACTCCTTTTGCCAGACGGTGTCCTCGCTGTACTTGAACCCCTGCTGTTTCATGCGCTTGGCATACAGCTCCACGAGGTTTATCGCGAGCTTGCGCACGGACTTGCGCACCTTTTCCTTTTCGCGCTCGAACTCCTTGCCTCCGAGCTTGTTGAGGGGAGGATGCTCCTCGCCTATGAACTTTTGCAGGTTGTTCATCTGATCCGTCGCGACGTAAAGTGTGTCGCCGTCACGGTATCTGAGCACGATATATTCGCGCTCGAACTCCCCCGTTTTCATGAGTACGGTGCCTTCGCATAAACCTACGCCATGCACACGATGCACCACATAATCCCCCGCTTTCGGAGCGATAAACTGCTTTTTTTGCGAAATGACGCTCTCGCCTCTCCGCTTGCCTATGCACTCGGATACGCCGATGAGCACAAGTTTTGCCTGTGGATAATTGACGCCCACCTCTATGTTGAGAGGGGTCGCTTGTACGTTTGCGCTGCCGTCGCCGTCGCTGAGCTCGCAATAGACATCCATCTCGCCAAGCGACGCCGCGACTCCCTTTGCCCTCTCACGATTGCCGCAAGCGAGTATGACCTTGCTCCCCGCCGCCGTAAAGCGTTTAATGTCCCCCGCAATGGAGCTGGGGTCGAGATAATATTTGGTTATGGGGCGGGATATTGGCTCGATGAGCAAACGAGGCGCAAACAGCGGATTTGAAAGGGATATGCCCGAAAACGCGACTTTGCGCACGAACATGAGTTGCCTGTTGAGTTCGTTCAAAGTGAGGCAGGCGCCTCTGTGCGCGGGTAAGATCTCACCCGCTTCGAGCAATGTTTTTATGCGCCCGTCGAATTCGCGCGCGAGCAACGCTAGCTTTTCGTGCACGACTTTCGGCTCGTCGAATATGACCGCAAGCGGCTCATCGTCGTCAAGATATTCAAGCAGCGACTGCGTGCATCCCTTCATAAACGGCGTAGCCCACACCGCCGTCGCGTCCTGCGCGCCCACGCATAGCCCCGCCTTTACGGACGCGGCGTTTTTGGAATTTATGTTGAGAGACAGCTCCTCGCATGCCGCGCTGTACCCCTCCTCGTCGAGCAGGATGTCGCTGACGGGCGGGAGCAAAATGCGCTCCTCCTTTTCCAAAGAGAGCATGGTGGTCGGGTCTATGCGGGAGACGTCCTCTACAATCTCGTCAAAAAAGTTCACCCTGTACGCCCTGCCGTCCGGCGCGCACACGTCCAGAATGTCGCCGCGTACGGCAAAATCGCCCGCGTCCGCAATCATATCGCACCTCACATAGCCCGCGCGCACGAGTTTTTTAGCCGCGTCCGAGGGGGCGAGGATGTCGCCGCATGCTATCTCGAGCGAAAACTCCTTTACCAGCCTGCGGGCGGGAAAGAGTTGCAGGAGTGCGTCCGCACTGACGACGATCGCGTCTACTTCCCCGCGCTCCATCACGGAGAGCGCCATGGCGCGCTTTAATACGGTCGCCTTGGACACGCTCTTACGCGGGAGCAGCGTCTCGTCGCGATACGGGAGCAGACATACGCGCTTGCCCCAACTCGCTATCCGCCTCGCCATGCTGTCTGCGGCGGGAGCGTCCGCCGTCACGACGAGCTTGCGTATGGGCAATTCAGCGATGATGTGCGCTTTCGCTCCGTCCGAGGCGCGCAATATCCCGACGGCGGAAAGGTCGCCGTCCTTAAGACGTTTTTCCCCGATATGGGTGAGCCGCGCAAGCTGCGGGCCGAGGTTTTTAAGTTGTAAAATTTCCGGCGTCACTTTTTGTACTCTTTTGGCATTTTTTGTCTAAAACTCACGACGTTTGTATGTTTTTGTCGTTTTGCCACTTTATTTTTTTACATTCTTACTGCTTTAAAGGCGCACATTTTTTGCTGTTCCTAGTGTTTTGCACATATTTTTCTTGTCCGCCTTTGGGAACGAATTTCGACGAAATTTGCGCTTACTTTCCGTCCGTATAGTGGTTGAGTCTCTCCTGTACGCGCGCAAAGGGCTTGCCCGCTATCAGATCCTCGAGCGCGGCACTCGCGCCGTCTATTGACTTCAAAAGGGCGGGCATATACTCGTACGGTATCTTGGAAAGCACAAAATCTATGAGCGGCACTTCGCCCGCTGCGAGCTCCTCCGTGCGAGTGCCTATCCTAAGCCTCAAAAAGTTTTCCGTGCAAAGCTCTGAGACGATGTCGCGCATGCCGTTGTGGGTGCCCGCGCTGCCGCACTCCCTGAGGCGCAACTTGCCTATGGGCAGGTCAACGTCGTCATAGCAAATTATGAGCTCGCTCTCGACATCGACGTCGTAGGCGTGCACAAGTTTTTTGACCCCATGTCCCGATAAATTCATATATGTCTCGGGTTTCGCGAGCACGAAAGGCACTCCGCCCAAGCTTCCCTTTGCGGTCTTTGCGTCGCATTCAGTCTTTGAAAAGCGGATATTGCACTTCTTTGCGAGCGCCTCCACCGTCATAAAGCCGACGTTGTGAAAGGTGTTTTTGTAGCGCGCGCCCGGATTGCCGAGCCCTACTATGAGCAACATATCTCCTCCAAAGCGGAGACAGCGCTCCGCTATCTTATTTTTGTGATCTGCCTTGCCCTTCCCACCGTGAAAGAGGAGGGAGGGACGTCATCTGTGAGCGTGGTGCCCGCCGCGATAAATGCGCCGTCGCCAACGCTTATGGGCGCGACGAGGTTTGTGTTTGCGCCGATAAAGCAATCCTCGCCCACGTCCGTACGGTGTTTTTGTTTGCCGTCGTAGTTGCAAAACACCGTCCCGCAACCTATATTCGTGCGCGCGCCCACGTTCGCGTCGCCTATATAGGCAAGATGCGCCGCCTTTGCACCCTCGCCGAGGGAGGACGCTTTGACCTCTACAAAGTCGCCTATCCTGCACTTTTCTTTGATATCCGCGCCCCTCAGCCTTGCAAATGGTCCCACCGTCGCGCCCTCGCCTATCCCGGAGTCCGCGACGTGCGACATATTGATTACAGCCCCCGCGCCCACCTCGCTATGCTCGATGTGGGAGGCGTAAACCTCGGCGCCTGCGGATATAACTCCGCCCACTATGCGCGAGGCGGAGACGGTCGCTCCCGCGCATACGCGCGCGCCACCTTCTATACGCGAAAACGGCAGGATCTTTGCGCCTGCTTGAATGTCCGCCGTGCAGTCTATGACCACGCTGTCCGCAAACGGAATGTCTACGCCGCGCGCGAGCAGCGAGTCCACTATCCTGCGCCTGAGATGATTATACACCATAGAATAGGATTTTGTATCACCTATCTTCAAAAAAGCCTCGGCATTTGCAAAATATCCGCTCTCGCCCCTGCCTAAAACTATTTTAGAGGGGCTGTCCTCGCTGCCCAGCCGCAAAGACTTGATGCCCTTTGCCCGCATGCGGCGCGCTATGCCCTCTATGTCCGCAAGCGTGACGAGAGGTATGTCGAGCGAAAGTACCGCCGTATCCTCTTCGGGCACCTCCTCATACTGCCCCACTACGACGGCGTCCGACTCGCTCACGCCCAATGCGTCAAGCATATGCCGCTTGACCGTGCGCCCCAAAATGAGCGCGTCCTCATATTCCGATCTCAAAAATACAAAACGTAACATACCTACACTATATGCCCGAGGTATGCGGTTTTTGAAAAAATTGTGACGGTTTTTTGACATAATTTTTTGCATTTTGCACTGCGGAGGGTCTATATTGCCATATGAGAGCAAGCCGTATAGTCTCCGAGGGCAAATAAATCTTGGGGGACAGAATATGGATAATGACAAAAAGAAAAAGATAGCAGCTTTCGTCATGACCGCGCTGATATCTCTTATCATCAGCGTGGCGGCAACCTTGCTCGGCGTTGAGCCCGACGTGCTCAGGGATATGGTCCCGGACTGCGCCGCGGATATCGCCGCCGTAGAGTCGCTTTGAACCTGTCTCATCGCGACCGCCTTGCCATATGTGGCGCGACGTCCCGCGCGGACCTCATTGCCCGCATGGCGATACGGCTTCGGAGCAAGGATCGAAAATGTGCAGGTAAGCATATCGGACGTCATTGATCGGCAAATATTACGTCTCAATTAAGCTCGACTTGAGGCTTGCTCTCCGCTTACTTACCCCATAAAATCGCTGCGCAATTTTATGGGGTATAACAATAGGGGGATGCTTCGCCAGGCTCAGCATGACAACAGAAAAAAGGGGATTTCTCGACTTCGCTACGCTACGCTCGAAATGACATCTTATATTCCTGTCATCTTGAGCGAAGTCGAAATATCCCCTTGTCTGAACGATCAACGTCACCTCTGTCCGAACACAGGCGTGAGGTCTATCCCTCGCGCTTTTTAAGTTCGTATTCGAAAAGGTCGTAGTACATGTCAAAGAGCTTCAAAGCCAAGTTTCTGTCCCTCACGGGTTCAAGCGCAGAACTGTGGTCCTCCGCCACGACAACTTGAAACGCAATGGCTTCATCCTCGGCGACGCCTTTTATGGGCGTGATGGGGCTGAGGATACAATAAAGGTCGTCCTCATACGGCAACACCGCCACTTGCTTGAACTTGAAACACGCGCCCTTTTCGTCGTACACAATGATAGGGTCGGTGTCGTCATCATCCATAAGAATGGCGAAGAGGTCCTTATCCGAGCTCTTGTCCTGTTTGAACATACGCATAGTCCGCTCCCTATCAAGCGAGCTTGAGCTTCCAGATGAGGTCGGTAGGATCCTTCGATTTCATCGCTTCCCCGCCGTGATAGTTGTAGCTGCCCGACTCACACGCCACAAACACATAGTGCTGTCCGTCCTCTTCAACATGAGCGAGGTCCTCGAGCATGGGCGGAGCGGTCATGCTCTCGCATTCCGTCAACTTGTAGCAAGGGACTTGGACTCCTCCGACTTCCACTGTCCCCGGCGCAGGCGAATTCCACGGCACTTCATATGTGTACAGGTTGGAGACTGCCAAATGCCCGTAGGATGTGGACAACAACACTTTGAGGTTGCCGTTGCTCTCGCCTATCGCAGTCATGCCTTGCACCAGCTCCCGATGCCAAAGTACGATGTCGGGGACGGCGACATCCTTGAGGCTTTCGCTCTTGATGCCTGTCGCAGGATCATATCCCGCCTTCCCTGTCTCGTCAAGCTTGTAGCCCACCGTCCACGCGGTCAGTTTTTTGTCATTTGCATCATGGTGAGCGGCATTCGTGACATAATTCGCGCTTGCCAACTCAAACTCGCCGACCCAAAGTACGCCCTCGCTGTACTCGGTGTAGGACGCATTGACGGGCACTTTTATGCTTTTGTCAAGCTTGATATGGCTTGATGCAGGTGCGGCAAGTATGTCCGTAAGCGGAATGTAATACAGCTTGCTGCCCGTCGAGAGCCACACGGTGTTTTTGCTTGCCGCAAGACCGCCCGCATGCCCCGTGAATGGAGTGCCATCCTCTTTGTCGAGGAGTATCTCCTTTGTGAGTGCGCCCCTCAAAAAGACTCCTTCATCCACCTTTATATACTTTGACATATCGATGACAAAGATCACGCTGTTTATGTTTTCGGTCGCGGGTTTGATGTAGCCTCCAAGCAACACGAGGTTTTGCTCCTTCTGATAGGCAATGCCCTGCAGGACGAAGTTTTCGCCTTGATTGAGCCCCGGAATGACGAATGCGGGCTCGCCCATAGCAGAATATTCTTCGTATTTTTTGACATTGTCCAACGATTGTTGATAACCGATGTGCGCGCGCTGTGAATAAATTTCAAGCGCAGGGTCTGTCAAGTACTCCTTGGGAACACCCGAATCTTTACCGTCGCACGCAAAAAGCAAACAACAAAGCACGAGCACCACTGTCATGACACACGCGAGCATCAATACAACCTTCGATTTCTTGATCATAAATTTCCCTCCTTATTATTGCGATCATTGCAACCATAACTTAATTATACATTTTTTTGAGCATAGTTTCAATAATTATTTTATCTTTTGCGTTTGCGGGAAAAAAAGGCAGAGAGGAGGGAGGCGCATTCTTCCTGCATATGGCCGCCGCTTACAGCTATGTCGTGGTTGAAAAGTCCCGCCTCGAGCAAGTTTACTTTGGAGCCGCAAGCGCCCGCTTTTTTGTCATACGCGCCAAAGTAGAGGGCGTCTATGCGCGCGTTTATCATCGCCCCCGCGCACATGGGACAGGGCTCCAACGTAACGTAGACTTCGCAGCCCTCAAGCCACCAATTCCCCACCGCCTTCGCCGCAGCGGACAGCGCGACTATCTCCGCATGACAGACGGCGTTGAGCTGCCTCTCCTTGAGGTTGCCGCTTTCGGCGATGACGTGCCCGT
This sequence comes from uncultured Clostridia bacterium, assembly GCA_947628855.1. Classification (GTDB taxonomy): domain Bacteria; phylum Bacillota; class Clostridia; order Christensenellales; family CAG-917; genus CAG-475. The sequence goes on along the minus strand of CANRBM010000038.1, from coordinate 9,453 downwards.
CCTTGACGACGACCGCGCCTATGGGCACTTCGTCAAAAGCGGCACACTCCTTTGCAAGTTCTATTGCACGCAACATAAATTTTTGTTCATACATAACAAACTCCGCACTTTAACGCTTTAAATCGACATGTTAAAGTCTGTGTTTTGCAATTTACGGCGGATAATTTTGCCGCAAACAAGCTTGGATATTTCATCATTTGTGATACGGAAGTCCCGCGTTTATCGTGAGCGCGCGGTATATCTGCTCGAGCAGTACCGCCCTGAACAGCTGGTGCGCAAACGTGACCCTGCCAAATGAGAGCACGAGTTTTGCGCGCTTCAAAACCTCATCCGTAAGCCCGAAACTGCCGCCTATGACAAAGGTGAGCTCGCTCACGCCGCTCGTCCCCTCGCCGTCTATGAACGAGGCTATCTCCTCACTCGACAAAAGCTTGCCGCCCTTGTCCAGCGCGATGAGGTCGCCCTTGACATGGGAGAGGAGCGCCTCGCTCTCTATGCGCTTTATCTCCTCGGGGGATTTGGACGCGGGCGCCTCGGGGAGCTCCACTACGCAGACTTTGGCAAAGCGCGAGCAGCGTTTGACGTACTCGTCTATCGCTTGAGAGATGTAGCTCTCCTTGATCTTGCCTATCGCGACGACGTAAATTTTCATCTCATCATCCCCCATATAAAGCTGAACAGCGTCGCAAAAACGCCTACTATAACGGTGACGATGAAGGGTATGTCCTCTTTGAGCGGCTTGACGAGCGCGCCCACGCCCTCCGCGGGCACATCTTCGGACGGCGAATAGAAAGGCACGTCCTTTATGACGCCCGACTTAACGGCGTCCTTGCGCATGAAAAAGAGCACGAGCACGGCGAGCCCCGCGCATACCAATACCGCGACTATGCTGACCGCGACCCCCGCCCCCGACGAGGACAAAAACTTGTCTATGACGTTGATAAAATCGAATACGCCGCCGTTTTGGGCGACATAACCCTCAAAGACGGACCACGCGTTGTTGACTATGTGCATTATCATGCCCGGGAAAATGGAGCCCGTGTAGTACATCGCAAGCGCGATAACGGCGCCGTCGAGGAAGGTGTAGCCCGTCTGCACTATGTTTTGGTGCATGAGACTGAAAAAGAGCGCGGAGACCAGGACGAATTTCCAGCCCGTTTCCTTGTAGCCCGCGTATATAAGCCCGCGGTGCGCGACCTCCTCGAATATGCCGGGTAGTAGCGCGGTCAAAGCGAGTTCCTTGAAAAGTATGGCGACGCTCGAGTAGTCCGTAGGCGAGGAAACGTGCGTGAAACCTATGAGCACGAGCGCGTACTGCCACACGTACGAGAACGCGGACGCGATGACTATCATGCAGAATGTGAGCACAAAAGTCAAAAGCAGGGTGCGCCCCTTAAGTTTTTTGAATCCGAACTCTCGTGCAAACGTTTTTATCCCGCCGCCCTCGCTGCGCGTGACGGTGAGAAGATACAACGAGACGCTCATTGCGCCGAATATCAAAAGCTGGACTATGCAAGTGAAAAATGCGTCGGAGTCCTCTATGCCGAGCGCGGAATAGACGTCGAGCGCGGACGAGACGCGAAGTAACAGGGTCATCAGCACCACGCCGAAATATATTATGCCTACCTTGAACCGCCTGCTCATACAAGCCCCACGATGAACGCGTACAGCCAATACACGCCCATAAGCCCTATGGCTATCCATACGCCGAGCAAGAGCTTGCCCGCGGGGATATCCTGTCCCATGCTTTCAAGAAACGCTTTGGAGTTGACAAGCTGTACCCCGTTGCGCCTCGTAAGCTCGGACGTGACGCGTTTTAGCCCCGATTTTGTGAAGAGCGAAGCGAAAAATTTGAAAAAATCGATACATGGGTCAGATTTTTTGCTTTCATCTATGGAATATATGGAAAACGAATCATAGTCTATGCGGCCTACGACCTTGCTTGAGCGTTTGTCCTCTCCCAGACGATAGAGCGCATAGAAGAGCACGATGAGCAAAAATATGCCAAGCAGCGTGCTGGCGGCGCCCGTAAGCCAATTGTACGCGCCGAGGCGCACATACCACACATCAACCTCGGGCAGGTACGCCGTCACTGTGATGGAGATGAAGTTGTTGAAAAAGTGCACGAGGCATGCGGCAAATACGGAGCCCGTGAGCGCTACGGTGAGCGCAAGCACTACTCCAAGCCCGAATTGGTGTACCGTCTGCAATGGATTTGCATGCATGAGGCTGAAGAGCAGCGCGGAGATGAGTACTCCGAACCATACGTTTTTTGTGGACAGTCCAGAAAAAACGCCCCCGCGCATGAGGAGTTCCTCCCCTACCGCGGGCAGCGCCGCCATGAGCAAGAGGGAGAGGATATACACGCCCGCGTTCGAGTAATACGGCATAGACGCGCCCGCGCCGCGATATCCTATTACGTTCAAAAAAGCGCTCCACAAATTCGCAAGAGGCAAAAACGCAAGTACTGCGGCGATCGCTATGAGAGGAGTGAGCGCAAGCTGCCACCAATTTAATGGCTTTTTGAGGCGCAAAACTTGCTTGAAGTCCCACTTGCGCAAACGTCCGAAAACAAGCACCGTGCCTATAAACGCGACCTGCATGAGAGCGTACGCGACCCAGCTGTACACGGACATCCCGTCAAAGCCCGCGCTGACGCGCGAGAGCGCAAGCGATAGGAAGAGCGAAAATACGCTCCCCACGCAAACCGCCAACATGTAGACCGACGCGCTCTCAGCCGCCTGTATCGTCCTTTTCATAATATCTCAAATACCTCGCTTCGCGCGCCTTGATGCGCGAGGGAGAGCCGTATCGTCCCGTCCTCGACCTCGTCCAAAGCCGCGCGCACAGTGGAGTATGCCAACTCCTCGGTGTTGTTGTTTTCGCTTATATGCCCCAAAATGAGGCGCTTCACCTTGCTCTGCCCCGAAAGCAATCTCGCCACTCTGCCCGCCGCGTCGTTGCTGAGGTGCCCTCTGTCCGAGAGTATGCGCGCCTTCAGCCTCGCGGGATAGCCTCCCGTGCGGAGCATCTCTACGTCGTGATTTGCCTCGAGCAATACTACCTCGCTGTCTTTGATGTTTTTGAGCAAGCCCACCGTGGGGACGCCTATGTCCGTAGCGACACTCATACGCGCGCCGCCGCACTCGAAACTGTATGCGAGCGGATACGCCGCGTCGTGGGGTATGCGAAAGGGTATCACTTTGATGTCCCCTATCTCGAAACCGTTTTCATAGTCCGGAACGCTCGCGACATTTGCGACGCAGCCCTCCCTCATGCGTATCGCCTCGAGCGTGAGAGGATGAGCGTAGACGGGCGCGTACATCTCGAGCGCGGGCAAAGAGCGGATATGATCGTCATGCTCGTGCGTGACAACGACGCCCGCAAGCATGGACGGCGTGAGCGAAAACTCCTTGAGACAGTCGCGTATGCGCGCAAACGTAATGCCCGCGTCGAGCAAGATCGCCGTGTTTTCGGACTGTATGAGCGTGGCATTGCCTTTGCTGCCACTTGACAAAGACACAAGTTTTAAAGACATTTTTTTCAAATGAGCGAGGCACTGCCCCGCTCATCACAACGTATACACGTCGCGTAAATTTCAAATTTCGCTGTCTCTTTCCTCCGCCTTATCCTCGCGCCTGTTGATCGTCGCGGAGAATATTACGGAAAGTATGAACGCTATCACCGTGAGCGCAAGCACTACGATGAAGATGATCCTGTCGCCAAATACGAATTTATCTTTGACGAGATCAAGGACAAGCCCCGCTACGAGGCAGCCCATAGCGACAAACTCACATATGCAGAGTAGAGGCTTGGGATATTTGCCTATCAGCAGACCTATGAACGTCAGCAATACGGACAGCATCACCATTGCCATAACGACGAGCCCAAGAATGTTCCATATAGGCGTAAAGGAGAACTTCTGCGTCTTGTCCACCCAACTCGCGATGAGCGCGATGGTGTTGAAATCCGCAAAATTTACTCTCCCGACGCTGATATCGAAGTAGGAGAGAATGAACGGGAGGGTGGTGAGCGCCGCAAACAACAACGATATGAATGCGAACAGCCTTGCGCCCGTGCGCTGTTTCTTGACCTCCTTCTCTTTCTCGACCGCCTTGAACTGTGCCGCTTCGCCCTCGTCATAGGCGTAGGCAGACTGCTGAGTCTTGACGTCTGTGCGCAACACCGAGCTGTCCTGCGTCATATAAGGTACGACCGCAAGAGGCACGATTATCGGCTGCAACTGGATGGTGTTGTGCTTCGGCGAGACGATGGGGACGGGACCGCCCGTTCCGACGGGTTTGAGTACTGTGACGTCCGAGCCCGAATCGGGTTGCGGCGAGGTGTACGCCTCCGCCTCGAGAAGGGATTCTTCTTCGACGCCGAGCTCTTGCGCCTGAGGCGCTGTTTCGATCAGATTACGTTCTTTCTTTGCCATATTAACTCCTTGCGATATCGCGCAGGTTTTATTTCAAATATCCGTATTTCTCGGAAGATATCCAAGTGCATACGACGGATACGATAAAGTATCCGAGGGCGAATACCAAAATGCCGAAAAGCTCGCTTGTTTGATATCCTTTGATGACGTCTGTAACAAAATTTATCCTTGCTACGCCCAATGAAGGCGCGCCAACGAGATATATGATGAGGACGGCAAGCGCCGAAAACAGATAGACGAGCGCTGAGGGGAGATATTTGCGCGGCTTAATGGCGCCGAATAGCCCCGTGAGCGACCTTATCAGATTTGTGAACACCGCGACAAGTCCCACCGTAAGCAAGAGGCTGGGCACGCAATGTATCCACGCGTCCTTTGCCGCTTTAGAGCTCCAGCCCGAACTTATGCTCGTCTTTATCGTCTCGACGATGTTGTTGAGCGCGCCGAGCTCCTTCGGGACAAGTACGAAGTGCACGATGTTCACCTTGTCCGCGACGCCGTCTAGCGCGCCGAGTATGTATTGCAACAAAATCACGCTCGAAAGCAAAAGCATAACGATGCCGAGCGCAAGATTCTTGCTCCTGCGGCGTCTCTTCCACTTTTTGGAAACGTCCTTTTTCTTGGGCTGAAAATCGTGCTCCGTACTGACTGTCGCCGTCTTCGGCGCTTCATCCGTCGGGGCGTCTATCTTGAGCTCGGGAGAAATGACGAACTTCTGCTTGACCGAGGGCATGGAGACAGAACCCTCCCCATGCAGGGGAGCGGGAGCAAGTCTTATGCCCGCGTCGTCAACGGAGCGATTTCTTTTTGTTTTCTCTGCCATATCAAACCTTTATTTGCGCATATTTGCTTGTAAAATATCGCTTTTTGCGGGATATCTCATCCCATTCGCATTATTTTGTCCCGTCCCTCTCACTTTTTGTCGGGGTGCGGCGTCCCTACGGGGCGATTTTTCTCGTCCACATTGGGAGAATATTGCATAAGCGGTTGCTCCTGCGTGACGTAAGGCACAAATGCGACGGGCTGTACGATGGGAGGCATCTGATAGGGTTTGCCGTCCGCGCCTACCAAATACGCGGGAGCGCCTCCGCCGACAGCCTGTTGAGGCGCGGGAGCCGCATACGGATATGGATAGGGCGGATAGGGCGGGTACGGCGGATAGGGATACGCATAAGGCGCGTGTCCCGAAAAGTCCGCGGGCGCCTCCTTGAGCTCCGCCGACGCGGGAGGAGCGCCTGCCGCATTCTCCTCCTCAAACTCCTCGAGAGTGGGGAAAGGCTCGTTTCTGAGCTTCTCGTCGGGAGGGTCTATGACCCTGCGCTTGCGCTTTACGGGAGGGCTTTGCTTTATCTTGTTTTTCGCAAGCAACAAGAGCGCCCTCGCCCTGTTGCGGCCGCAATTCGTGCATGCAGTCGCGTTTGGAGGATTGACCGTGCCACAAGCGGGACAGACATAGGTGTCGCCGTCTATCTCGTCCTCGTCAAGGCGGGAATACGGATCCGCATAATACACGGCAAACTCCCTTAGCGCCTTTGAAAGAGTCTGAAGTTCCGCAACGTCCTCGCTGCCGAATTCTTCAAGTTTGGCTTTGTATCTGTCAATCCTCTTGACTCGCGCATGGTAGTCCGCCTCCATATCGACGCGCTGTTTTTCCACTTGAGCGAGCGCGGCTTCCCTGTCCTCGTCCGCTTTGGCGCGCTTTTCGGCGATCTCCCTGTCGCAAGCCGCCATACGGTCGCGCATTATGCTGTCCACCTTCAGCTTCGCCTTGCGCGCGTCTATCATATCGGCGTCGGAGTGCGTCTCGCTGTGCACATGCAAAGGAGCGCCGCATCCTACGCAATATTGCGCGCCGGGCAGATTTTTCATGCCGCATACGTCGCAAACAGGCTTCCTCATAATTTCAAGGATGCCGCCGCATCTCGCGCAATAGCGGCTGCCACCTACGTTTTTGGAACCGCAGACTGAGCATATCGTCTCATAGTTTTCCACAACGTCGGCGCCGCATGTCGGGCAGAACGCCTGCCCCGGTTTGACTTCTGTCGAGCAGATCTTGCAAACAAACATATACCACCTATATCGCCTTGAAACTGTCTTTCAAGGATACTATACTGTTAAATTCGTTATTTTCATTCCTCTTGATGAAGTAGCCCTCTCTCAAGAATTGAAACCTTGTGTGTACGGGCGCATCGGCAACAAGCCTCTCCGCCTTGCCGTGCAGCACGGTGAGAGAATTTTTGTTGAGCCTGTCCATATAATCCCCGTCGCCGTCCGAAATGAGATAGTCGAACATGTTGAGAGTGACGTCGGCGCAGTCGCTTGCGTCCACCCAATGTATCGTTCCCTTGACCTTGATGTTCGCGCCCTCTTCGCCCGAACGCGTGCCCTCAAGATACTCGGCGTGTACGGCGACGACATTGCCGTCCTCATCCTGCTCGCAGCCCGCATACTTGATGACATAGGCGCCTTTCAGCCTCACGATGCCGTCCGGCTTCAAGCGGAAATATTTGGGAGGCGGGTCAAGGGAGAAGTCGTCTTGCTCGATATAAAGCTCTCTCGAGAAGGGGACTCCGTGCGTGCCCGCGCCCTCCGTCTGCGGATTGTTTTCTATCTGCATGATCTCCGTCTTGCCGACGGGATAGTTGTCTATGATGAGTTTTAGAGGCTTTGTCACGACCATGGCGCGTTGCGCCTTATTGTTGAGATCCTCCCTCACGCAATGCTCCAACATGGCGATGTCAACGATACTGTCCGCCTTTGCGACGCCAACTCTTGCGCAGAAGTCCTTTATCGCCTCGGGAGTGTAGCCTCTCTCCCTTATGCCGCTCAAAGTGAGCAGCCGCGGATCGTCCCAGCCCCACACTGTGCCCTCGTCCACGAGCTTTTTGATGAAACGTTTGCTCATCACGGCGTGAGTCAGATTCAGCCTTGCAAATTCAATCTGCCTCGGGCGCGGGTCGAAACCGCAATTCGTCGTCACCCAATCGTAAAGGGGGCGGTGATTTTCAAACTCCAACGAGCAAAGGGAGTGCGTGACGCCCTCCACCGCGTCCTCTATGGGGTGCGCGAAGTCGTACATAGGATATATGCACCACTTGTCTCCCGTGTGCGGATGCGTCGCGTGGCAGATGCGATATATGACGGGGTCGCGCATATTGATGTTGGGAGAGGACATGTCTATCTTTGCCCTGAGCACCTTCTCGCCGTCCGCAAATTCGCCGTTTTTCATCCTCTCGAAGAGGTCGAGATTTTCCTCTACGGAGCGATTTCTGTACGGGCTCTCCGTGCCGGGGACGCCGAAACTTCCCCTCGTCGCGCTTATCTCCTCCGCGCTCAAGTCGCACACGTACGCCTTGCCCTCTTTTATCAGCTTGACGGCGCAATCGTACATGATCGGAAAATAGTCGCTCGCGTTGTACAGTCCGTCCCACTCAAACCCGAGCCACTTGATGTCTCGCTTGATGGACTCCATATACTCGACGTCCTCTTTGGCGGGATTGGTGTCGTCAAAGCGCAGATTGCACCTGCCGTGATACTTCTCCTTGACGCCGAAATTTATGCACAACGCCTTTGCGTGTCCTATATGCAAATATCCGTTTGGCTCGGGCGGGAAACGCGTGACTATCTCGCTCGCCTTGCCGGCCGCTATATCCTCGTCTATGAAATCTTCTATGAAGTTTTTCACTTCCATTCAGTCTTGCCTCCGCAGTTGTAGTAAAGATCTATTTCCCCCGAATACAGCCGCATCTTGCCATCTTTTTCCTCAAATCCGAAGGGTATCAGCCTCTCGTCGGCGGCAGCCTCTATCATGATCGGCGTACCCTCGCGAAATTTGAAGAACATAGCGTGCAAAAAGAATTTTTTGTCCCCGTCCTCTACGCCGTCCGCGAACTCGAGACGGTCTATGCAAAGGGTGGGAGAGCCGTCAAGTCGGATGTGCGTGCGCATGAGCGCGACGGGCGTCGCCTCGTCATACATGACGAAGTTGGACCCGACGGGAGCTTCCCGTATCCCGAGCGCTTTGTACGCCGCCTCGCATGCCTCATCCGTTTCAAACCTGACAGTCAACATATTATAATTTATTATAGTATCAAATCCTGCGACTGTCAACACGCGCGCACATACATTTTTCGGATTTTTTGCGCCGCGGACAAATGATATGCTTGCGATAATCGTAAAAACGCCCCGCGCGAGCGTGCCCGCGACAAAGCAAAACCGGGCTTTTTCAGCCGTTTAAAAACTTCTTGAGCTTTTGCTTTGCGGATACTATGAGATTGTCCACCCTCTTCTTTTGTATGCCCAGCTCGGCGGCGATCTCTTTATAACTCATAGCGCTCAAGCGGAGTTTGAGCACCTGCCTCTCCATGGGCGTGAGTACGGTAGTTATCGCCTCGGCGAGCTCCGTAAGCTGAGAATCGGACTTCGCCTCATACTCCGGGTCGATGGGAAGTGTGGGCTCGGGAGAGTGGCGGATCTCGTCTATTATGGCGTTCTTTATGCAGCGGGAGGCATACGTCTCAAACTTCGCGCCTCCATCCGAGTCGAAAGTGCGCACCGCTTTGAGCAGCCCTATCATGCCCGCCTGCACTATGTCCTCGCTGTCAAGCGTTTCGGAGGCGATATAATATGGAAAAGCTACAGTCTTTACAAGCCGCGAATATATGCGGAAAAGCTCCGCCTCGGCGTCCGCGCTCCCCGCTTGCGCCTCGGACAAGAGCTCCGACACTCTCTCCTCGGAAGCGTCCTTGTTCCCTTGCAATACCTCTCTCTCGTCCATTGCCTTGTCTCCTTTGTCTCGCCTTATCTGAATATCGTCTCAGTTATGCCTTTGGCGGGCCGCCTCGTACAATACCACGCCTGCCGCATTACTCGCGTACAGGCTGCGCATAACTCCGAATTTCAGCCCTTCGCATAAAGTTCAGTTGTGCCTTTGACGGGCCGCCTCGTACAAAACTACGCCTGCCGCATTACTCGCGTACAGGCTGCGCATAACTCCGACTTTCAGCCCTTCGCATAAA
>CANRBM010000037.1 GCA_947628855.1 uncultured Clostridia bacterium | reverse complement strand
AACAGCGCGTTTCAAAGGGAACTTGACGAGAAGGAGAAAGCCCTGCAAGCGATTATGGGAAACTACTATAAGGCGCGAAAAAGATGGGATGATATTTTCAAAAAATACAAGGAAGATGCCGCAGACACAGATGGTGTGAAGAATATTGAAACGATAGAACGGCTCAGATGGGACTATAAGCGGCGGCTCGGCAATATTGTTCTCCAACGGGCGAAGTGGATACAGGAGCAGACTTACAAGCGCAATCCCAAGCGGAAATACAAGACGAACGACAAGGCCTTAAAACGCCGCCTTGCAATTTCGGCGCGGAAAGTGCGCGGCATCATGGGCGGACTGTTCTCGTCGGTTACGGACACATTTATCCCCACGACGGAAAGCTATCATAACCGCCTGCGTGAGATCGAAGAAGAAATGAAGGCGGAACATGAGAAAGAACAGCAAGCCGCTTCCGCGGCAACTGCGCCTGCCCGCTCGTCCCGTTGGAACGAGGGCAAGTGACGGGTACGCACAGGAACGAATAGAAAAATCATATGTATAAAGTAAAGTTGAATTAAATCAGGGGGCAGAACTACGGACAAAAAAGAAGATAAAAGCAAAAATATCAATGAGGATTTCCCTACCTCTCGCAGAAAGTGCGAGGTCGGCGGAAAACGGTTTCTTGTCATAAGGCATTTTGTCGGGGACAAAGATTTGGGCGAGTTGCTTATTGGGCTTGCCGAGCGGCGCGCAGGCAGAGAAATGGGCTTATGACGGACACAAAATACAAATTTCTTGCAAAGTCACGAGCGTTATGGCATAATAGACATGCTATAACTTCTTTGCTTTGACTCTAAAAGGAGGTCAAATGTCAAAGCAAACACAACTTAATAAAATCGGAATTTACATGAGGCTCAGCCGCGACGACGAAAAGGCGAGCGAATCTATGTCCATCGAGCATCAGCGCATCATCCTCACAAAGTACGTCGAGGACAACGGCGGCACGGTCGTAGACGAGTACGTTGACGACGGATATTCGGGGACGAATTTCGACAGACCGGGTGTAAAGCGGCTTCTTGCGGACGCGCAGACAGGCAGAATTGACACAATAATCGTCAAAGACCTGTCGCGTTTCGGGCGCAACTACATTCAGGTCGGGCAATACATCGACTACATCTTCCCTGCCTACGGGATACGCTTCATTGCCCTGAATGACAATGTGGACACGGCGGACAGAGGCTCTACGGCGATGGACATGATGCCCATCATGAACGTGTTCAACGAATGGCATGCCGCGAATACGAGCAGGAAGATACGAGCGGTTTTCGAGGCGAGTCAGCGCGCGGGCAAGTACACAAATTGGAACTACCCTTACGGCTACAAGGCGGGCACCGACGACAAGCGCACCGCCGTAATAGACGAAGAGGCGGCAAAAGTTGTACGGCGCATCTACGATCTCAGGCTGCAAGGCAACTCGGCGCGGACGATAGCGCAGATACTCTCTTCCGAGGGCATCCCGAATCCCGCCACGTACTATACGCGATTGGACGGCAACAAATGGGAGCGCGATTGTTCCCCGTACTGGGTGCCGCGCACGGTGCGTTGGATATTGTCCAACCCGACCTATCTCGGCAGCACCATACAGCACAAGACGACGCGCATATCCTACAAAAACCATAGGATCGTAAACGTGCCCGAAAGCGAGTGGATCGTGACCGAAAATTCGCATGAACCGATCGTTTCAAAGGAAGTTTGGGACAAAGTGCAGGCGACATATGCGTCGCCGCGCGGGAGAGCGGACAAATCGGGAAAAGTCCACGCATTGTCGGGATATGTAATCTGCCCCGATTGCGGCAAAAAGCTCAAACTCAAAACCGCGAAGGAAGCGCATACTTGCTTCATCTGCCGAACCTACGTCGATCTTGGAAAGAAGTATTGCACTTCTCACCATATCACCGAAAAGGCACTTGAACAGTTGGTTTTGGATGATTTAAGGTCGCTCTCTGCAAACATCGCGATAGACGAAGAAAAAGTCAAAGAACGATTTTTGCGCGAGATGTCGAAGCGGAGCGAACAAAACAGGGATTCCGATGAGAAGCAACTGAGAGCATATCAAACGAGGCTTGCGGAAATTGATAAACTCCTGCAATCTGCGTTTGAAGCGAAGGTCTTGGGCAATTTGCCCGAAAGCGTACTTTCAAGTCTTTGCGACAAGTACAAGTCGGAAAGAGAAACGATTTTGAAAGCGAAAAACGAAATTGAAAAACGGCTTTCAATGATGTGCAAAGACGATGACGCCGCCGAAGAGTATGTCAAAAAATTGAAACGTTACGGCGCATGCGAAAGTCTGACGCGCGAGATGTGTGGAGAGCTTATCGACCACATAACGGTGGGCGAAAAAACCAAGACCGGAGAGCGTGAAATCAATATCTATTATAAGTTTCTTTCGGACGAAAGTCTTGAAACATTCAGAAAAACAAAATAAATCCAACCCATAAAACACGACGGCGACGGGCGCGGTGGGTCCGCAAGGACCTGCAGGACCCGCGGGCGCGGCGGGCGAGACAGGTCCTGCGGGCGCAGCGGCGGGATTTGGCACTCCTACCGCGGAGGTCACTACCCTGCCCGTCGGCTCTACTCCTACCGTGGACGTCACGGCGAGCGGCCCTAGCACAGCGACGGTGTTTGACTTCACTTTCGGTTTGCCCGCTCCCGTCACGACAGACTCTATGTCCGCTGCAAACGGAGCTCAAACGGTGGCCGCCACTACAGAGATACCTTTGGTACAGGGCGCGGCTCCCGCGGGCACGAGCTTGACCTTCGCGACAAACGCTATCACCGTCCCCGCAGGCACCTATCTGGTGAGCTACGGCATGAGCGGCACAAACGACACGGGCACGGGCATAGCAATACAGCTGTATGAATCGGGCGCACCCGTCACGAACTCGACGGCGACGGACACGGCGGGCGCGACAGCTCCCGGTAGCGTGAGCAGGACTATTTTGTACACAGCGGCAGGGCCCACGCCTCTGAGCATATACAACGTGACGGCAGAATCCGTCACTCTCTCGGACGCTTACCTCACCGTAGTGCGCATAGCATAAGTATCGCAAAAACACAAAATTGCCTCGCAAACGCGGGGCAATATCTTTTTTAATGTTAAATATTGAAAACTTTGTCTGAATAATATTGTGAAATAACGATTTTATGTGCTCATTTCGCGCATATAAACTGCCTGTAATGAAAAATCAACATATAAACGGCAATTTTGAAAAGCGCGTAACGATGCCCCTGTTTTGCGAAATCATATTAATATTTCGCGGCTTTTCCTTTCGTATATTTAAACGCGCGTAATGCATTTGCGGCAAAAGAAAAGGCTTCCCGAAGGAAGCCTTTTTGCAAAAATGAGTTCATCTGAAAAGTACCGCGGGGATGTCGTAGTTGGCGTTAGCCTGCCACGCGCGATCGTTGGCGCTTGTGCTCTCGTACATAAAGAAACGGAAGTCACGAGTGCCCGCGGCGAGAGGCAGATATTGTGCCACAACTCCCGCGTCGCCGTCCGCACCTTTGAGATCGGATATATTGATAGTAAATTCTTTGAGTCCGTTCTTGCGGGCGTCGCTCAAGCCGGATATATCGACTTGCGAATAGTTTCTGCCACCGCCGTACAACGCTATACCGCCGTGAACGAATTTGCTGTCGTTGTCCGCCTCCACTATAGAGCCTACTTTATCGGGTTGCGTGGCGCTCATATAGTCTATCATCGTCGCGAGGTCGAGCTTGAGTTGGAATCCACCCGTATTGCCGCCGATATCCGACTTGATGAGCGTGTCGCTGTTGACGTTGGCGAGATCCTTCCAATCATACATTCGCACGTCGCCCTCAAGCCTCAATATCGCCGGGAAGGATGTGCCGCCGACGTGGTTCCAGCCCGCCAACAGATCTCCGTAATCGCCGCCGGCGAATCTGCTGTCCGGGCAAAGCATCTCGCCCGCGAAGTTGGTTTCAAGGCCGACGCAGAACAAGCCGCTCTTTTCGAGGACGCTGTCTGCCAGCGTTACGTCAGTCATGACGTAACTGTTGTAAAAATAATCGTCGTTGAGATAGACGTTGCCCTGTTTGTCGTAATAGTTGGCATTACGGTCGGTGAATCTGGGTTCTCTGTTGGGAGACGCTCCCGAACGCAGCGCGCGGTTCGTGCCTATCTTCAACACAAATTCACGACTGTGCGAGAGTACGCAGCCTTCGATGTGCACCACTGCCCTATCTTGAGAGGTGACGGTGCTTTGAGACAGTGCGTCCACAAAGTAACGGCTGCCGTCGCGGTTGCCTCCGTAGATGCGGACGACATTCCTGCCGTTACGCACGCGGCAATTGAGAAGATCGATGTCGGCATTTATCTCAAGCACAGTACCGACATACTCCAACCTTGTAAGGTCGTCCATGCCCGTATCGGGATCGGTACGCGAGCTGTCGTCACAGCCCAAGAGCGTGGCGTTGAAGATGGTCACGCCGTCCGTACGGCAAAGAAATACTATGTTGTCTTGCGCCGCCACCGACGCCATTCCGCCCAGATTGACAAGATAAAGCGGCCCCTTGAACATCAACGGTGTTTCCGTATCATCCACTGCGTGAGCAAAATATTCGCCGCTGACGGAGTGACCGTTGCCATAAACGTCGTTTTTGAACTCCACAACATAGTTGACGTAAGCTTCGCTTTCTCCGCCGAGGTCCTTGTAATACTCGATATTGTAGGTAGACTTCATACGCTTGAGCATGCCGTTACGCTGTTCAAGAGAAAGGGGCGAGCCGTCGTCATTTGTTCCCAGCGTGATATCCGCGCCGAGAACTATCGGGGCGCCGGCTTCAGCCTCGGCAAACAGTTGCGCGCTCGTTGTGACCTCTACCGCTTCGTTGTCCACTGTGAGAGGGACGCGAAGTTCGTACGGGTCGTCGTCTCGCCAATCGGCGTTGCCCTTCCAAGCCGCGGTAAGAGTCACAAGCCCTTTGCCGACTATCTCAAGGAAGATACAATCGTTTTCTTCATCGATGAGGACCTCTCCCTCTTCATCCTTTGCAATACGCGCGATAGTGTTGTCGCTGAGCGTATAGTCGAAGTCGTTGACTCCGTCCGAGAGCGCTCCCGCGGGGCTGTGGGCGTTGATAGGCACGGCGTACAGGTTGTCGACCTTGTTTGTGCCTTCGTATTTGTGCCCGGGTACAGCCAAACTCTTGGCAAGCCCGACGTTTGTATCCACGCTCGTCGCGCCGATAACATTGTTGATGACTTCAACTTCGACTTCCTTGGCGTCGATATTGGGAATGGGCTCGCCATTGCGATATGCCTCTACTATCAAGATGAATTTATCGCGCGAGTGAGCCGTAATAGAGCAAACGGATCCGTCCTCGTTTAGCGTGTGATCCATCGTCGTTTCGTCGCCGAGGTTGATGAAGTCCCACTTGTATTCCACGCCCGAGGACACCTCGATAGGCACTGCATAGAAAGATATCTCCGTGCCGAGCAGTATATTGGTGCCGTTCAAAATGTCAAAATTGGGCATGTCCGAACGAATAGTAAAGTCAAAGTCCACCGCGTTTACGTTGACGACTTTGCGCGCACTGCCCGCGGCGACCTCAAAGCGAAAGCTGTCCCCCTCGCGAGCGCCAGATATCCTTGCGATGACCTTATAGCCGTTTTCTACGCCCGCTATCTTCTTGACCTCGACAACGACCTCATCGTCTTCGCTTCCGAACAAATGTACATCGGGCTCTTCGGGAGATTGTACATAAAACTCCGCGACACCGGAGAGAGTATCGAAACGTACCGTGTTGTTGTTTGCCGTGCTGCCGTTTATAGATATGTCGTCCTCTGTCGGATCGGGATTTGAAACGTTAAGTTCGACATGCCTTATCAGTTCGCCGTTGACTCCGCCCGGGATCACGACGTCAAAACCTGCATCCCCCGTAAATGGCAGGACTATACTTCCGCGTGCGGGATCGGTTGCGGCAAAACCCTTTGTGATGTTGAAGATCGGGCTGATGTGTGTGTTTGGCTTGAGCTTGACGTCATAACCGTAATTGCCCGTCTCTACATTCGCCGTATAGCCGTCGCCTAAGGGTGTCAACAAGTCCTCTTTGCTCAGCGCGTCGTTGTACATGGCAAAATCCAGCGCGTACGGTTTGGACGAGCCGACGATGACCGTGATGCTGTCCTCATAAGAGCCATCTTTGCTGACCGCAACTACGCGTACCGTGCCGACTCCGTTTGCCACAATGCGGTCAGAGCGGTCGCCCGCGTAGCTTCTCTTGACTTCCACTACGCCGCCCGCCGCCGCTTCTTCCGCAGATATAGAGCCGCTGATGAGCTCATAGCGGTACTCAAACGCGGGATTTGACGCGTTGTTTGGAGTTACGACGGGAGTTATCTCATAGCTGTCGTCATAGTTGGCAAGGTCTATGCTGATAGTGTCGTTGGGATAGCGCTCCATTATTTCAATGCCGTTGACGGAAATATTGACGTTGAGGCTGGACACATTGACCGCGCCGTACACAATAAGCACGAACAGTATGGGCAAAAGCAACATCAATGCGATCATGTTTTTTCTCATAGCCCGCCACCTCCGCTGAATTCATGATACTTGACGCCAAGTTTCCTTATGAGATATAGATAGCTCAATACCGCGATGACGGCGGAAACTATGCCTACGATGAGATAGGTGAGATATTCAAACCCCGCGACAAGGCGCAAGGCAAACAGCAAGCGTATGAGGAGCACGCTGCCGCCGATCAGGAAAGAGGACAGCATACCCACGACCATAATGACGGACACCGTATTGCCCGATTCCTTGATCTCGCCGTCCTCCTCGGTGGAAAACTTTGCGTGATTAAAATCGTAGCGCGTTGCAAAGCATATCTGAGCGAAACCGCAAAGTAGCCCGCCCAGCAGGACGAACAACGCTTGCAACCACGTTACGTATCCGAACGAGGCAAGGAGCACTGCGGAAATTATTTGCGAGACCGCCGCTACCGCCATACACAGCACTACCTTGCTGAAAAAGACCTTTTTATATCCCAAAGGATACGCCTTGACGGAAAAGAACATCTCGCCGTCTCGGCTTATATTTGTGGAACAGAACACGTTGGTGAGCGAGCCGAACATCAGCGTGAGGAATACCGCTATCTCAAGATTGCAATTCATGCCTATGAGCTTTTCAACGATCGAAGAGCCTATCGTCATGCAGAAATACACCATGAGCGGCATAATGATGCCCACGCTGAAATAGCTGAATGTGTAGGACGCGGTGCGGAATATCAGCAAAAAGTCCTTCTGCATAAGAGAGAAAAACGAGTTGCGTCTGGGCGCTATGGTCTGCTTGCGTCTCAAGAAATTGACGTCGCCCGCGATACGCGACTGCATCACCCACAGCATCAAGCGATGGATGACGAGCAAAGAGACCGCAAGGCAGCCAAGTACAAGCCCCCAAAGCCCCAAGCCCGCTTCGAGGAGGTTGTTGCCCATAAGGATGTCGGCACACCACACCGCGGGATACAGATATTTCGTGAGCGCCTGTAAAAAATTCATTACGCGTTGATTGAAGAAGAACTTGAGCGAATCGCCAAGCAGCATATCTCTCACCGCGTTGAGCACGACGGAGTACAGATAAAAGCCCGCTGCCAAAAGCACCGTGATGACGATGAAATAAAGCACGAATCGGTTTTTGAGGAACTGCTTTACGGCGTGGAAAGGCATTGCTACCAACGCGCCTATGGCGATGGATATGAGCGGCAACACGAAACAGAATACTGCCGTCATAAGGTAGAACAGCGTCCCCTGCGCCACTTGCGCCGCCACGACGATATTGACGACAAGCACACATGCGGCGCTTATCACAAACTGACTGAAATATATGGATATAAGCTTTGCAATGAACACTGTGCTTGCGCCAAGCGGCATCCCGACGAGCAACTTCATATCGTCCGCGTCGAAAAATTGACGGTCTATTTGACTCACGCTGCTAATTACCAAAAACACCAAAATGAGCGTGTAGACCATGGACAACAGCTCGTACATGCGCGTTTGAGGCCGCAACGCACCGCCCGTCTTGACGGCGAGATAGATGTTGGTGAACCTGCCGAAAAATATCACGAACATCGCCAAAAACACAACGACGAGCGCCCAGCGGATGATAAATCCGAAGGCGTCGAAGTTGCCCTTCTTGTAGGCGGAGCTATGTTCTTGAGCGCTCTTGCGAAGCAGAGTACCCACTTGCTTGAAATTAATCTTGTCTTTCATGTTTTAAGAAATACTCCTCAAAGTCAAAAGTGGGGTCCACCGTCATGATGCGCTTGATGTTGAGCTCGTCCAACTGGCAGCCTGTATGCAGCAAAACCACTCGGTCGCACATCTTTGCGACGGTGATGAGCGCGTGCGATGAGAAAATTATGCAATTGCCCGCATCCGCATAATTGCGCATAAACACCTGTACGGAATGCATTGTGCGGGGGTCGAGACCCGTCATAGGCTCGTCAAGCACCCACAGTTTTGGATGGTGTATGAGTGAGCCCATCATGCATATCTTTTGCCGCATACCGTGCGAGTAGCTGCTTATGAGGTTGTTTATGGCAGGTCCAAGCTGGAAAACCTCTTCAAGCTCTTCTACGCGCTGCTTGCGCACATCGGTGGGGACTTTGTATACGTCCGCCATAAACGCGAGATATTGCATGCCCGTCATCTTGACGAATACCGCGTGGTTGTCCGTGACAAAACCCATATTCGCCTTTGCCGATATGGGGTCCTTGACAATGTCGTGGCCGAATATGGATATCGTGCCTTCATCAAAGGGCAACATGCCCTCAAGGCACTTGATGGTGGTGGATTTGCCCGCGCCGTTGTGACCAAGCAAGCCCACTATCTCGCCTTCATAGCAGTGGAAATTGACGTTTGCGACCGCCCAATCCGCTTTTTTAGAGTACTTCTTGTACAGCCCGTCGACCGCGACAACGACCTTTTCGTCCTCGTCGTGGACGGCGTGTACCGCCATGATCTCCTCGGCTATCTCCTCGGTGATCTGCGCCGAAGAGGTCAAGCCGTGCGCCTCGAGTATCTGCTCCGCCGTGTCGGAGTTGGACTCCGTCGCCTGTCCGCCTTGCCCTGCCGCCTCGTCAACCACTTCTATGAGAACAGGCTTGGGCTCTTCGATCTCGATGAGTACAGGTTTCGGCTCCTGTATCTCGATGAGGACAGGCTTAGGCTTGGGAGTGGCGGTCTGTATCTCGATGAGGACAGGCTTGGGCTCCGGGATCTCCACGAGAACAGGCTTTGCGCCTGCAGCTTTCGCCTCTACGAGAGCGGGCTTGCCGTCCGCGTGGGGCTCCGGTGCGCTTTGCGGGGCTTGGACAGGGCCCAGCGCGGGCTGTCCCGCCGCCGTGACCTCGTCCGTATGCACCGCTTGTACGACGTTGTTGTTTGTATCATCGTGTGATTTTGATTTGTTGTGAGACTTCACGTTGTTTTTCCTCCGAAGGGGTTTTTTGTGGGTTGTTTGTCCCCTCTCGCGGGTGAGAACTCGCGAGAGGGGGGACAGAATACTTATTTAGTCAAGTTGAATTTGTCCTGTAGTATAGATCCATTCTATCGTATACAAGATCTCTTCCCAGGAGACAGTGCCTTTTCCGACAGCGACTTTGAGATACTTCCACGGCAATGCATTGAACACATCTTCAGTCATCAAATCTTTGAAATCGTCGTAAGTATACACGCCGTATTTCTCGATATCTGCCTGCATTGCTTCCTCGTCATACTTTATATCGTCGCCGAACTCGAATATATTGGTGAAGTTTTCGCTGTTCGTCGGCCATGCCGTCATAGACAACAGTCCGTTGGTCACAACGTCCATGTTGAACACTGTCGCCGGCGAGAACACTCTGATATATTCCGTAATGTTCTCGTTGCCTGTCAACGTAACTTCTCCGCTCACATACTCACCATTAATATTGCTCACCTTGACAAATTTATGTCCGATATACTCGCCTGCATTGCCCGCATTGAAATAGACATACTTATTCAAATTCAAGTCGAACAGACCGTGTTCATTAACGATGCCCAGCGATGTGCCGTCCGAGAAGTAGAGATATGTGGTGGTGTACCAACCCGCGTCATTGCCGGCGTGGACGTTAGACCACAGCGCGCATGCCTCGTACTTGCCCGTGTAGTGATTGAAGATGAGCAATTCATCTGTCGGCAACAGATCTTCGACCTTCTTTTGCGTGCCATCCGCAAGAGTCACAAGCGTGCCTTCTACGATACATAAGCCGCCCGCCTTGCCTGCTATAGTTATTGTAACTTCATTTTCAGGCATTGTAAATGAATACGAACCGCCCCTATTAGTGTGAGAACCGGTCCATTGCGCACCTTCTATTTTTGCACCATTCTGACCTGTGGTTATTGAGCCGTCATTGAACGCTGAGTCTTGTGGTGTTAAAATTACATTGATGACTATGCCCGATTTAAAATACAGTGTGTTCGATTTTGCTGTATATTTTACACCATTGATTGTTACATCAACGTCGGTTATCTTTAATGTTAATTTGACCTTCGGCACCCATTTTGCATACAATGTAACTGCTTTATTTACACCCAAACCATTTTTACGCAAATCAGATGCGCTGTAAGGTATTGATGTGCCACTATCAAGATACCAACCGTCGAAATATTTATCTTTTGAAAGGTCATCATCATAAATACTCACTTCACCAAAATGTAATGATTTTGGATCGAATTTGTCAAGTTCACTATCCAAAACGGTTTCTGGTGATATTGTAATATTGGGGTCTTGTGTCACATAAGTGATTACATATGAGTTCACTTGCTTAAATAAACCATAAACATCAATGTCCCGCTTTGTTGTACCCTGTATGACATAAACATTTTGCTCGATACAAGCTGCATCCAAATACCAACCTACAAACACCCAACCATCAAATGTAACATCTTGCAGAATAATATTATCCTTTACTGTATAAGTTGTTGCGTTTGAATTCTTAACATCATTTTCGGATATTTCTTTATCTTGAAAGATAAATTTGTAGGTTATTGTATATGTCTTTGTCGTATCGGCTGACCGCCATCCACCGGCATACGATTCATACATCCCCGCCACTGCAGTTTGGGGAGTATTGTCTACAACACCGTCTATATTACGTTTGATTTTAAGATCATATTGCGTTTCAATCCACGAACCGCTACTACTGATTTCATACCCCTTGATATTAGCCGTTGCAACATTAAGAATTGCATTATCTTCTTCGGTAGTAACCACTCCGCCAAGATTTGTGACGTTCAACGTTCCGTTTACAACAAGTTGTGCCGCCGGCTTACTTTCATATTTTGTCGCTGCATATTCCTGGTCTTCAAATTTATCATATACGGCTATAGCTTTTGCATTTAATGTAACGCCTTTACCTATCGTAAGTGAGGAGCCGGGAAGCAATTTGATACCTTGCACGGGCGCGTCAACCGTGGCGATGTCACCTTCTGAAATCGTAAATAATGAAATTTGCCAATACCACGATATGGGGAAAAGCACATTCTCCGTTGAAATATCTTGACCGGCAACACTCATACTCATAGCATTGAATTTGAAACTGCCGTAAATTTGTAGATCCGTAACTTTATTGTTAATGTCATACTTTGATATTACATACGTACCGTTTGCCACTGTGATAAGATTATCAGATTTGGTACCAATCAAATTTATAGTGGTCTCGTTATCATGCTTTGAAGCATATAAGTTTGCATATCCCAAAACGCCGGCACCATATTTTACGGTGAGTGTCGAGGTGACATTTTGCATGAACATTCTATTGAAAGGTGAGCCTTTCATCCCCAAATACATACTCCCAAACTTGGTACCGCCGCGGTGCTCGATTACTATGAACGGCATTAAAATTTTGCCGGAGTTCATTGTAACAAAGGAGTTGTTGTTTTGCTCTTTTTCAACAATAAAGCCCCATGCTGTTATATTGCTAAATGATTCGATACCGGCACTTGCGCCTAATGTAATTTGCGCGTAGTCACCACTCGTTTGACCTGCTCCGATCGAATTGCCTCCGTTGCCGCCCGTGGTTGTACCACCGATTACAATTGCACCGTAGTTGTACAAGACAGTATCATCAGACAAAATAAGCTCAACTTTTTTATGCTTTTCCTCGTTTTGCTTATTGCCTAAAATTTGTTTAATATCTGTGGTTGTAGTGTGCTCGCCAGTTTTTCCATCATAAGGCAACAACAGTTTTACGCCTGATTTGATAGTGCGATGGTCATCGGAATAGCCCGTAAGATCATCGCTCAAAGACGAGAACGCGGTATTGTGTTTGACTATGATGGTCTGACCGCTTTGAGCGATGTTCAACGCGTCCTCTATGGTGTACAAAGTCCCATCGACATCAACAGATTTGACCTTGACTATGACGTTGTTTTCTGTTGGCACCCCGGCTTCTAACTCGAAATAGGCGTTGTCAGTCAAGTTCAACGTCACCTTCGCAAGATACGTGCTACCTACAGATGTATCAATGCTTTTGTCGTTAATGATTATGGGAATAAGTTTGAGTTCTTCACTCGTCAAATCACTATTTCCCTCTCCTTTTACTGTTATACCATCGCTGAGGTTTGACAAATTAAACTCATCACCAAAGTTGATCTCTAGCCATTTTTCTATTGTTACAGTTATCTTCTGCCTACGAGCTGTGAATCCCACTGTAACATCATAAGGCAAGTAGTTGCCGCTGGGGTCTGTGTATTGCGCTGTGAATTTGTGCTCGCCTGCGATGATGTCGATGTCCGCATTAACACCTTCCGCCCAAGACCATTTATCGCCAAGCGGGCAAAGTTTCTTAAGCGTAAGACCAAGTTTGACCACTACTTCGTCTTGGACCGAAGGCGGAGTAACGCCATCCGGCAATTTGTCAAGCTTCGCCTTGTTTATCGTGACCTTGTAGCTGCCCGTATAGACGTTGTAGTTGTCGCCCGCGGAGACTTGATAATATACAGTGCCACTGTCTTTAACATTGATGAGCGTAAGCGACTCCACTGTGTACTCGCCATCATTCCTGCCGTACTTGACGATAGGCACAAAGTTTTTATCCTCAATTGCACCCTTAATATTGTCTATCGCCTTGAACCAATCTTTCCCCGATGCATAAGTTTCGTCTATAGATCCTGGAGCGTCGAATGTAATCGTCGCCTTGCCGATCGTGACCGTGTAGCTGCCGCTTGCCTCGTTGTAGTTGGCGCCCGCGTCGATCTTGTACCAAACAGTGACCGCGCCGGCGTTGGTGGCGTTCTTTATCTCCCACGGAGTGACATACTGTCCGGCTTGCTCGGTGCTGTACGAAACTGTAAAGCCGTCGCTGCCAAACAGACCGCTTATATTTTCTTTGCTTATGCCGCCGAAGTGATCAGCTCCGTCATAGGTCGTGCCTATATCGTCGCGGTTGACAGTGAGCGTTGCCTTCGCAATGTTGACGGTGTAGGTATCCTTAAATTTGCCGGTGTCAACTTTGTCGCCAACGAGTTTATAGTTGTCGCTCGTGGCGTACACATCTACCGTGACGCTGGTGATTACCGCATTGGTGAACGTAGGCACACCTGCTTTATCACCATCCGCCTTAGCATTGGGGGTATATGTGATGTTGACGACGCCTTGCAAAGAATCGCCTTCTACCAGCCCATCGATCGTGACAGCATCGCCGCCGTAAGCGCTGCCATTGTAAGTCCCGGAGATATTCGCAGGCAACTTGACCGTCAGCTCCTTCTGGGTGATGGTGATGGTGTAGCTGCCCGTATAGTCATTGTAGTTGGCACCTGCAGAGACCTTGAAGTAGACAGTACCGCTGTCCGTAACATTGATGAACGAAAGCGTATTTGCCGTATACTCGCTTTGTTGTGATTTGCTGTAGGTGACTGTAATGTCCTCGTCGTTGCACAGTCCTTTGACATTGTCTTTGGTAATTTCCGTGAACCAGTCACTTCTGTTGTATGTTTGGTTAATGTTGCCGACCGTCACGGTAAGCGTCGCCCTGTTGACGGTGATGGTCACTGTCTCCGTTTTGCCGAAATAGTTGCTGCCATCGCTGAGCGTGACGGTAACATTCAATTTGCCGTCCGCAGGTACGTCTGTGAAGGTGTTGCTTGAATAAGATATATCCCCAATGCCTTTCAACTCCACGCCGTCAATGCCCTTGGCCTTTGCGCCGCTATCGATGGTATGCGGTTGCCCGTCATAGGTGTACTCTTTCGTAATGTCGTTTGTGTCAATATTTGCTTGCGCTTTGGCGATCGTGATCTCAACTGTTGTCGATGCGCCGAAATAGTTGCTGCCATCGCTGAGCGTGACGGTAACGTTCAATTTGCCGTCCGCGGGTACGTCCGTGAAGGTGTTGTTTGAATAAGAGAGCGTGCCGATACCATTTGTATCGTTGTCAATGCCCTTGGCCTTTGCGCCCCTATCGATGGTATGCGATTGCCCGTCATAGGTGTACTCTTTCGTAATGTCGTTTGTGTCAATATTTGCTTTCGCTTTGGCGATCGTAAACGTGAATTCGATAGTGTCGCTCTCGCCGCCTGTCGCCCACTTGTAGTTTGCGGCATCCTTGAGCGTGACGGTGACCGTGTGATCGCCGGCATTGGTCTGCTCATTGCCGGTAATATCCATCGTTTCGCTATTGAAATCGCCGGGCTGATAGATATGCTTCGTTGCATTGTAGGTGAATGTGTCTTTATTCTCCGTAGGACGTGTGACCGACGCTTTGTCGATGTAGAACTTGAGCGTTTTGGCAGCTGTTTCATCATTGTCAGACCACTTGTAGTTTGCGGCATCCTTGAGCTCGATCACTACGTCATAATTTCCGGCAGCTGTGCCGCCATCATTTTTCGTCACTTCGTATTCGTCTGTTGCGCCTATATCGGCAGTCTGATTTCCCTTGCTGTAGGTTTTATGTTTGATCGTGGGGACCGTCACCGTCGCCTTTGCTATCGTCACGGTGTAGCTGCCGCTTGCCACGTTGTAGTTGCTGCCCGCAGAGACCTCAAAATATACCGTGCCGCTTGAGGCAACATTGATGAGTTCAAGCGACAAGCTGTTGCAAGCGTCCTTAGTGCCGTACTTAACGACAATGGCTTTCTTGAAGTTTTTGTCACCTTCGACGCCCGTAATGTCATCGGTGGAAACAGCTTTAAAGTGATTTTGTCTCGGAGCATAAGTCCCGTTTATGGGTGCTTGTTCTTTGACGGTTATATCCGCTTTGTTGATGGTGACATTGTAGCTGCCTTCTTTATCATTGTAGTTGGAGTTGCCGCTTATCTTATAATTGACGGTGTAGGTGCCTGCATTGATAAATTGCGGCGCGGACTCAAGATCGCGCTGTTCGCCCCAGCTGTACTTGACAGACGCCCCTGCAAGATCGTCTTTGCCATTAACACCTTCAAAGGACATGACGCCTGTGCCAAACGATCGCGCATCGAAATCATGCTCCTGCTCATTGGTGACAGTCACGTTTGTATAGTTCGCTTTGCCTACCTCAAAGCTATATTTGGCAGTCGCCTCTTCATAGTTGTCGCCGCTGACCTTGACGGTGATCGTGTAAGAGCCTGCATCCTTGATGTCCGCAAGTGTATCGCTGAAATTGCTACCACTTGTAGAATATTGCACGGTGGGAACATTGTAAAGATGGCTCGTTGCAGATTTATTTAGTGCCACTTGAATGATCGCCTTATAAATCGTATCCTGCGTGACTTGTGCAGAACCATTGTAGGTGTATGTCTCAGTATTCTTTACGTCTTCAAGCGTGGGAGCCGCTTTGCTGATGGTGACCTTGTAGCTGCCTTCTTTATCGTTGTAGTTGTCGTTGCCGCTTATCGTATATGTGACGGTGTAGCCGTCCTTTTGATAATTTGTGAATGTGGGCGCGATCGTTTCGTCCGACTTGCCATTATAGCTGTACTTGACCGACGCTCCCTCGGGAGTTTCTTCAGCCGCAACGCCCTTAAACGTGACGCCTGTGCCATGAGCCTTTGCGTCATAGGTATAGCTTTGAGACGCATTGACGGAAATTTCGGTGTAATCTGCCTTGGTGATCTCCACCGTAAAGTCCCCTTTATACGGGTCGGTACTGGGCGCGATGATCTCATAATGCACGGTATAACTGCCGACATTTGTGTACTTGGGCGCACTTTGTAATTCTTCAACGCCAACAGTATATTTGTAAGTGATTTCTTCTGCTCTGACACCGTCGGCTGTCGCGGTCACGGCAAATTCGTGCTCCGTTGCGTCATACTTTACATTTTGGGGGACAGTCACCACAAAATGTGACGTGCTGAGCGTAAGCGTGATGGTGTAGACAAGGTCGAAATTGTCCGAGACGTTTTTGCCTTGCGCCGTTATAAGGCAAGGCTCTTTCCAGCAGAAGTTGTCGCCAAGCGGTTGCTCTTTGAGGGTATATGTGTTGGCTTCATGAGCGCCTTCCGTCATACCGAGAGTGCCCTTGATCTCAAAACGCGAATCGCTTATTTGGGGCGTGCCCTTCCATGTGGCACTAGCCTGCCAATGAATGGAGCTGCTGCCCGTCACCGAAACAACAAGTTTTGCTTTGTTGACGGTAAATTGCGTTTGCGTGCTGTCGGAAACTTTGTCGCTGTCTCGCATTACGACATAATCGCTAGCCACATAATCGCCTTTGTCTTGACGTGTGACGGTGACCGTATATGTGCCTACGGAGAAGTATGGCTCCGAATTTTGCGTGTAAGCAACATTTTCGCCCTTCGTGACAGACACTGTAAAGCCAAGCTCATCCTTCAAAATATCGTCGCCGCCGAGGGTATACCAAATATATTCATTCGGGTCGTCCGCATAGGTCGTCCAGCCATTTGCGAGCGTAATGCTCACCTCGCGCGGGGAGACGGTAAAGCTGCCATTATTATACGTGATTTCGTAGTTTTCGGAAGTGTAGCCGCTTGCCGTAACGGTATAGGTGCCCGCGTGATAAACGCCGTCTTTTACATTGCCGTCATAAGCGTATTCTACCATGCCGCCAAGGACGTTATTGCCCTCATTGTTCACAAAACCGCTATAGCTCAACGTCGGCGAGGGTGTTGTCACGCCGTCGTACCTAAATCCGTCCGTGCTGACGGTGACGGTGAGTTTCGCCTTTTGGATGACGATGTCCGCCGTGGTGGGGATGATGTCGTAATCTGCCGAAGTAAGCTTGTCTATGCCGATGGTGTAATAGCCCGCTTTGAAACGCCCGTTGCCTGCGTAGTCCTCTTTGTTGCCGTCCTTTGTCGCGCTGCGCTTGTAGGTGAAGGCGATCTCGCCCAACACGGATGAGTCGTCGCCGTTGACAAATTCACCGTACTCAAGGGTGGGCTTGGGGGCGGATTTTTCGCCGTATGTGTAGCCTGTCGCATTTACCTTGACGATAACGGAGGCTTTGTCGACGTTAAACTCGCCGGATATGATGTTTACTGTATAATTGCTCAGTATAAGGTCTTTGACAGTAACCGTATACTCGCCCGCGTGGAAGATGCCGTTTTTGTACGACTCGCCTGTATATGAGTACGTCGGGTTTTCAAGCAATTTCTCGTCCCCGTCCACAAGCCCCTCGGAAGTCACTTTAGGAGACGGAGTCCCGCCATAGGTGAAGTCGTCTGCCGTCACTGTCACGGTCAATTGCTTTTTGCCGACGGTGAACGTCGTGGACGGTACGCTCGTAAGCGCATTGTAGTTGGGATCAAGCGTGTATGTGAGCACGACTTGATAATTGCCCGCCTGATAATGGGTGTGCTCCGCTGATTCGTAGGCAGAATATTCGCCGTTGCTACCAACGCGATATTTCACATCAAAGTCGAACGCAAAACCCTCGACGTCCCTTTCGAGGACGTCTGTGGTATAAGTGAACTTCGGCGCGTCGCCATATGTGATGCTTTTTACGGATGGCACCGCGGTGAAAGTGCGTTTTGTAACCGTAAAGGCATTTGAGGCATCGACGACATAATCAAATTCATAGTTGTCGGCTTTTAGCCCGCTGACGGTCACGGTATAATAGCCCGCGTCGAAGAAGTCCGAGGTGTATTCCGTCTTGTCGTCGTTGACGCTCGCGCCGCGCTTGTAAGCATATGACGGCGTGCCTTTGACGACGGAGCTGTTCTCATCATATTCAAAGCCACTGTATGAGAGCGTGGGTTCGGGCGACTTCTTGTCTCCGTATCTGAAACTCTCCGCGCTGACCTTGACGGTGAGCGTCTTTGGCGTAACTGTCAGATGATACTCTTTGATTTCGACCGTATAGTTTTCATTTTCTATGCCGCTGAGCGTAGCGTCATATTCGCCCACGTCGAGACGCTCTTCGGCTTGCGCTTTTGCGGAGTCTTTGCGATACAAAACTTTGTTCGCATTGTCGCCGAAAAGCTCTTCCGCTGTCTCATTGTAGGCAAAACCATTATAATCAACTTTCACGACGGGTCTGACGCCGTAGGTGTATGAGGACATGTTCGCGCTGAGCGTCACGGTGAGAGCCTTGGGAATGACGGTGAAGGCGAGCCCCTCCCCATCTTCAAGATATGCATAGGTGACGTCATAGTCCTTGGTTATATTGTCATCTATGCCCTTGACGGACACTGTGTAGTCGTCCGCTGCCATCTTGGCGCTTGCAAGCTGAGCCTGCGTATAGGTGTTTTTCTTGCCGGCATACTCCACATATGCGGAGGCTGTATAGAGCGCCTTGTCGGAGGAGACAAATCCGTTGTAGCCTTCTTTTTCGTAAACGATACTCGTTGAAGCAGGCTTGTTGCCGTACTCCATTTGCGTATTCGGCAAAGTAATATCCACATACAAAGTACGGCGAGTGACGGTGAGAGAGGCAGTAGTCACAAGGACGCTGTAGTTCTTCGGGTCGGCATAAGTCGTCGCCGTGTAAGTGCCGGCGTGGAACTCCTCCGCGCGCTGCTCCTCTTCGTCAAGATAATACACCTTTGGCAGGTTGCTGCCAAAGACGCTTCGCGCATTCTCGCCCGACGCAAATCCTTCGTAGGAGACGCCGTTGATATAGTCATCTCCTGTCGCGACCTGCGGCATTGACCCGTACAAAATAGAATTTTCATTGAGATGGACGGTAAGTTTGAGCTCCTTCTTTGCGACGGAGAACTCCGCCTTTGGAAATTTGAAATCGTAGTTTTCCGCGGAAAGCCCCGACGCCTCTACCGTATAATCGTTCGCATCCAAGCGCGCATACGTGTACTCTTTGTCGTCGCTCGTCGTGCGATATGTGTAACGCACATCGCCAATGACCAAACCGGGAGTATTTTCGCTCTCATCAAACTCGAAAGCGTCCTCATATTTCAAAGTCCTCTCTATGGGGTCACCATAAACATAGCTGTCTTTGACTGATACATACACATTGAGAGGCTTTTTGGAAACGGAGAATGTCGCGTCAGTGACAGTGAGCGGCAGATAATCGTCAAAACCATTCTCGGTGAATTTTGCTGTGACGGAATACTCGCCCACAATGAAACGGTCTACGGAGCTGTAGGTATTGCCGCCACGCTTATACGCATAGGT
>CANRBM010000036.1 GCA_947628855.1 uncultured Clostridia bacterium | reverse complement strand
TGCCTATCACCGCTCCCAGTACGAACGACGCTATCGTCAAGTTGATATCCACAATCTACGCGCGGGAGGCACGATAATGAATTTGGATTTGCCGCTTGCGGTGGATATCTACTTGACGATAGCGTCGTTCGTACTGGGAGCGGTGATAGGCAGCTTTGTGACCTGCACCGCGGGACGGTACGGCGAAAAGTTGAAAACGGGATCGGACGTCAACATATGGAAGGGGCGCAGCCACTGCGACAATTGCGGGGCTACACTCTCCGCCATAGACCTCGTGCCGATAATAAGCTACATTTGCCTGAGGGGCAAGTGCCGCCACTGCGGGGCGAAGATACCCGCGAGATGTCTTGTGATCGAGGGCGTGACGGCGTGCCTGTACGCGGGGACATACGCGATGTACGGCTTTTCAGCCGCGACGATAGAATATATGGCGCTGTTTGCGGCGCTCATCGCAATCGCCCTCATCGACTTCGACACGACGGAGATCCCAAACGGGCTGCTGCTGTTTGGACTCATTGTATTTGCCGTCCTCCTCTACCCTCACGGGGGCGGAGTCGAGGCGGCGGCAGATCGCGCAAAGGACGGCTTGCTTGGCGGGCTGGTGCTGGGAGGCGGAATGTTGTTCCTCTCCCTCGTGATGGACAACGTGCTGGGACGGGAGTCCATGGGCGGCGGCGACATAAAGCTGTTTGCCATGCTAGGGCTGTTCACGGGGCTTGCAAAAGGGCTTGTAATGCTGATCGCGGCTTGCGTCATCGGCATAACGGTCGCGTTTGGCTCCGGCTCGCGCAAAACGGAGTTTCCGTTTGGGCCTGCGATCGCCGAGGCGGCAGTGTTCGCACTGTTGTTCGGGCAGTATATCGTGGACGCGTATATGAGCCTGATAATTTAACCCCAAAAAATCACTTCGTAATTTTTTGGGGACCCCGAGATAGCTCGGACAAGGGGATGCGTTAAATCGCCCGGACAAGGGGATCCTTCGACTGCGCTCGGAATGACAGCATATAAAACCTGTCATGTTGAGCGGAGCGCAGCGGAGTCGAAACATCCCCTAGTGCAGAGGATGTGCCTCTACAAAGGGGATTCCTCGACTGCGCTCGGAATGACAGCATATAAAACCTGTCATGTTGAGCGACACGGGGTCCCCGCAAAAATATGAAATGTTTTTGTGGGGTAAGGAGTCGAAACATCCCCTAGTGCAGAGGATGTGCCTCTACAAAGGGGATTCCTCGACAAGCTCGGAATGACAGGAAGAGACGAAGGGGACGGCGGCGCTTGAGCGCACCAGGGGATTTCTCGACTGCGCTACGCTCCGCTCGGAATGACAGCATGGCTCGGAATGACATTGCATTTATAACGTAACGTCGGTCTGAGCGACACGGGGTCCCCGCAAAAATATGAAATGTTTTTGTGGGGTATGATTGGGGTCCCCATAGAAATGAGCGACGACATAACACAGTGTAGAAACGCACAGTGTGTGGAGCGAATTTTATGGGGTGGAGTCAATAAGAAAATCGAGGCGTACTGCGCCTTGCAACATAAAAAATCACTACAAGGAGAAAACCTTCCATGACAAATTGCGTTGGTTTCGATATCGGCAACCATGCGGTACACGTTGCCTTTGCAAAGGGCGGCAAGATCGTCGGAGGCATTTCAACTCGCCTCGCTACCGACCTCGTAAAACGCGGCACAATAACCTCCTATGAGGCGATGACAGACTACCTCAAGGAGTTCCGCAAGACAAACAACATCTCTTGCCGCAACGCCGCGCTCATTCTGCCCGCTCCGCTGTGCTATACCCGCAGGTTCTTCGTCGCCGCAAACAACCGCGAACAGTTGAGGTTCAACCTGCCCTACGGCTTCCGCGACTTCATCACGGACGACAAGAGCAACTACTTCTTCGACTGCGCCGTGCTTGGAGGCGTGCAGGACGACGAGTCCCGCCCGCCGGAGCTCGATGTGCTCGCCGCCGCCGTCCGCAAAGACGTCATCGACGACTACATCACAATGTTCCGCAAAGCGGGCTTCGACCTCAAAACAGTCATTCCGCAGGAGTTTGCGTATACAAATCTGCTGCGCCTCGCAAAGGCGGACCACCGTCACGGCATACTTGATATCGGGCATAACAGCGTCCGCCTGTTCTTCTTTGACGGATATGACTTCGAGGGCGGGCGTATCACCGACGACGGCTGCAACGCGCTGGACGAGGCTATTTCGGGACGCTTCGGCGTGGATATCCACATGGCGGCGACGTATCGCGAATCCTACCTCAACGACGCGAACAATATCCCCGAATGCCGCGCTATATACGGCTCGATGGCGCTCGAAGTGCTGAAAGCGCTCAACTTCTACCGCTTCAACGGCGGAGGCACTCTCGAACACATCCACTGCTGCGGCGGGGGCGCTCACAACGAGACTTTGATGGAGACTTTGCGCAATACATTGCCCATCCCCCTCACCGATATGAGCGAGTTTTTCACAAATACATCCCACAAAGCGATCGACTTCCCGCTTATCGCTACCGCCGCGGGCGTCGCATTGCAATAGGAGGGCAATATGAAATTCTTTAAGTCCGGCAACAACGGCGCCGAGTCGCAAATCACCTTCTACGACGGCATAAACCGCGCGGAAAACGGCAAAAAACTCTCCGCCGCGAAAATAAAACGCTCTACCATGCAGACCGTAAACCTCTGCAAGCGCGAGAAAAAAGGCATGTCTTTCGCGATGTTCTGCCTGCTGCTTTTCATCATCCTCGCCATACTCATATTGGTCGAGTTCTTCGCCGCGTACCGCCCCTACAAACAGATGGAGGCGAAACAGCAGGAGCTATCCGAAAAACAGGACAGGCTCGACAGCCTCTACGGCGCTATGACAGACCGCAAGGAAGTACAGGACGAGTACAGGGAGTATCACTATGACGACTTCCCGGACGAGCTGAGGAACCGCAAGGATATCTTGACCTTGTTCGAGACCAAGATCTTCCCCCACGGCACGGTCAGCAGCCTAAGCGTCACAGCCGCAAACAGCACAAGCATAACTATCACAGATATCGATCGTAATTATGTCGAAACTTTCAAGACATCTTTGCGCGAGGACGAACTCGTAGAAAGCGTGTCATTCGCTACCGTCAAAATGCTTGACAACGGTAAGGCGCAATTCTCTTTCGTGATCCGCTTCAAACCCGCTGAAAAAGGAGGTAATTGGTGATGGCAAACAAATATCTGAAACGTAAATTTTCGGGCAGAGAGATAATTTTGCTTCTCGTTCTCACGGTGGTGCTCTTCGTAGGGCTGTACTTCGCCTTGGTTTTCTATCCCCTGCAGACCTCCAACACCGAGCTCGACAGCCAGATCGCAAAAGTGGACAGCGACCTCGTCGTCGCCGAAACGCTCAAGTCCACCTACGACAAGCAAAAAGCCGCTATCGAGGACTTCAAAGAAAGCAATACCGCGAAAATGCCAAAATACAACAACAACGCACAAGAGGATATCCTGTACACATATTTCGACACGGTTTTCGCGAATATGGAAATGGAGTATCGCCCGACTTCTTCTGTGTCGGAGCCTCAAAACGGCGTGCGCACAAGAATTTTGACCTTCGACTTTACGGTCTCCAACGCGGGCACCGAATCGACCGTCTACGCAAACACCGTCAACCTGCTCGACCAGCTGATGACGATACATGAGTTCCGTTGCGCGATGACATCCCTCGCCCTTTCGTCGGGCACAAACGGCGCGGACGTGTATACGGCAGATTCCATACACGTGCAATGCACCATAAACTTCTACGAGCTGGACGCTTGATAAGTCGCAAAATCAATACATGTATTCAAAAAACCGCCGAAAATCGGCGGTTTTTTCTTTGTTATAAATTCATCATCAAAATCCTTCAGCGCCGAGCAGTTTTGCCTCCGCCTTTCTGTCTTCGTCAAGACGGCGGATACATTCCGCGGCGCTTATCCCGTTTTTGCCGAACATCGCGTTGATCGCCAACATCACTTTGTCGCCGCTGTAGCCTATTATCTTGGTGCTCGCCGTCGAGACGCGCTCGAGCCTTTCTATGGACGCCATTGCCTCCGAAACCATATGCGACTGGATGTTGGTGGTCTGTCCCTTGAATACGCTGACCGTGGATATGCCCTTGAACGCCTCGTTGTAGTTTTCGGGAGTCGCGCAGAAACGCAGGAAATCAAGCGCGTCGTCCTTGCGCTCGCTGTTTTTGTTGACCATCATCATGTTGAGATTGCCGCCTTCGTAGGTGCCCTCGTCCGCGGTACCCATGAATATGGGCATGAGCGCAAAGTCTTCCTTTTTGTACTTGCCGTCAACAAAGTCCGTGTAGAACCAGGTGTCCCATATGAACGTCATCGCCGCCTCTCCGCTGCTAAGCATGGGAGATATCTGATCCCAGCCCGTCTCAAGCGATTTAGCGCCGAACCAGCCTTCCGCCTCCGCGCGGTCTATCCAATCCACCATGTCGCGTATCGCCGCTATGTCCTGATAGGACGTCTCGTTGCGATTGAGCCGCTCAAGCAGCGCCGCGTCGTCCGCAAAAACAGGGTCCATGCCGAATTGCGCCATCCAACCGCATCCGTTGCCACCCCAACATATGGGCGTTATGCCCTGATCCTCGAGCATCGCGCACAATGTGTCAAACTCCTTCTGATTGCTCGCCGGGTCGAGGCCATTTTCTTCAAGCAAGGTCTTGTTGTAATAACATCCCGATACGCTGCTCTCCCAAAACGGCAAGCCCAGCAGGTCGCCTTCCGCATCGGTGCAATACGCCTTCGCGCTGTCGGTAAGGTCGCTCACCCACGCCTCGTCACGCAGGTCGAGGAAATTCTCCTCCGCGTCGAACATTTCAAGGTCCGCATTGTGAAAGTGCAGGAAAATGTCCGCCATTTCGCCGTTTTGCAACATCTTGAGCGCGACATCCTCATAAATGTCGTCCTCTATAGGCATTATGTTCAACTTTTCGCCCGTCGCCTCACGGTACAGGTCGAATATCTTCGTCATATACGGCTTGGCAAGGTCCGTTTTTTTGCCCAATATGTTAAGCGCCGTCGGGTCGAGCTTGGGCAACTCCACTACCGCCGTCTCTGCCAACGATACGTCCACTATCACGAGCGTGCCTATGAGCACAAACACCACCGCGAAAGTTATCAAAATTGTAAGGATAGTTTTTTTGCCCATAGCCTACCTCATCAGTCCTTCGAGAAACGCGCCACCGTCCTGCGAACAGCGTCCATGTCTATCGGCTTGGCAAGGTGCGCGTCCATGCCCGCGTCAAACGCGTCTTTTACGTCGTCGGCAAACGTATTCGCCGTCATCGCTATTATCGGGATCGTCTTTGCGTCCTCTCTGTCAAGCGCGCGTATCGCCCGCGTCGCTTCGTAGCCGTTCATAACAGGCATCTGTACGTCCATGAATACCATGTCATAGTAGCCCGCCTCGGCCTTCTCAAACATCTCGACCG
The DNA here is from genome assembly GCA_947628855.1 of uncultured Clostridia bacterium. Lineage (GTDB taxonomy): Bacteria > Bacillota > Clostridia > Christensenellales > CAG-917 > CAG-475. Next base: position 14,492 of record CANRBM010000036.1, on the reverse strand, counting down.
CGATCTTGCCGTTGGGCGCTACTTCACACTTCGCTCCTTCGAGCGCAAGCATCTCGGTGAGCAGCTCCGCATTGATCTCGTTGTCCTCCGCGACAAGGAACATCTTGCCTTCGAGCGCGTGTTCAAATTTTTCATCGGGCTCATCGGGGAGCTGCGTCGTAGTATCTACGAAGAGCGGCCGTATCGTCTGGAAGAACGTAGACGTGAAGAATGGCTTTGGCATGAATGCGTCTATGCCAGCGTCACGCGCCTCCTTCTCGATATCGCTCCAATCAAAGCTGGTGAGCACAAGTATGGGCACGTCCTTGCCTATCTTTTCGCGAATGAGCCGCGCCGTCTGCACTCCGTCGAGCCCCGGCATCTTCCAATCAAGCAGAATGACGTCGAAATCGCTCTTCAGATCGTGCGCGCGCACCGCTTGATCCACCGCGCTCGCGCCGTCCGTCACGTAGCTGACGTCTACGCCCGTCTCGCGCATCATCTCGCGAATGTTGAGGCAGATGTCCTCCTCGTCGTCCGCGACAAGCATGCGCGATATCCTGTTGGCAAACCATACGTCCCTATCCTCGTCATCCACCGTCGCAAACGTCAATTCTATCGTGAATGTGCTGCCCTTGCCGAGTTCGCTCTCCACGCTGATTATGCCGCCCATGAGATCGACAAGGTTTTTGGTGATCGCCATGCCGAGCCCCGTGCCTTGAATGCTGTTGACAACGCTGTTCTTCGCGCGACTGAACGGCTCGAATATCTCCTTGAGGTATTCCTCTGACATGCCTATGCCGTTATCTTTGACGATAAAGCGCAGTTTTGAATATTGTTTGGAGTTGTCCGCTTGGTCTATCTCCTGCACCGTAAATTCTATCTTGCCGCCTTCGGGAGTGTATTTGACCGCGTTGGACAATATGTTGATAAGCACTTGATTGAGACGGAGCCTGTCTCCCATAAGTTCGTCAGGAGGCGTGCCTTTGAGGCGTATGGAAAACTCTTGATTCTTGGCGCGCGCCTGCGGATTGATGATAACGTTGAGCTCCTCAAGCAGGTCGGGAAGGCTGAAACGCGCTATCGTGAGATTGGTCTTGCCGCTCTCTATCTTGCTCATGTCCAACACGTCGTTGATGAGCGAGAGCAAATGATGACTTGACGCCATGATCTTGCGCGTGTACTCGCGAACAAGTTCCGCATCGTCGGCGTTGTGCTCAAGCAATACCGAAAAGCCCACTATCGCGTTCATGGGCGTGCGGATGTCGTGCGACATGTTGGAGAGGAAGTTGCTCTTCGCCTCGTTGGCACTCTTCGCGGCGTCAAACGCCTGCTGGAGCTGACGATTGAGCCTCTTGTCGAGCGTGCGGTCGGACATGACTATGATGTATTTTTCAAGCCCGTCGATGTTCATATGGTAGATAGTCACCCTGTAGGAGCGGTGCTCGCCCGTCGTCTGGTGCATATACTCCGTCTCCCACTGACGGCTCTCGTTGAGCGGGATATTTCTGAGTTCCTCATCGGGGACGATGATATCCTCGTCTATCGCGCAAGCGCCCATGACGCGGATATCCGCCTGCGCGTCCTTGACGTTGATGCCGAGCAAACGGTTGATGTTGGGGCTGATGTAGTCCACGGTGCGCGACTGCGTGTCAAGCATGAGGAAGATATCGTTGACGTTGTTGGACAACACGTCGAACATCTTTTCGCGATATTTAAGTTCGTTTCGATTGCGCTTGCGTTCGACTATCGTGTTTGCAATGACTACGGCGACTAAAGCGGCGATTATAAGCGAGAAAATGACAATAAATACGTTCATGGTCGAGCGCTGAGCCTGCATAAAGCCTTGACTGACAAGCCGCTGAGGCACGTCGCCGAGAATGGAATAGCCTTCAAATTCTATCGGCATCTCATAGTCGTCAAAATCTATGGGCATATATATGAGGCAGCGCCTGTTGCCCGCCCTGTCGTCGTACTCGAGATAGCCATTATTTTGTGCGGCGAGGTCGGAAGTGATCTGCGACAATTCATCCTTGCCGAGAAGGTTGCCGATAAACTTAACATAGTTGTTCATGACGCCGCCGCCCGCTTGCGTGGAGAGGAGAACGTCGCCCTCCTTGTCAACGATATAGCATTGCGCGCCCGCCTCGGTATCGCTTGTTTCGCGGTTGCCGAATGCGTTGGCGTTGAGCGTGGTGGCAAGCGCGGTATTGGTGTAGCTGACGCCCAAAGCGTCAAAGTGAAAACCATTATACTCGTAATCGGCGTTTTTGTCCCTTGTCGCGATGGCGATCATAATGACCTTCTTGCCGTTTATCGTCTCGCCCGCCATTATATTTTTGCCTTCGTCGATGAGGTTATCGGACACGCCCTCCAGCTTGAGGGGCTCCGCGCCTCTCGTGCCGTCGATTGTCATATATTCCTTGTCTTTATTGAGGAAGAAAAAGTCGTCGAAACCCCAAAATTCCTTCTTGTCCTTTACGAAATCTTCAAGGTAGACGTCGTTTGTCACTTGCGCATCAATGACGTGATAGCCGTCGCAGCTCTCCAAAAAGCCCCATTGCGCATGCAAAAACGCCTTAAACGAATTGGTCACCTGTCCGTAGACCTCTTCGAGATGACGTCTGCTGTCGATCGTCCCCTGCTTGGTGATATTTTGGAAATACCAAACCAGGATGCCCGCGACGAGGGCTATAATGAGCGCCGCGACAATGGGTAGCACGATCCATTTTATTCTTTTTTGTTGCATCGCAAAAACAACTCCCTATGCGCCGCGCAAAAGAACTGCAACATATGCGCGCCCGCGCTTGAATGTATAATACTACGCATAAGTATAACATGCCAAAAATCAAAATGCAATATAAAAACGCGCAGGAGCGCCATACGAGCGAAAAAGCTACGATGAAAAATAAATCGCGGCAAATTGTCGCACAGCGCGAAAAGCAATATTGCGCTATATGAAAAGACAACGGATTTCCCGTTGCCTTTTCATATTTATAAAGGAAAAAAGAATGTATCAAACAGTCGAAGTCGATATGCCGTTCACGTTCAAGGGTTTTACGGTGACGCTGCCGCTCCAAAGCATTTTTTCGCCAAAAGAAATCCACACGGAAATTATTATCGAGTCATCTCCGCTCTTCTTAAATTCCAAATTTTTTACGCTTAAATTGCCGTATGAGGTGCCCGCAAAGAGTAGTTCAGTTTCCTTTTTGTCGTCTTTTCCGTGTTCCATAACGATCTTCCCGTCCTTAATAGCGAATGTGTAACCCAGGTTCGCACTGTTAATGTCGAACGTGACGTGCCCATCGCCGTCGACCGTAACGCTTGTGGCGACGCGGAGTTGTCCCTGCAAATTGTCGAGCGCCTCGCTGCCGAGGATCTCGGCTTGCGCGACCTCACGCATCGTGACAGTTGAGTTGAGGATAGCCGACATCATTGCCGTCACCATAAGCGAGACTATGCCAAGGAGCAATACGGAAATCAACATTTCCGTAAGCGTAAAACCCTTTTTGTTGCGTAATTTTTTCATTCGCCGCTCTCCTTGCTGTTGCCGCTCCTGTTGCGGTAGACGGAGAGACCGTCCTGCGTTAAATACTCCACATCAACGGTGTCTTTATATTTCTCCGATTTGTATTGCAGTTGTCCGTCCGGAGTTGTTGTCGTCTTGTCGGATTTTTCCATCCTTTCAAGCGTACTTACGGCTTCGTAAAACGCTTTGTCCTGCTCCCGCGCGGAAAGGTTGATATTCATCGAAGCGGTGTACATAGCCGCGAAAATTCCCGCCGCAAGTGCGATAATGAGGATCGCGACAAGGATCCCGACGAGCGTTTCGCCCTTTTTCGAGCGCAGTTTGGAGCGCGTTTTTCCCAAAATCCTTTTCATTCTGTTGTCCCTCCCGACGGCACGTTCTCCTCTACGATATACGTAGCGTGTTTCGTATCGAAGTACATCTTTTTGATATATTTATCCGAACCCTCATCTCTCTCCCAATTTCCGATGCCCGACGAGAACTCGGTGGTGACCCGCATCGTCATCTGGTAGTCGCGGTGGCCGCCGTCCACCGAATAGAGGTGGAAAAAGAAGGTCCCGCCCAAGAGGCTGAGGTTGACATACACCTCGCCCATTGCGGGGGCGCCATCCGCCGTAAGCGTGAATTCGAGGGTGGGCGCCGGCTCCGATCCCTTATCCGCCGCCGAATAGTACTGCAAAATGCTCTCAAAGGTTGGGTCTTTCAGGAAGAGGTCGTCTTTCCCTTTGCTGAAACTGACTGTGACCTGTTCGGGCGCGGGCTTCCCGACGGGCGCTTCGTATACGATATCTATCCCCGTGAGCCTATCGAGAATGATATTTGCCGCCGAAATGACCGAAAGATATGCCTGCTGGTCGTCCTTTTCGTGCGTGTATCTGCCCGCGTTGGACGCCGCCATTGTGAGCGCGATCGTCCCCGAGAGCGCGGCGATCAAAAAGACGAGGATCGCAATGAGCATCGTGGCGCCACGTCGGCTGTATAATTTTTTGATAACATTATGTTTCATACTCTACATTAACCCTCCACGCAGAAACAGCCATCCTTGTAACCAATTTTCGCCGATCCTGGCAGCGAGAACTCTTGCTTGGAAAAGCCGTTCGGGTTGACACGGCACTTATTCGTATCAGTAACACGCGTAGCCGTGTCCTGCGATACGTTTTCGCCGAATTCAATATAATACGATTTGTCATCGGGCATCCCGCCCCAACTCGCGTCTTGTGTCATATCGCCGAAATAGAAGCCGAAATAGTCCCAGTTGAACGTTGTATCCTTGTGCAGTATAAATTCGTCCCCTTTGAATTTGTCTTTGAACGTGTCCTGCTTTAAGGGGTTAAACAAGGGATCGTTGTAGGCGAAACCCGTGAATTGATATGCTCCGTCTTTATAACTGACGTTTGTGGTGAGACCTTCGTACGGTATTTCAAATTTGGAGTTTTTCATCCACCAGTTCCCTATAAGTTCTTGGCCATTTAAGAAAACTTTCCCGTCCACTTGGTCAAACTTCTTTGCGTAAATAATTCCGGCATCGACGTTTCTTTGAGGAAGACTCGCCCACGTCGCATCGTAATACGCGCAGAAGAGCCCTACAAACGTGCTCTCGAAGTTAGCGGGCACGCCCCCTTCGGAATCTTTGTCGTAAAAGGAAACCGCCTTACCCCCCTCGTCGATTATCGTATCCATGATCCACGAGCCGTTGAACACATCGTTTCCTGTGCGCATGGGGAAGGGGTAACTGTGCCCTTCGTCGCCTTCTTTGTCGTATCGATCCTGGACCTCTCTCTGCCAGTAATGCGTCGCGGCGGCAGGTGACCATGCCGTGCCGGATTTCTTGAGTTGGGCCTCGAGGTCGGTCTCGTTGGCGCAGGCGATACCGTGGTTTGTTTCGCTGAGAGAAAACACGTCGCCCTTGCATGTAAAATGCGCCTCGATGTTTGTCGTGACGGGAACGGCGAAATACGTCTGGGCAATGAAATAGTTCTTCTCGTCTCCTTCAAAGGTGCCGTATGCGGTGGGCGGAAGGATCTGCCACTTGACGGACGAATAGCAATTGGTAACGTTCGGTTTGGTACTGCCGATATCCGCGATCAGGCCGCCACCGACGCGCACCTGCCGCAGTATGATACCCGAAGAAAAACTTCCTGTGATCGTCAATTGTTCGTCCTTGCTTGTGCCGTTTTCATTGTAATATTTTGTGCCGCCCGTATCGGGAACTCCGTACTGCTCCATGTTGTTGAAATTCCAGTTGCCCGGTTTTGCGACGCCGCCGACAAGCCCGCCCGCATAGTAGCCGCCGAGCTGGCACGCCGCAAAGCTGTTCTCGATCTTGACATCGCCCATTGTAACACCGACAAGCCCGCCCGAGTAGAGACATTTGCTTGTTTGGTCGTACAATTCCGCACCGACATTGGTCGAAGCGGAGCAATTCAAGAAAGTCGTGGATGTATGCTTCGTGGCCAAAGGCGAGTCGCTCGATACCGACGAGCCGCTCGTTTGCGTTGTAATACTGTTCGAGCCGATCGCTATCCCCACGAGGCCGCCCACAACGACGCCGCTTGTTCGGAGGTAACCGAAGTCGTTCGTTGTCTTCTTGTTCGTGTTAGCATGGTAGCCGGCGAGAGTATTTTGGTCGTCTTCCACCTTCAATTGTCTATCCTTGTCGATATAGACGTGAACGTCCTCAAATTTGCAATTTACGGCCATGCCCACCAAAGTGCCCGATATGGCGTTCTGATATGTGGCATTTATCCCGGTAATGGTTCCGCTGTCGTCTATCTTCAAAAAGTCATTCTTAAAGCCGTTGCGCTGTACCCAGCAGTCGATGATATCAAGATGCTCGACAGTCAAGTCGCTGGCATAAGGGAACAGCCCGCCCATTACATTCGCGCGGCCGCCGAACCCAACGCCGACTATGGCATGACGACCGCCGTCCGCCTTTTTGCCGGATATGGTAAAGGGTTTTGTCTGGTTGATCGCATCAAATGTCATCATGTCGGTGTTGGCATATATATTCCATGATTCCACAACCTCCGAGTCACTTTTGGACTTGTCAAACAACGCATAGCGCACGTCCATCAACTTATCGTAGAACTGCTGCCCCGTGATATCCTGGCTGAGTTCTGCGTGGTCTATCGGATTTTCGGATTGGAAGACGTATTTGAGATTTTTTAAGTCCCGTACCGAAGAAAGGGTCACCTTGTTCGTATCGTTCGAGAGGGCATGGAAGTAGGGCGAGACGCCCGTGGATGAGATCTCGAAGGGAGTGTATTCTTCGTCTTTCTTGTAGAGGTACGCGTCCGGCGCGTCTGGCGCGTCCGGCGTCTTCTTGGCCTCACTGATGTCCTCGGAGAGAATGCTGATCACGACCCGAAGTCTCATCGGCTCTGCCACGCCCACATAGTCCGTGACGGGCTTCCCTCCGAAAAGCATGTTTCTCACGTAGTCGGGAACGCGCTCTTTGTTTTCGCGGTACCAGACGGTGAGATAGGGATTTTTCGCGGGGTCGAACCACGTTTCGAGGCTTTCGCGGGGATAGAGAAGCTTTTCCGCCGCGGAAACGTACTGCGGGAACGTCTGGCGGCGGAGGTATTTTGTTGCCGCGCCGTAGCCCGCCGCATTCGTCACCATGCTGTCGATCGCAAAGCGCAGCGTGTTACCGTTTTCTTTTATTTTCTCGAAGGTGAGAGGATAAAAGTTGTCCTTTCCCTCGATCTTCCCCGCGTACGCTGTCTGATAATCGGTTGCAAAAAAGCCCTCGAAATAGATGCCGATTTCGTCGTATGTGCGGTCGTCTTTTATCGGAACTTCGGCATATATCTCAAGCCCAATATTCTTATTCTCGAGTTTGGTCGAGGGGTTCTCTGCCATCGTCAACTCGAGATAGACCTCGTCATCGAATACGTACTTGCATTCGAAGTTGGGCACGCGCACCTTGCGTTCGGGTTGGGGCGCACCCTCGCCGAGGTACAATCCGATCATGTTCTCTTGGAGAAAGTCCTCCGTCGTCTTGGGAAACAGACTGTCGACCTCGAAATCTTTTTCGCTGTAAAAAACTTCCAACACGTCCGCAGTCTTGGGGTCGTAGACTACGACGATCTTACCGTTTTTTAACACCTCGGTATCGGTGATGGCGCCCGAGAGAAGATAAGGACTCCCCGCCGTGCCCTTTTTGCCGAAATTTGTGACATATTTTACGTCTTTTACGCCATCCCCGGTCTCTATGCTTACGGTCTCCGCCGCTTCGCCGAGGAGATAATATTCGGAGCCGTCCGCCGTGCCCGCATTTTTCATGCCGTAAAGTCTGCTCTGTACCGCGACGGCGACTGAACGGGCATAGCCGTTCATGGCAGCTAATTTTATGGCTTTTGATTCCGCAAAGATATTCGGCATGGCAATTGCAAGCAGTATGGTCATAACTGCGACGACAAGCAACACTTCGACGAGCGTAATTCCGCGCTTGCTTTTTAATTTTTTGATTGGATTCATACTTAACCTCCGCCGTGTGCTTTGTGATAGAATATTTCTATGGACTTGCGCCTTCAAGACCGAGTACATAGAATAAACAATTATATGTACTTAGATAGAGTAATTCTACATTATATTATGCAAAAAGTCAACAGTGGAAGTCATTTATATACAAAAAATCCATATTTTACCTTCTTTTTAAGCCGTTTTTTAATTTTTTTCAGCTTTTTTCCTTCCGTCCGCGTCTGAATTTATACATATAATTGTTTATTCTATGTATGTACTCGCGCGCCCGTGGCATGCCCGTACGCGCCGAAAACCTTTGCGGAGGTCAATATGCTTAAAATCGGTATTACAAATAAAATTCGCTCCAAACGCGGCGTGACGCTGCCGGAAATTTTGATCGTTGTCGCGATAATGATAATTTTGCTCGGCATCGCCGCGCCCAATATTTTCGCCGAGGCAAACGAGCTCAAATTCACTCACATGAACGACAGCGCCCGCGCCGTCGCCGTAGCCGTGCAGAGCAAACTGTACTCTATCAAGAACTCGGGCACGTCGCTCGGGTCGGAGTACGCCAATCTCAATCTCGATGAAAATTCGAAACCCGCTACACTCGACGGGGAAGACGTCAGATATGTATGCAGTTGGAAAGACGCCTTAGCCAAGCAAGTGCTGTTTTCGGGCGCGATCACGGACATCGAACTGCTGAATAAAGGCTATATCTTGATGGCATACGACCCCAAGACCGGCGACATATTGCGCCTCTATTACAGTGATAAGAAATTTGAACCAAGCGACCTTTTCGTAAATGATACCGATCCTGCAAGTCAAGATAAACCGTGTTTTAAAGACTTGGATGAAGAGTATCTGAGAAAAAATTACATCGGCACATATATCGGCGAGGCGGCGCCTGAGCCGCAATATAAGGCGACACTGCCCCGTTTCTCAGCCGAGTGGGTGTTTGACGACGAAATGTATTTGCAGCTCACAATGGTGGATATCCCCGCCAATTCACTGCTCAACAAGCCTCTCGGCGTGGAGGTCTTTGCAAAGATACCCAAAATAGGGGAAGGCCAAAAGGGATATGACTATGTGATGATCTACACCGAGGGATTTTTTGCAACCGATTATGAGACACAGTACGCGGGGACGATCAAAGCCGATTACGGCGATCTCACTTTGAGGAAAATAAATGGGAACAACAATCATCTGAGGTTTGCGCTGGACAGCCTTGTTATGAAAAAAGCGGGTTACGGCAGCGCATATCCGTATCTGCAACATCAGACGTACCCCAAGATTACTTCGATGGCGGATGACCTGCTCTACCCTAGGAATGCTGTCGCCACTTGGTTTGATGGAGAGGGTGAAGGCAATGCAAATCCTTACTTGACCGTATTCAGCAGAGAGTCTGAATTTCAACAAATAGAGACGCAGTCCAAGATGTCGGATGCGGTGCATGACAAGTTCCTTGCTAAGAGTCCCGTCACAGATTATGTCCCCATAAACGGGAGCATGTCGCTCACCGTCAGGATCAGTGTGTTGTCGGATACGACCAGAGAGTCCAATGCTGACAATAAAGGACAATTGCAAAATCGCGACGACGGTGCGTACGCGCCCGTAATAATAGAATCCGAGAATATGTCGCCCTATTTCTACGCGCTCAGCGGCGACGGCGACGTCGTGACTATATCCTCGATGCGCGACTATGGCAACCTTTCATATGTTTTCAACGACCCTAACTCAACTATCAACCAAGCAAAATTGGCGCACGACATTTCCGGTCAAGAATTCTATGACAAACTTGTGAAAACGCGTTATGCCGTCATAAACAAAATCAAAAATGTTTCCGGCGATGAAATGGCGACGGATTTCTTGAACAACAAATGGAATATGTTCTCCAACAGAGACACCATTGGCGTCGATCCGATGATCATAGCAAACAGAACGGAATTTACCATTGACGGGGCGAAACCGAACGGCGGCAACTATGCCATATCCAACATAGAGGGCGGCGGCAGAAACACCTCGCCCGGCGGCTTCTTCCTCTATGCGGAAAACGTGACATTCAAAAATATCGACATCATCAACCCGAGGAGTTGGCGCAACAATTGCGACAAGGATTTCCTGAGTGATCCTCACAAGATCGACCTCCAGCGGGACTCTGTCGTAAGCGGATCGCTTGTCGGCATAGCGGTAAATTGTCAATTTGAAAACGTCCACGCCTACATCGACAGCAGTCAATCCATGACGGTCGAAGACAAAGACGGCGGATTACAAGGCGATCTTGGCGATGAGAACAAACTCCCTCAAAACATAAACGAACGTCGTATTGAGGGGACAGTCGTGGGCGGACTTGTGGGCTTGGCTATCGGCAGAGAAAATGATGCGTCGGGCACAGGCAAGACGACATTTGACAACTGTTCCGCATCGGTGTTTCTCATCACGGGAATATATTATGCCCCGTCACAATGCGTATATGCGGGCGGACTTGTGGGCATAGCCTTCGGCAATGTCGACATTAAAAACAGCTACGCAGCCAGCTCGCTGAACGGTTATTACTCCGGAGGATTGGTGGGATTTGCCACAAACGGGACCTGGAGCTACGATTACGGCACTAACATAAAAAGAGAAGAGCATGATGCCACCGGCACGTTGAGTATGGACAACAGCTTTGCGGCGGGACATATCAACCGTCTCACCCGCGTAGGCGCCGGCTTGATAGCCGACTATAACTATACAAACCCTAATGAAAAGCCAAAAGTCACAGGCTGCTATTCCGCCGTAAATTGGGACGCTTTGACCCCCGTCGCCTACGGCACGTTCAAGGGCGACACAGGCAACTCAGGCAACTATTATGTCAGTCAGACCGACCTGTCCCTTCCCATCACAGCCAACCTGGAGGCGCACTTCAAAGTCACTGCGGGCGATGTGTTTTCGTTGCAGCAAGGCGACAAAAGCGGCACTCCCTGCACGCTCGATCAACTTAACGCTAATTTTAAAACAAAGGGATGGGTCGCGGCGAGCAGCACTTCTCAATGGCGATGGAAAGAGACTCATAGTACCACTCCCAAAGATCCGCCGGGAGGATCATATCCCTTCCTTATGCCCGCAAGTAACAACAAGTTTTGGGGAGATTGGATAACAAACTACTACTCTGAAATCGATGGAGTCAGTATCGGTGACCCGAACGCAGCCCTGAACATTAACTTTGATCGATACATCTGCCCGTTCTACGATTATGAACTTGGTTGGGGAAAGTTTCCTATTCATGTAAATACAGGTAATATCGTGTCTGAGAGTTACAACATGATAACGTTGTATACAGATACGTTTGAAGGTAAGGTTATGGCTTTGGTGAACGGCGTACCATCCGATGGCTTAGAATCAATGATCCAAGCAGATCTCGAAGACAATCCTACAATATATAGGGATCCTAAAACCTATTATACTTATTGGGCTAAGGGCGCGATAGAGACGCAAAGCATACTACGTAAAAATGAAGATGAAGACACACAACAGGATAAATATAACAGAGAGATGATCCTATACGGACAAGGTATAGACGGAGCGACGAAGATAACTTTGGACGCAACAGTAAATAACTATGAGATAGAAGGCGCCCCGTACTACGACCCCAAATACGATCCCATTACGGGTTATAGCTGCGATAAAATTACGGGTTATGGTTTCACGCCCGAAGGCGACGGGATCAATTTGGGCGATTCTCAGCTGAGTTGGGACTACTACGGATTCTATTGTACCGCGATATATGGCGTCAATCCGGATGCAGAGGGCGCGACCGACAAATACTATATACAGTTTGACAACCAAATGACGGGTCAAAATGCCAGAATTGAAGGCGACTTTTTGTACGTCAACGAAGAGGAATTCAAAAAGGCGTTGAACTATTATGATAAGCTCAAATTGCCCACAGATGTCACGAAGTTGCAACTGGTTTGGAACAACGGGTACTTCCAAGTACAAGCAAAGGAGGCGTGATATGAAAAATAAATTGCGTTTGCACAACAATATAATGCGCCGCGGAGCTTCCGCGTTGATCGCAATATTGGTGTTTTTCCTCGCCGCCCTTTCGGGGACAGTCGCTCTCACCATGTCCGCGTCAAATGCGGGCAGATACGCACACGAGAGAGATGACCAACAAGCGTATCTCTACTGCGCGTCAGCAGCCAGAATGATCTTGAGCAGATTGGAAGATCTTGATGTTGTGTTTGAGTCCACAGAAAAGTCGGCGCCCGTCACCTCCGACGAAGTAGAAGTAAAATTGTGCAAAAGTACAAAAGATAGTGATGGCAAGGTCACCAAAAGAGAGGAACTGAACGATGCAAATAAGAGTATGTTTTTGAAAGACGATAACTTCATAAGCATGCTGACAGACTATGCGATGAACGTCGTCATGACGCCCGTTGAGTTTTGTCTGTATCTTGACAATGACCAAAGCCACAAGGTGTATGTGACTATACAGCGTTTAGGCTCCAACTTCAATTTTGACTTTTGGGTGGGAAAAGGCAGCAGCAGAGCTTATCAGATGAGTATGTCGCAGATCTTGGGAGCGTGGGACGACTCCTTGGGTGTCGGCGGCGACGCGCGCAACTTCCAGCAGTATAACGGTGACGATGACGCACAATTATCACTCTTTAATGGATACTATTACAAGATATTGCAATTTAACGTGAAGGACGCATCGTTCATTGTGGGCAATCTTAAAGGCGACAATACAACAGGATCGAACGAGCTTAAAGCAGCATAAGGAGGAGAGGACTATGAAACGTATCGCGACAAAATTAACTTCCAAAAAGGGCGAGACTTTGGTCGAGATCCTCGTGGCGGTGCTTATCATCGCGATTGCCGCGGGGCTGTTTGCGGGACTCTACGCCGCCGCTATGAACATCAACCTCTCCGCGCGCAAGACGGACAAAAGTTTTTACGCCGCGGTCGGCGAGCTGGAAAGTAAGATAGGGTCCGGCGAAGGGGAAGAAGGCGGCACGCTGCATTATGTGCCGATGGAGAAAGGAAAAGAGGTCACGGATCAACAGCAAGGCATTCATGTAAATGTTGACACTCAAGACGGCTTGAACATCTATAATGACGACAAATCGGGCGGTACCTCGGGCAGCGCTTCCGGCGGCACATCGGGCGGTATGGGCGCGGAAGGAGGCGACGCATGAAAAAACTTGTTTCCAAACGCGGCTTTACCCTTGCCGAAATGCTCATCGCGGTGATACTCCTCGGCATAGTCTCGCTTATGGCGACGGTCATGACGTCCGCCGTGCTCAATACCACCGTCACGATGAAAGAGGTCGCTCAAGCGGAGATACTCGGCGGCGCAGCGCTGGACAACATCCAATCGGAACTGCGTTTCGCGCAGAATGTCAGACTGGCAAAGGAGGACGACAACGATATCGTTACGTTCAACCACGACTTAGCCAACAAAGACTGCCAAATGAAACTCAAAGATGGCAAGATCATTTTGCAGATAAAGCAACCGGACGGCCCTGATCAAGAGGCGGAGCTTTTTGTCGGCGTTTCCTACGACAACGGCAATTTGAAGATCTCCGGTCTGAAATTTAAGAAAGTGGGAGAATCGGTCGAAGCCACTGTGACCGTTTCCTTTAACGACCACAAACTTTGGCAAGGCTCCGTCTCCGTGCGCCCGATAAACGGCGCTGTCACAATACCAGAAGACAACAAACCGAACAGCTCTACAGCCCCGTAAAGCTCGGCTCTATCCCCTGCCCTTTGGCAAAATCGCCACCTGTATTCAAAAAATCCGCAAAAGTCCCGCAAAAACAACGGGGCTTTTATTCTTCCGCCTGCAGCTTTTCTTGCGCGAACCACAACAATCGCCCCCCCCCGGCCTTTCGCCACTCCGCGCACAAAAACTTCTCGATCCGCATATTTCGCATGATAGTGAAATAGGCGGCGATTCCAAGCTGCGATATGGCTCGCGCCTTTTGCGCATCCCGGAGAAGGATCGTCAGACGTATATGGGCCACGCCGCCGGAAGCGACATAACCAATACTGTTTACACGACTTTTACCCCCGATACGCGCCCTGAAGATATTAAGAATATCTTCGGGGATTGGTTGGTGAATTTTGATACCACAATTTTCGAGATTTTGATACCAAATTTGATACCAAAGGTGCCCGATTTTGGTATCAAACTCGAAAAAGGGGCATGAAAAAACCCCACTGTTTAGTGGGGTCTTGGCGTGCCATGAGGGATTCGCTTTTCAGCGATTGTTACCGAAGGCTCAATCGCGTGCAGCCTGACCGTGGTCAGGGCACCGTGAAACGGTGCGCGCAATTTCTCAACTGAAATTGCGCAGGTTCGAATCCCGCAAAGGTAAGAAAATCCCCGCCTAAGGTTCGACTTAGGAGGGGATTGGCGTGCCATAAGGGATTCGCTTTTCAGCGATTGTTAGCCGAAGGCTCAATCGCGTGCAGCCTGACCGTGGTCAGGGCACCGTGAAACGGTGCGCGCAATTTCTCAACTGAAATT
>CANRBM010000035.1 GCA_947628855.1 uncultured Clostridia bacterium | reverse complement strand
CATAGCCGTGCCGTTGCGCGCAATGCGGGTGGGCAGCACGCAGTCAAACATATCCACGCCACGCGCGACGCCCTCTACAATGTAGTCCGCCGTGCCTACGCCCATGAGGTAGTGAGGCTGATCTTTTGGCAGAAGAGGCTGCAAAACGTCCAGCATTTGATACATCGTCTCTGCGGGCTCGCCGACGCTGAGCCCCCCTATCGCGACGCCACAGGTGCAGTATGGCACGGTACGCCTTGCGCTCTCCTCGCGAAGATCTTTAAAAATGTTGCCCTGCACTATCGGAAAGAGAGTTTGATGCGATTTGAGTTTGTAATTCGAGCATCTGTCCAGCCACCTCAGCGTACGTTGCATAGCCGCCTCAGCCTTGTCGTGGTCGATGTCGGGCGAGGTGCACTCGTCAAACGCCATAACTATGTCGGAGCCGAGCGCCCTCTGCACTTCCATGGATTTTTCGGGCGAGAAAAAGTGCCTGCTACCGTCTATGAAACTGTTGAACTCCACGCCGTCCTCGGTTATTTTGCGCAGAGAGGAGAGCGAGAACACTTGAAATCCGCCGCTGTCAGTGAGTATAGCGCCGTCCCAATTCATAAACTTGTGCAAGCCACCCGCGCGCTCGATGAGCTCATGCCCCGGGCGAAGATAAAGATGATAGGTGTTTGAGAGCAGTATCTGCGCGCCCGTCGCCTTGACCTCTTCGGGAGACAGCCCCTTGACCGTCGCCTTTGTACCTACGGGCATAAAGCACGGCGTGTCTATGACTCCGTGCTCGGTGTAGAGTTTGCCCACTCTCGCACCCGTTGTCTTGTCCTCATGAATAAGTTCAAATCTCATATAGTCCTCTTTATTTGTTCCAAATGTTTTTCAAATGCAGCACTTTCGCCTTACCTCACTCAAAACAAGTCTGAGTGAGTGCCTGTCCTTATCAATTTCAAAACCAAGCGGTCTTCATAGACCTTGTAAATCAAAAGCCAGTCCGGTTGAATATGACATTCTCGCACGTCAATATATTCTCTCGTGTTTACCAAAGCGTGGTCGTGGTATTTTTCCGGCAAGGATTGCTCGTTTGCAAGCATCGTTACCACATTTTGAAATTCGGCAATATCACACCCTCTCTTTACGGCGAGCTTAAAATCTCTTTTGAATTGTCCTTGATATTCTATCCTAAGCATTGAGATCCTCCATAAGAGCTTCTATGCTGTCAAATGGTCCGTAAACGTCCTCGCCGTTTTCCGCGTCGGAGATAGCTTTTGCCGTTACGGCGTTGGGTTCTTCGCAAGTGACATCAAAAGGTATCCCGTGCCACGCCAACGATTTTTTGAGGAAAATATTTATCGCAGTGGACAGATCCAACCCTAGATCGGCAAACAATTTTTGTGCTTGTTTCTTTACATCCGCGTCGATGGTAATATTTGTAGATACTTTAGCCATATTCATTCGCTCCTTTTTCTTCACTTCGGATACATTCTACAACATCATATGCATTTTGTCAACATTTTATGCGCATATTAAATTTTAACATATGTGTATAATGCGCATATTATGTTGATAAAATCAGATAAACATCGACGAATCGCCGAAAGAAAAGAACCTATATCGCTCCTTTACGGCTTCGTTGTATATTTCAAGCGTCTTTTCCCTGCCGACGAATGCGGACACGAGCATGATGAGAGTGCTCTCTGGCAGGTGGAAGTTGGTTATCAGACCCTTCACGCATTTGAATTTATAACCCGGGTATATGAAAATGCTCGTTTCGCCCTTGCAGGGATGTACAAAGCCGTTTTCGTCCGCGACGGTCTCGAGGGTGCGTACGCTTGTCGTGCCCACGCATATGACCCGCCTTCCCTCGCGCACCGCGGCGTTTATTATTTCCGCATTTTGGGCGTCTATCTCATAATACTCTGTGTGCATCTTGTGGTCGAGGATATTCTCCTCTTTTACGGGACGGAAAGTGCCCAAACCTATGTGCAAAAGCACGGTCGCAAAGTCAACGCCCATTTGCTTGAGCTTGTCCATAAGCTCAGGCGTGAAGTGCAGTCCCGCGGTGGGTGCGGCGGCAGAGCCCTCTATCTTGCTGTAAACCGTCTGATATCTCTCCTTGTCGGAGAGTTTTTCCTTGATGTAGGGCGGTAGCGGCATATTGCCCACCCTGTCAAGAATGTCCTCAAATACGCCGTCAAATACAAATTCCACGGTGCGCGCGCCGTACTCGCCGACCTCGGTCACTATGGCGGACAGCTCGTCGGATATGAATATCTTGCTGCCGAGGCGAGCCTTGCGCGCGGGCTTCATGATCGTCTCCCAATGCGTATAATCTACGCGTTTCAAGAGCAGCATTTCGAGCACGCTCTCGTGATTTTCGATATGTCCGTATACGCGTGCGGGTATGACGCGAGTGTTGTTGATTACAAGCAAGTCCCCCGCCCTCAAAAACTTTGGCAAATCGTAAAAATGCGCGTGAGTTATGCTGTCCCTCGCCCTGTCGTACACCAAAAACCGAGAGCTGTCTCTCGGCTCGACGGGGGTTTGAGCGATGAGCTCCTCGGGCAAGTCATAATAAAAATCATGAGTGGAAAGCCCTGTACTTTTTTCGTCGCAAGTTGTCATATCAAACGTTTACATCTCAAAAATCGCAACTTAAAGCGCGACTTTTGAAATTTTCTCAAAATCCTATATAAGATCTGCCGAGGTGCTTATATGCGCTTGGAGTGCATATCCTTCCCCTCGGCGTGCGGGAGATGAATCCAAGCTGAATGAGGAAAGGCTCCACCACATCCTCTATCGTGCTCGCCTCCTCGCCCGTCGCCGCGCTAAGCGTATCAAGTCCCACAGGTCCGCCCGAAAACTTGTCTATTATCGCCTCAAGCACAGTCCTGTCCGTGATGTCGAGCCCAAGCTCGTCCACATCCATAAGCTTGAGCGATCTTTGCGTAATGTCCAGATTTATGCTATCGAGTTTCTCATACTGCGCGAAGTCCCTGACGCGTCTCAACAGTCTGTTTGCGATACGCGGCGTACCGCGGCTCCTGCGCGCGAGCTCGAGAGCGGCGTCCGCGTCGATTTTAATGTTCAGTATGCCCGCGGAGCGAACTACTATGTCGCGAAGTTCCTCGGGTGTGTACATCTCGAGCCTCAGCATCATTCCGAAACGGTCGCGAAGAGGGCTTGAGAGCATGCCCGCCCTCGTCGTCGCGCCTATAAGCGTGAAGTGCTTGAGCGGCAAGCGTATGCTGCGCGCCATAGGTCCCTTGCCCGACACGAAGTCGAGGGAGAAGTCTTCCATCGCGGGATAGAGCACTTCCTCTATGTTTCGGTTGAGGCGGTGTATCTCGTCTATGAAAAGTATGTCGCCCTTCTCGAGGTTGGTGAGTATGGCGGCGAGGTCGGCGGCGCGCTCTATGGCGGGACCGCTTGTCACCCTTATCTGCGCGCCAAGCTCGGAGGCGATGACGTGCGCAAGCGTCGTCTTGCCGAGTCCCGGAGGTCCATACAGCAAAACGTGGTCGAGGGCGTCCTGCCTCGACTTTGCGGCGGAAATGTAGACGTTGAGGTTCTCCTTTATTTTGGATTGCCCCACGTATTCGCTCATGCGCTTTGGTCTGAGCGAATTATCTTGCTCGTCATCGGGTATGGAGAGACTGCTGACGATCCTGTCGTCGCTCTTCCCCGCGTTCTCCTTTGAAAATTGAGACTTTATCATATTTCTCCGCAGGCGTCGCCGCCCTTACTTGTTTTTCTTATATTAAACGGAAACCGTGCGCAAAGTCAAGCCGTGTGCGCCATTATCTGCCACCGCCCATATTTTTGAGGCAATATGCGATAATATTTTCCACCCCGCTCACGACTTTGCTCGCCTCGCTCGCCGCGCGTACCGCCTCCGTCTTTGGGACGCCGAGGCTTTCAAGCGCGAACACCGCGCCCGCAATATCCTCGTCCGCTACGCCGCCAATGCCCGACGCACCGCCGAACTCCGTGACGTCCTCCGCCGCCTGCTCGCGCAAGTTGAGCACGATGAGCTCCGCCGTCTTTTTGCCCAAGCCCTTTATCTTGCAAAGCGTCTTGACGTCCCCGCTCGCTATCGCGACGGTGAGCGTCTTGAGGTCGTAGCCGCTCAGTATCTGCATCGCCATTTTGGGACCTATGCCGCTTATGTCGATGAGTTTTAGGAAGAGCCTTTTCTCCTCCTCGCGCGAAAAACCATAGAGGGACATCTCGTCCTCGCGCACGTAAAGATAGGTGTAAATTTTGACGATCTCGCCGAGGTCAACGTCGTAGAGCGTGTTGCCGCTCACGCCAAGCTCATAGCCTATGCCGCCGTTGTCTATCACCAAAGACGAAAAGCCCTTGTCAACGACTTTGCCCGAAATGTAGCTGTACATATTTCTCTCCTATGCCCTAAGGCAACTGTTTTTGTATCGCCGCCCTAAACAAGTCCTTGCTTCAACGGGCGCGACTGTTTAATACTTCTTGCAAAATACTTTCGTATGCTTTTTGCAAAATGCTTTTTTCAAAATGCCGCTAATAATATTTGGACATCATTGCACTTTGAACTGCGTACTTAGCGCGCTTGTCTGAGCGTGGCACAGCGCGACGGCAAGCGCGTCCGCCGCGTCGTCGGGACGGGGTATGCTTTTAAGTCGCAAAAGCGCCTGTACCATGTGCATCATCTGCACCTTGTCCGCGCCGCCGTAGCCCGTGATCGCCTGTTTTATTTGGTTGGGCGTATATTCGTACACTTCGTCGCCCAAAGTCTTGACCGCGGTGAGCAATATGACGCCCCTCGCCTCCGCGACGGGTATGCCCGTCGTTATGTTCTTTGAAAAGAAAAGCTCCTCAATGGCGATATTTTGAGGCTTGAATGTCTCGATGAGCTCCTTTACGCCGTCCTCTAGCTGCACGAGTCGCTCGGGAAGAGTGCACTCTTTGGGCGTGGTGACGACGCCATAGTCCACGACGGAAAAATTGCCGTGCACCGCTTCTATCACCCCATAGCCCATAGTCGCGAGCCCCGGGTCAATGCCGAGTATGGTCATATCCTCCCCTCCTGCGTTTATCAGCTCAAATCAAAATGCTGTTTTCGCTCTTCGCGTCGAATAGCATTATCCTTTCGAGTCTCGGAGACGTGCAAACTCTGTCCCGCTTCGCACCCAAAACTACGCGCATGTCAGAAACAGTGTGATGCACATATTTCTCGCCTTCTCGCACGACGTATGCCACGTCCTCGCGTCTCACTCCGTCCTCCGCGAAATCGACGCCGTGCCAACCCGCTAAAATTGGGACGCCTATATAGCTCGCGGGCACCCTGTCTTTGAGATGAGACACGTCGAGCATGAGTTCATTTCCTGTAAGCGTAAGACTGTCGCCGTCCGCGCTCAAAGTCACGCTCTCGAAGTGGAAATTTTTGTCGAGAGCTTGCGCCGCCCACACGCTTGAAGGTTGTTCGTATATGTTTTTTGGCGTATCGAGCTGTTTCAGTTCCCCGCCGCTCATTACGGCTATCCTGTCCGCAATGGAGAGCGCCTCTTCCGCGCTTGACGTGGAATATATCACCGTCGCTCCCTGTGTCGCCTTTTTCAAAAGTATGGGGACGAGCCCCGCCCAAAGTTCTTTAGCCTCGGTCGCGGAAAGTCCCAAAGTGATGTCGTCTATGAGGATATTTTTGGCGTCTCTCAAAAGCAACCTTGCGACTGCAAGCCTTTTGACGTCTATGAGAGGCAATTTTTTTACTTTTTCGGGCAAGCAAGCGCTTATTCCAAGCTCTCTTGCCGCGCCCTCTACCGCCTCTCGTATCTTCTCATTGTCCATGCCTCGTATCTTGAGCGGATAGGCAAGATTGTAAAAGCAGGTGCGGTTTTTGAACACCGCGAGGTCGTCAAAGACAAACTGTACGTTTTCGGGCTTTTTCGCTATGGGCTCGCCGTCGACGAGCACCCTGCCTTCGCAGTCCGTGACGCCCGCGATGACTTTTAGCAGCGTAGTTTTGCCGCTCCCCTCGCCGCCGAGGACGGAGACTATCTCGCCGTCCGAAACGGTGAAGTCCAGCGTACCCAACACGCGCGCGCCGTAAAGATATTGCTTTGTGACCCCTTCAAGCCGTATCATAAGATGTCTATGGATTCGCTGAAGCCGTCCATGAAGTTGTCAAGGAAATAGCCGAGCTCGGGAAACTCCTCTCTCTGCGCGTCGAGGGCGTTTTTGAGGCGATTGTACGCCTTGTCGAACTCGCTGTTGCCAAGCAACTTCTCCTCCGTGCACTTGACGAATGCGGACAATTTGTCGGCTATCTTCATCAGCTTATACTCCGTGCTGTCCTCGTCGGGCATGATGTACGGCGTGTACGGCGCTTGAAGCTCCTCGGGGAGCGCGTCGATGAGGCGGTGATTTATCTCCTTTTCGATGTCCTTATAGGCGCCCTTCATGCTGTCGTTGTAATATTTGACGGGCGTAGGCAGGTCGCCGCTGACCACCTCCGCCGTGTCGTGATAGAGAGCGAGCGACGCTATCTTGTCCACGTTGACGTCGCCGCCAAAAAGGGTGTTGCGTATTATGCCGAGCGCCTGTCCGAAAATGGCAACCGCCGCCGTATGCTGCATGAGATCCTCGCGTATGTTGGAGCGCATCAGATTCCACCTCTGGATGAGCTTCATCCTGTTCATAAAAGCATAAAACGTGTACATATTCTTTTCCATATTCGCCTCCTGTTTTCATGCCTATTATATCTGCACTTACGTCCCGTTTTTGGGACATTGCGCAACCTGCGCGCTATGCGTCATATCAGCTTTTCTCTTCTGATACACTCTCCCAATATTCGGCTTCTTCAATATCCTTGTCCACGCCGACGCCATCCCCATAACACGCGCTGAGTCGAAGTTGCGCGTCCGTGTTGCCATGCTCCGCCGCTTTTTTGTACCAACAGACCGCTTGCGAAAAGTCTTGCGTTAAGCCCGTACCGTTTTCATAGCAGGTGCCAAGTTTATATTGAGCGGGGACATAGCCTTGCTCCGCCGACCTTTTATACCAATATACCGCTTTTCCATAGTCTTGCATAGCGCCGTCGCCGTAAAAATAACAGTATCCAAGCAAAACTTGCGCTTTCACATAACCCTGTTCTGCCGCCATTTTCCACCAATGAAACGCCTTTTCATGGTCTTGCGCCACGCCTATGCCCGAGTGATAACGTATGCCAAGCGTATATTGCGCGGGGGCATAGCCTTGTTGAGCGGCGGCTTCGTACTTTGCGCATGCTTCTTCACACTTGCCCTGTTTGTACAGCGCGTTGCCCTCTTCGTAAAGTGATCTACCGTCCATCTCGCCTCTTATGTTATCGTTTGCGCCCGCGCCCATAAAAGCGCGGGGAAGGTTGTTATTTTCAGATGATATATTTGCTGTTTTTCTTGGGCGCGGCTTCGAGTTCGGCGCGCTTAGCCTCATAGCCGCCTCTGCCAAACAGCGCGTACGTCGCGTTTTTGCCCTCTTCTACGCCGGGCTGGTTGAAGGGGTCTATGCCGAGCAAGCTGCCGCAATATGCCGTCTCCATTTGGAAGAAGAACATCAGCTCGCCAATGCTCTCCGCGTTTACGGAGTCGAGCAAGATTGTGCGGTTCATATGCTTAGAGCGTGTGAGAGCGTACTCCGTCGCGACGCGCTCCGTATTGATGAGCTCGCCCATAGTGTGCCCGCAAAGGAAGTTGACGTCCTTGAATTCCTCCGCGCCGTTGGCTATCTCGATGTCCTTTTTGAAGTGCTCCACGCCTATTATCGTGATGACCTTGTCGAAGGGGCCCTCGGTGTAGAGTTGCACCTGCGAGTGTTGATCCGTGACACCGAGCGCCTTTACGGGAGTCTGTCCCTTATGCACTGTGTTGCCCGCGAGGTCTACCGCCTTGCCGAGGCTCTCTCCCCAAAGTTGGCAATACCAATCAGCCATAAGTTTGAGGCTGTCAGCATACGGCATCATGACGGAGATGTTCTTTCCCTTCTGCTCCATTGCGATATAGCTCAGCACCGCCGCCATAAGCGCGGGATTCTTGTATGGGTCTGAGCCGTCGCACGCTTTGTCCATATTCGCCGCGCCTCTCAGCAGCCCTATTATGTCTATGCCGAGCACCGCCGCGGGTAGAAGTCCCACGGGGCACAGCTCGCTGAATCTGCCGCCCACTCCGTCGGGGATATAATATGTCTTGAATCCCTCCTGTTTTGCAAGTTTGATGAGGTTGCCCTTGCTTTCGGAAGTAGTGGCTATGATATGTTTTGCCCAATCCTTGCCGCACTTCTTTTTGAGCAAGTCGGTGATGATGAGATATTGGCTCATCGTCTCGGACGTCGCGCCGCTCTTTGTGATAACGTTGAACACCGTCTCTTTGACGTCTATGACGTCAAGCAGGGCGTGCATACGCTCGGGATCCACATTGTCCTCGACATAAAATTTTACGCCGCGCTTTTCGGGCTCCAACTCATTGTATCTCAAGTGGCAAAGCGCGTTGTACACCGCCATGGGTCCGAGAGCGCTGCCGCCTATGCCAAGCACGACGAAATTTTTGTAGTGCGCGCGTATCTCGGCCGCCGTAAGTATTATGTCGCCGACTATTTCCGCTTGGTTGTAGGGGAGCTCGCTCCAGCCCATCCAGCCCTTGCCGCGATTTTTTTCGAAGTAGGCATACGCTTCTTTTGCCTTTGGCAAGACGGCTTCTATCTCCGCCTCGCTAATGCCCTGCTCGCCGATATAGGCGTCCATCATATTGTTGAAGTCGAATTTAAGTTGCATAAAATATCAGCCTCCGATAAGATTTTTCAAATATTGCACGGAAGCGGCGACTTCGCCGTAATCCGCATAGTTCTTCGCATACTGCTCTATGAGCAAGGGTCCGCCGTATCCCATGCCATCAAGACGGGAGATGAGCTCCTCAAACGGAAAGATCCCCTTGCCTACCATGGTTATGTTGCCGCGCTCGTCCACGTCGGAGAGGTGCACGTTTTTGAGCCTGTCCCCCATAGCTGAAAGATAGTCCCGCCAATCGTATTCGGACTGTCTCGCCTGTTTGACGTCGAGCACCGCGCCCACGCTGGGGCAATACTCCTTTGCTATCTCGAAAAATGACGGCTCGCTGAACATAGCCCAGTGCACGTTTTCAAGACAGAGCGTGACGCCGTACTCTTTTGATATCTTGCCCAGCTCCTCGAGCCGCTTGCCCGACGTAACGGGGTCTATGACGGCGTTTTTTTTGAGGTGCGGTATGCCGTGGAAGGTGTACACCTTCGCGCCGAGTCTGCGCCCAGCCTCGAGCACTTTGCGATATAATCTCTCCGCGTCCGCGCGCGTCCTCGCCGCCGCGTTGAAAAGCTGAGGCTCGAATTGCGTGTTGAGCGAGTGTACCGAGTACACCTCGAGCCCCTCCAGCCTGTCTAGAAGAAGGTCTACAAAAGAGGGCTCATACTCGCTGTAAGTGGTCAAGAACACCTCGCAAATATCGCCCCCGCATTGACGAATAACCGAGAATGCGTCCTCGGTCAATTCCTTCAAAAAAAATGTTGCTGTCGAAATGCCAACTTTCATATCTTCGCCGCTCAAGTGCGACATCGCGCCCCAAGAGGGCGCGGGACGTCAGTCGTTTTTGCCGTCCTGCTTTCTGCCGTTTTCATCTATATCCTTCTGCTTGCGAAGTTGTCCCTCGAGCCTCGGAATGACGGCGTCTATGTTGTCAAAAGGCGAACGCGACGTAGCGCTTGCTCTGAAATCGCCCTTATCCGACGTCACATAAAGGTCCGTAGTGTAGTCCTCGTTTTCAAGCGTGACGGTAAACTTGAGCTCCGCGCCGTCGCCCAGCCGCTTTGCGAGCTTTGCGCACTTTTTCTCTGTGATCTTGACAAGGGAGTCGCTTGGGTTGTAATTTTTTCCGAAAATCGTAATATTCATGATCCGCCTCCTTGGATTTTATCCGCTATAATTATAACAAACGTAATTTATATAATCAACAGTTTATCAAAATTTTACGCCGTTTAAGACTGCGTCCATGCCGATCAAAGCTCCGCGATTTAAAATTGGTCCTCTCAAACCGCATATGTCACAGTTTTTCCACGGTTATTTTGTCGCCGTCGCTGTCCACAAAGGCGACGTCACCGTCATTGAGTTCGCCGGATAATAGCATCTCGCCGAGCTTGTCCTCTACAAGGCGCCTCAAAGAGCGGCGGAGCGGGCGCGCGCCGTACACGGGATCGAATCCGTCCTTGATGAGCACAGTCTTTGCCGCCTCGGTGAGTTTGAGCTTGACGCCCTTCTCCTCCATTCTTGAGGATAGGGAGGCGAGCATAAGCTCGAGTATGCTCTTCATGCTCTCGCGGGAGAGCGGGTCGAAAACCACGATCTCGTCAAGGCGGTTGATTATCTCGGGACGCAAAAATCCGCGTAGCGCCTGCATATATTTGTCGTGGGCGGCGCTCTCTTGCTCCGTCGCGCCGAAACCGAGCAGCATCGACGGAGTTGACGCCTCTTTCGCGCCTATGTTGGACGTGAGTATTATCACTGCGTCCTTAAAGCTGACCGTCTTGCCCTTGCCGTCCGTGAGTATGCCGTCCTCCAGCATTTGCAGCAGTAGGTTATATATGTCCTCGTGCCCCTTTTCTATTTCGTCCAAAAGCACGACCGAATAGGGTCTGCGCCTCACTGCCTCGGTGAGCTGCCCGCCCTCTTCATAGCCTACGAGCCCGGGAGCCGCGCCTATGAGGCGGGATACGCTGCCCTTCTCCATATATTCGGACATATCGACGCGAATGAGCGCCTTCTCGTCGCCGAACAGCGCGGCGGCAAGCGCCTTTGCAAGCTCCGTCTTGCCCACGCCCGTGGGACCCATGAACAGGAAGGAGCCTATGGGACGTTTCGGGTCCTTTATGCCCGCCCTTGCGCGACGCACCGCGCGCGCGACCGCCTCGCAAGCCTTGTCCTGTCCTATCACTCTGCTCTTGAGCGTATTTTCAAGCTCGCCGAGTTTTTGAGCGTCCACGCCCGAGATCTTGCTCACGGGGATGCCCGTCCAATCGGACACCGCCTCCGCGATATCCGCCGCCGAAACTACATACCCGTCTCCGTTTTTGTTGCACTCCTCGCGAAGTTTTTGGGACAATTCATCTATGAGATCTCTCAACCTCGATATCTGAGTGCCGCTGCCGTCCGCCTTCACGTCTTTCAGCGCCTTTGTCGCCTCGGCAAGCTGTTTTTGCAATGTAGCTATGCCACTTGGAAACTCCTTTGCCGCAAGGCGTTTGCGCGAGGCCGCCTCGTCTATCAAGTCCACCGCCTTATCGGGCAAAAATCTGTCGGTGATGTACCTGTCGGAGAGCGTAGCCGCCGCCGAAAGCGCCTCGTCCGATATCGCGACTCCGTGGTGCGCCTCATATCTCGGGCGCAAGCCTCTCAATATCTCCACGGCGTCCGAGACGGACGGCTCGTCCACGCGTACGGGCTGGAAACGCCTCTCGAGGGCGCTGTCCTGCTCGAATTGTTTGCGATACTCCTCTATCGTGGTCGCCCCTATCGTCGTGAGTTCCCCTCTTGCGAGCATGGGTTTCAAAATATTGGCGATATCGAGGCCGCCCTCCGCGGAGCCAGCCTTCAATATCGTGTGTATCTCGTCAATGAAAAGTATGATGTCGCCACGCTGTTTTATTGAGCCGAGCACCGCTTTCAACCTCTCCTCGAAATCGCCGCGGTATCTCGTGCCCGCGACAAGCGAGCTCAAATCCAGCGAAAACACCGTCTTTCCTTTGAGCGGCTCGGGTACTTTGTCCTCGGCTATAGCTATGGCAAGCCCGTCTACTATTGCGGATTTGCCTACGCCCGGCTCGCCCACAAGCACGGGATTGTTTTTTGTGCGGCGGCAAAGCACTTGGATCACGCGCTCCGTCTCCTTGTCCCTGCCTATGACGGGGTCGAGTTTGCCCTGTTTTGCCTTGAGGGTGAGGTCTGTGCCGTATTTTGAGAGCTCGCTCCCCGAGGTCAGCACGGGGTTTTCGCCTCTCACATTGTATCTCGCCGCGCCGTACTTGTCATCGGAGTAGCCGCTGCTTGCGCCGCGTAGTATGTCGTCCGCGCCTTGAACGCCGTCGTTGGACACGCTGTACTCGGGACGTTTTCCGCCACCCTCGACCATAGCGTTGTATGCGAGCCTCTGTACGTGCTCCGGATCTATGCCAAGATCGGCAAGTATTTTGCATGCGCCGCTCTCCGCGTCGTCGAGCACGGCGTAAAGCAGGTGCTCCGTATACACCGCGTCGCTGCCAAGCTCCGCCGCAATGCTGTGCGAGTATGCCATCGCCACTTTGGAGCGCGGGGACATCGTAACGCTTGCGCACGACTCGCCGCCGATGGGTCCCACCGCGATATCCCGCGCGTAGACGCCGCTCATGTTGAGTATCCTACACGCCGTCGTGCCCTCGACCAAAAGCATGCCGTACAGCAGATGCTCGCTGTAAATTATGCCGCCGCTGTCCGCGGCAAGCCTTGCCGCGCTGTTCAAAACCGCCTGTGCCTTTTTTGAATATTTTATCATATTGCCCCCAGCCTTTCACGCACTATCTGCGCGCGTCTTACGCCGCGTCGCTCCGCGCTTAGGTCGTCGCCTATTATTTCAAATGCCGTCGCAAGGTCGTCGAGTATGCCGTCCAATTGCTCGGGCAAAATCTTGAAGAGCCCGAGCCTTACGCCCAATCTCACGTCCGTGAGCAACTCAAACATCTCGTCGGATTCGAGAGTGTGAGCGTGCAAAAGCGTGCCGTAGCTGCGCTGTATCCTGTCGAGGAGCTTTGTCTCGGACGTGTACAAAAGCTCGCGCGTGGCGTCGCTCTCCATTGCCGCAAGCTCCATTGCCGCGCTCTCCACGAGGCGCACCGTATCCTCGCCGCCGAAAATGATGGTATCCGCGTTGCTCATCTGATACATGTCGTACGCCGCCTCGCTGCCCTCGCCGAAAAATCCGCGCACTGTTATGCCGAAACGCTCCCTCAGCTCGTCGAAAGCGTCCTCGAGCCGCCCCGTACATTTGAGCGCAGGCAGAAACATCATGACGGACGCGCGCATCCCCGTTCCCACGTTTGTGGGACATGCGGTCAAATATCCGAGCCCGGAGTCGTACGCGATGGGCAGTCGCCGCCCGAGAGCCTCATCGTATTTTTTCAGTCGCGCATACGCTCCCGCAAGATCCAATCCCTGCCTCACGCATTGCGCGCGGATGTGGTCCTCCTCGCACAGCATTATGGACATTTCTGGTCTGTCTCCCCGCTCTATTATCACAGCGCCGAGGTCGCTTTTCGCAAGCGGCAACGAGATTATGTGCCTCTCGAGCAGCATCGCCTTTTGAATAGCGTCCAGCTCCGCCATATAGTATATATCGCCGTCGAATATCCCTTTTGCGGCAAGCACTGCCTCCCGTCTGAGCCCATCGACGGCAACCGCGTATCGTCCCGCGAGACGCTCTCCCGCAAGCTGTTCGAGTTTGCGCGGAAAGGGCAAACCCTCTATGTTGCGCGCAAGTCTGACGCGCGAAGATACGACATAATCCCTCACCCTGCCTCTCTGCTCGTTGGTGAGTTCGTCGAGGACGACGTCCGAACCGCCCGCGCTCTGCCTTAGCCGCGCAAGCTCCCTCCCCGCGACGCCGTTCATATGCCTGTAACAGTCGGGACAACCGAAAAGATAGCGCGCCTCGAATTCCTCCGCAGTGCACCCGCAGGATGGACATTCCAGCCCTATGCGCGCAATACTCTGCCTTGCGACGGCAATAGGATCCATGCCCGCGGCAAGCGCGCGCCTATAACACGCCTCGCAATAGGCATAGCTCACCGAAGCGCCGTTTTCGACGACGGTCTCCATGCGCTCGGCGCGCCTCTCCCTGCAAATGTCACAAAGCCTCATCTTTTCATGCCGCACACGCGGCTCCTCTTTGCATATTTTTCTCAAACGGCGACTTTAAAGCGCCGAAATCATATCATAAACCTATCGTTCAGCGATTTCAGATACTCCGCAAACCTTTCGCCGAGCTCGCCGTCCCTGAGCGCGTATTCCACGTTCGCCTCGAGATAGCCGAGCTTGTCTCCTATGTCGTAACGCCTTGCGTCGAATTCGCAGGCGCATACGCTCATCCCCTCCGTCGCGAGCGTGCCTATGGCGTCGGTAAGATACACTTCTCCGTCCTTTTCGGGAGTGCGCTCTATCGCGCCGAAGATGTCCGGGGTAAGCACAAAGCGCCCGAGAGAGGTCAAATCGCTCGGCAATGCGCCCTCCGGCTTTTCGACTATGCCCTTGACGCGGGTGACGCGCTCCGCCACTCTTTCGCCGGGGATCATAACGCCGCACTTGCGCGCTACATCCTCGGGACACCTTTGACAGCCGACTATCGTCGCTCCCGTAATCTCGTACGCCATTATGAGCTGTTTCGTCACGGGAGTACCCTCCCCCGTAAACATCACGTCGTCGCCGAAAAGTACGGCTACGGGCGCGCCCTCCGCGAACTTCTTGCACAGCGCGACTGCCCTGCCGTTGCCTTTCATCTCCTTTTGAGTCACAAAGGATATCTTCATCCCGAAATCTTTGTTCGCAAGCGCCAAAGCCTCGCTCTTGCCCTGTTCCTCGAGATGAGCGTTGAGCGCGACGTTAGGCTCGAAAAGTTTCTTTATGTACTGTTTTTGCGGGGAGAGGACGATCATGACTTCCTCAATGCCGCTCTCTCTCGCCTCGTCCAGCAGATAGCAAAGCGCTGGAGTGTCCGCAATGGGCAGCAGCTCCTTTGGCATGACCTTCGTTAGCGGTAAAAAGCGGGTCCCGAAGCCCGCGCACGGAATTATAGCTTTTTTTACAGACATTATACCCTCCTTTTGCGGAGATCCGCAATGGTATAAATTGTATGCGCGCCGAGTCTGTCTTGCGCCTGCGCGCGCACCGAAATATATCCGTATTTTATGTCATTCTAACATATTTGCGCGTTATGTACAAGAGAAAAGCTGCAAATTGTGAAGTCTGACTTTAAAAATCTGCGCTCGTCTTGCGCTTTACGTGGCAAAACATGCTCGCTTATGTGCCCGCGGTTTTTTTTTGCGCTATGCACACCTGCAACTTTCTTCGCACGCAGGATCGGAGAATGCAAATTTTGCCCCCATGTGACAAAAACGCCCCTTCGCTTGCCCTACAATGATGACAAGTGAAGAGGCGATATATGCTTTTATGCCGCTCTCTCGCAGCGTCTTATTTGTCGAATCCGTGCGGGTGGGTGGAGTGCCACTTCCAGGCGGATGAGATTATGCTCTCGAGGCTGTCATAGCGAGGTTTCCAACCAAGCTCGCGCTTTATCTTCTCGCTTGAGGCGACGAGAGTGGCGGGATCGCCGGGACGTCTGCCCTCTATGGTGCGCTTTATCTTTATGCCCGTGACCTTCTCCGTCATATCTATGACCTCTTTGACGGAAAAGCCGTTGCCGTTGCCGAGGTTGTAGTGCGTGGACTTGCCGCCCTTCTTCAAATAGTCGAGGGCACGGATGTGCGCGTCCGCGAGGTCGGTGATGTGGATGTAGTCTCTTATGCAGGTGCCGTCGGGAGTGGGATAGTCCTCGCCGAATATGCCGATATGATCGCGCGTTCCGTTTGCGACTTGCAAAATTATGGGGATGAGGTGGCTTTCGGGATTGTGCGCCTCGCCTATCTCGCCGCTTGCATGCGCGCCCGCCGCGTTGAAATATCTGAGCGCGACGTACTTCAAGCCGTACGCCTTGTCATAGTCCTGCATGAACTGCTCCATCATAAGCTTTGTCTGACCGTACACGCTTGTGGGATTTTGCGGGCTGTCCTCCGTGATAAGCCCGTCTCCGCAGTCGCCGTACGTCGCCGCAGACGACGAAAACACGAGATACTTGACGTTTTCCGCGATCATAGCGTCCAAAAGCGCGAGAGTGCCCGCGACGTTGTTGTGATAATACTTTGCGGGGTTTGTCATACTCTCCCCGACCAGCGAATACGCCGCGAAGTGTATCACGCTGTCCACGCCGTACTTTTTGAAGGTCTCCCTCAAAAGCTCGACATCAAAGATGTCGCCCTTCACGAATGGAACGCCCTCGGGGACGGACTCGACGTGTCCCGTTGTGAGGTTGTCATATACGACGACGCCCATGCCGCGCTCCTTAAGTTCCCTAACGCAATGCGAGCCGATGTAGCCCGCGCCTCCTGTGACAAGAATCATAAAAACTCCCTTGCGCATATGCGCCAAAAAATTATCCTATGACATATTATAAACTCGAACCTCTTGTTTTGCAAGCCAAAAGTGTATATAATAAAGGTATGGAAAAAACAATTTTGCATTGCGACCTAAACAACTTCTACGCCTCGGTGGAGCAAAAGCTGCATCCCGAATACGACGGGCTGCCACTTGCCGTATGCGGCGATCCCAAACAGCGCCACGGCATAGTGCTCGCCAAAAACCAGCTCGCAAAAAAAGCGGGAGTGCAGACGGGCGAGGCTATTTGGATATCCAAGCAGAAATGCCCGGATATCGTTTTCGTCGCGCCGCATTACAACGAGTATGTCAAATATTCCAAGCAGGTCTTTTCGATATACACGCAGTACACCGACCGCGTGGAGAGTTTCGGCATAGACGAATGCTGGCTCGACGTTACGGGCAGCAAAAAACTGTTCGGCGAAGGCAAGGAAATTGCGGATACCATACGCGAGCGCGTCAAGGCGGAGACGGGACTCACCATATCCGTAGGCGTTTCCTTCACAAAGACGCTCGCAAAACTCGGCAGCGATTTGAAAAAACCCGACGCTACCACCGTGCTCGACAAGGCGCACTATATGGACATCATTGGCGACATGTCCCCTTCCGAGCTCATAATGATAGGCGGACGCACCGCGAAAAAGCTCTCCGACCTCAACATCCACACCATACGCGAGCTTGCGAACGCGGACAGGGAGTCACTAAGATACCACTTCGGAGTTATCGCGGACAATATGATAAACGCCGCCGCGGGCATAGAAACGGAGGAAGTCAAACGCTTTGACGACCGCTCCGTGCCCAAAAGCGTATCGAACGGCACCACCACTCCCCGCAACATAGAGAATATCGACGAGGCGAAGGTGGTCATATACTCTCTTGCAGAGCTAGTCGCCGTACGCCTCAGACAGTACGGTTTGCTTGCGCAAGGCATCTCGCTTGCGATAAAGGACCCCGACCTCAATTGGAGATCGAAACAGGTCCCTCTTCCCTTCCCGACTTCAAACGCGGGCGACATCGCGGAGGAGGCGACAAAACTGCTGAGCGCAATACACTCCTTCTCCGACCCACTCAGAGCTATCACAGTGGGAGCGATACGCCTGATAGGCAAAGGCGACTGGCAGCCGTCCTTGCTTGACGGAGACACCGAAAGAGAGGGCAAACTCGACGAGAGCGTGGACAAGATACGCGAAAAATACGGCTACCACGCGCTCACTCGCGGCATAGCCTTGGGTGACGAGCTCACGGGCAACTTACATGAGGACGACGACTTCCGCCCCTTCCATCAATCCAAAAATTCCTAATGTGCAAATTACAGATAAAATACTTTTCGTGTTTTTAATATTTATTAAACAACACGTATCGTGTTTAAAATCGGTGCTTCGAGCGCTAAATCACGGCATTTTTCAAAATATGCAATTTTTTCGTTAAATTTATGAAACGAAATAATACACGTATCGTATTTTAATCATCAAACGCAATAAATGAAAACTTTTGCTATTCTCTTTCATTTTGTTTACAATAGCCTCTTGATTTGTTATCATTATTATATCTACGCGCATTACGCGCGCGGAAGTTACAAGGAGATGTATGAGTGCTCTTGACATATTCAGATCTCTGCTCGGGCTTCTCGCAGGCATAGGCGTATTCCTGATCGCGATAAAGATAATCAGCAACAATTTGGAATCCATAGGAGGCAATCGCCTCAAATCGCTATTCGCCCGCACTTCGAGGAGCAATCTGCTCGGGATATCCATAGGTACGGCGGCTACTGCTCTTGTTCAGAGCTCGGGCGCGACGTCCGTCATGGCAATAGGTTTTGTCAACGCCGGCATTATGACGCTGACACAAGCGTGCGCGATAGTGCTCGGCGCAAACATAGGTACAACAATTACAGGTCAGATCGTCGCAATAGGTTTCCTCGGCAATGCGAACACTCTCTCTGCAACCGTCATACTTGCCGCGCTTGCGGGCATAGGCGCATTTATGATGTACTTTGCAAAGAAGGACATCGTCAAAAAGATTGGCAGTCTGCTTGCGGGATTTGGACTTCTGTTTGTAGGTCTGAGCGGGATGAGCGGCTCTATGACCCCGTTCACCGTTGAAGGCTCCCCGGTGCGTAGCTTCATAGCCTCAATAAATTTCCCGGGATATTCCGTTGTTCTCATGCTTGTGGGCGCGCTGCTCACGGCGGTGATACAATCTTCATCCGTCACATCGTCCATTGCGATAACCATGTTCGTGTCCGGGCTTATAAGTCTCGATCAAGGCATATTCCTCATTCTCGGCTCCAACATAGGCGCTTGCGTAGTGGCGCTGTTAGCCTGTATGGGCGCAAATACCAACGCAAAACGCGTCGCTGTTTTCCACCTGCTCACAAACGTAGTGAGAGTTGTCGTTTTCCTCGCTATTGTTGAGATAATAACCTTGGCGACGGGTGGCAGATTTACGGTCGGTTGGCTGTTTGAGAAGATGTTCCCGAATCTAATGCCGTTGCAGCTTTCAATGTTCCACACCTTCTTCAACCTGCTC
Organism: uncultured Clostridia bacterium; assembly: GCA_947628855.1. Classification (GTDB taxonomy): domain Bacteria; phylum Bacillota; class Clostridia; order Christensenellales; family CAG-917; genus CAG-475. The sequence continues at coordinate 1,848 of CANRBM010000035.1, read as the reverse complement.
ACCGTGCTCATTTTGTGGCCGTGCATAGGCATATTTGTCAAACTCAGCGAAAAGATACTTCCCGACAAGGCGTCAAAGACGGAGCTCCCCGCCTCTGGCGAGAGACTTTACTACATTGACGAGCACATGCTCAAGACCCCGCCTATCGCCGTCCAGCAGACCAAAAACGAAATTATCAATATGGCTGAGATCGCAATGCGCAACTTCACGCTCTCCCTCGATATCATTTGCACTATGGACTACTCGCAGGTGGAGACCTTCCGCAAAAACGAGAACGAACTCAACTTTTTGAACCGCGAGATAGTGCACTTCATCGTCAAGCTCTCAAAGCTTGAGATGAGTGACGCCGACCACATATATCTGTCCACGGCATACCACTCCATTACCGACCTCGAGCGCATAGGCGATTACGCCGAAAACATAATCGAGTACGCCGACAGGATGAGCGCCTCGCAGGAACTTTTCTCAGAAGAGGCCATCGCCGAGATACGCACAGTACAGGGACTCATCGAGGATCTATACGGCAAAGTCATGAAAACGTATGTCAACGTCGATCTCGCGTCGCTTGCCGAGGCGGAGGAAGTCGAGGACGCAATAGACGACTACACCGCGGAAATGGCGGACAACCACATCAAGCGCATAGAGGAAGGCGTTTGCACCTCGGACATCGGCGCGCAATACCTCTCGCTCGCCTCAAATGCGGAGCGCGTCGCGGACCACTTCATCAACGTAGCAAAGACGATACGCGACTACGCCTCCCTGCCAAAGACGGCAAAAGCCGACCGCGCCACGACGGAGCGCATTACAAAGTGACTTATGCTCGGGACGCGCGCCCGAAATTCAGGTGAAATATGAAACTTGCACTTGCCACAAACAACGCCCATAAACTTGTCGAGATCAAAGCCATACTCGGCGACATTTTCGACGATATGCTCACGCTTAAAGAGCTGGGCATAGACGTCGATATAGAGGAGACGGGCTCCACCCTCGACGAGAACGCGCTCATCAAGGCGCGCGCTATATGCGAGATGACGGGGCTCCCCGCGCTTGCGGACGATACGGGGCTCATGGTGGACGCGCTCGGCGGCGCACCAGGTGTGTACTCCGCGCGCTATGCGGGCGAGGAGCATGACGACAAGAAAAACCGCGCAAAACTCCTGAAAGAGATGTCCGAGGCGAACGATCGCTCCGCGCACTTCGGCACCTGCGTCGCGCTGTGCTATCCCGACGGCAGCTATATCCTCGGCCACGGCAGAGTGGACGGCACAATACTCTCTGAGGAAAGGGGCTCAAACGGTTTCGGCTATGACAGCCTGTTCTTCTCAACAGAGCTCGGCAAGACTTTCGCCGAGGCGACTACGGAAGAGAAAAACACGGTAAGCCACCGCGCCCGCGCCCTTCACGATCTCGTCTCAAAGCTATAAAACACGCACCTGTCTGCACTTTTCTGATAAAATAGGAAAATTTATGACCACAATTTTGATATTTTCGGACACTCACGGCATGCCTGTCCCAAGGCGCGTATCAAGCGTCGCGGAGGAGAGCGACGCCGTGATATTTTTGGGAGACGGCATCACGGGTCTCGGCGATCTGCTGTTCAAAAAAAATCTGCATATGGTGCTTGGCAACGGCGACTACCCCTATCCCGGGATAAAGACCGAGGAAGTTGTGGAGCTCGACGGCGTAAAGATGTTCATTTGCCACGGGCACACGTATCGCGTCAAATACGACCTGCTCCCGCTTGCGCTGCGCGCGAAAGAGCTGGGCTGCGCATATGCCTTTTACGGGCACACCCACGCCGCGCAGATAGACGAATGCGACGGAGTGACCCTCATCTGCCCCGGCACC
>CANRBM010000034.1 GCA_947628855.1 uncultured Clostridia bacterium | reverse complement strand
CATGTGCGCATACGTGCCGCCCGCCACTATGCCCTTGACGTTCACACCGGGCGCGTAGATATCCGGACGAGACACCCCCATATAGCTGCCGCGCGAGGAAAACGACGCTATCTTGTCCTCTTCATCGACCGCTCCGACCGCGACTATCTCATCGCTTATGGCGGGGGATCTCAACCCGCCCTGCCCGCTGTTTCCCGCGGCGGCGACGACGATTAGCCCGCTCCTTGCAAGCATATCCGCGCCCGCCTTGAGCGGATCCGCATAGCTTTGGGGCTCTGCGCCGAAACTCATGCACACCACGCGTATCCCGTATGTGCGGAAGTTGTCAAACAACCACTGCATGCCGTCCAATATTTTAAACGCGCCGCTCTCGCCGTTTTTGCCTATCACTTTGAGTCCGATTATATTTGCGGCGGGCGCGACTCCCATCACGTCGCCGCCCGACAGCATGCCGTTCCCGCACGCTACGCCCGCGACGAATGTGCCGTGCCCGTTGTCGTCGTACGGCGCGTCCTCGCCCGCTATCATGTCCTCAAAATGCACTATCCTCTCGCGCGGTATGGAGATGTCGCTGTGCGGCGATACGCCCGTGTCCATGACGCACACGCCGACGTCCCTGCCGTCAAGTCTGCTCTCATTGGTTATCCTTATGCCATGCGTCCCCGCTCCCGCGCCGTCAGAGAGAGCAAATACGCTACCTTGCGCGGACACGTACTCCACCTCCTGCATACGCTCCAGCCTTATCGCCTCTTCGAGTCCGCAGGATATGCCGACGGAGCGAATGAAGGGATACATATGCTTGACCTCGAACCGCCGCTCCAAAATGCCGAGCTCAAGCGGACTGCGCACCCTTACAAGCGCGTCCACCTTACTCTCGGAGCCAAGTACGCTCACAACGCCGCCGTCTAGTTTGCGGCTGTCCTTCAACTTTTCGATTATGCTCCTGTCCAACTTGTCCATCACTTGATAAGCATGTCTATAATGCGGCGCATGCGCTCCCGCTGTGCCTCGGATAAAAACGGAGCCGCCGTAACATACAGCCTCTCGAGCGAGGCGGGGTCGAAGGTGCCCTCCGCTTTCATCCTGTCCACGGCGCTCGTAAGCTCGGACATAAGCTGTTCCTCGCTCTTGTCGGTAAAGCCGCTGAGCCTGTCGTAAAAGTCGCTCCCTGCGCCCTGCGCGCAACCTTGTCCGCCCTGTCCATACGCATTTTGCGCGCCGCGCCTGTCATAGCCTTGCGAATTTTGCCTGTCAAAGCCTCCCGCGCCTCCGCGCCCCGCTCCGTATGGGGGATCTTCCCAAAAATTCATAATTCCTCCGTCACATTCAATATATGACGGCATATTATGCTTGTGACAGGAGTGCATATGAATTTCGATCTCAACATGCTGTCCACGCTCATGCAGCTTATGGGCAAGCAGCCAAAAAGCGAACCGCCACGCGCGACCGAGCCGCCTGCGCAGACGGGACAAAGGGTCGCGACGTCCTCATTCGTGCTTGAAAACGGGATAGGCGAAAAGGTGAGACTTGACGCGGACAACAGTACGCCATCGCCCTCAAACGCGAACCCGCTTGCTGGCATTTTGGAGCTTATGGGCGGCAAATCGGGCGGAGCGGACGGCATGTCCGCGATTATGCCTATGCTTATGGGACTTTTGGGCAAAAGCGATCAAGGCGCGAAAAAAAGCGCCGTCCGCCCCGAAGATCGAGGGCAAACCCCTACCCCAAACGCGCAAAACAGCGCCGCGAGAACAGGCGACGGCGGACATGCGTATCGGGGACAGGAGTATCGCGGACAGACATATCGCGGGCAAGCATACTCGGGTCAGCCGAATATGCGAGAGACTTATCCCGAGTCAAACGATCCCTATATGCGCTACGGCGAAAGTAAAGACCCTCGGCCGCCATATGAGGAGCAGCAACATCAAGGACAACATCAACCGTCGGCAGCGCATGGAGATAGCCGCGCGGGCGCAGGAATGTACGCGCCCATTTCCTATGCGGGCTATTCTCTCATAAGCGCGCTCAACTTGCTTTATCGCCACGTATACGAAAGGCAAATTGGCGATCATTAGTTAAATGCAGCGCATATGCACGCCCCACGACGTCAACATGACACGCCACAACGTATTTATGCAAAATGCCCTCTTTCGCCCGCCCCTGCCGCTGCGAAAAAATTGAAAAACTTGAAAATGTCACAACAACGCGCTGTATGTCGCCCTTCGCATTTTTCAATCAAAATCCACAAAGATAAAAATTTTTTACAAAGTGCACAAAAATTGCTTGCGCGATATTCTGAAATATGTTATTATCAAAAAGCTATCGACAAACGCATTAACGTTTTAGATGCACTTAAAACTCGTACCTCATGCCCCTCCTTCGGGCGGAGCGGTACTCGCGAAAGTCGTAAACTTGCGCAAATCATAAAAATCGTACCTCATGCCCTCATGGTCAAGCGGTTAAGACGTCGCCCTCTCACGGCGGAATCTAGGGTTCGATTCCCTATGGGGGTACCATCTATGTTGGTCAAAAAGGCTGACTTGTCAAGAATGTCACTGAATATCGCACTATTCAGTGACATTTTTGCTATATTCTTTCTTCCAAATTCGCTTAAATTTTCTTTCGTTTCAGACAGCTGTAATTTTGTGTTCTCATGCAAAAACAAGACTTGAACTTAAATCGTCATTTTTGTGCTACAGGACTTGAACTTACATTTCATCGTCGGTCGGGTCTAACGCCTCAATTATCGTTTCGCCTGTTTTGAGTTCTATTTGTATTTTGCCGTCCGTCATTACCCTTATTGTTTCCACAAGCATCCTTATTGCGCTGTCGTCAAATTCGGTTGTCGTGCTGTTCTCCAACAATTCGGTTATGCGCTTTATTTCAAAATTCAAATTGCTATCCGCTTCCACGTTTGCCTTTGCCGCGTCTATCCTTTCTCTCAAAACCGTCATTTGTCTGCACAACTCGCTCACTACATTCATCAGCTTTTGCGGATCTCCGCCGCTCTTTTGTGACAGCGCCACCGTTTCTTCGAGTTTGGTGTCAAGGGCGTTCAGTTGTCTTTGCATTGTCGCTATATCGAGTGGGTCTTGCGTTCCCGTTATGCCGTATGAAAGATTTGATAGTATCAGATTTTTTATGTCATTCCCGTCTTTCAAACACTTACCGAATACGGTCTATACGATAGTGAGTAAGACCGCCGTGATTGTCATGATACCCCACAAGATACAGTTGGTCGTTGGAATAAGCCATACCGAGAGGATTGATGACGTATCTGTGTCCTCCTCTCCTGTATTCCCGCTGTCCGTTTACGCCGTAATCGAAGTACTTGAACAGCAGTTTCTTCTTTTTCAAGAGAGCCGTCGTTATGGCGTCTATGCTGTAATATACCCTTTCATTGCTATGGCGAGCATCGCTTGTCGGGACTATATCGCAAAGTTGGTTCGCTTCGCCTATTCCGAGAAGTTCCAACAGCTTTTGAATTATTATTTCCGTCTTGTTGGCGGAAAGGGCTTGCGTTGCGCCTATTGCGCTGAGCAAGACCTGTACTTCGGGACGTTGGAACTGACGTTCACCTACAAAATAGTGATTGCTTCTGCCCCGAACGCAAACAATGTCGTAGCCATATTTGTTGAGCAGGTCAATATCGTCATAGAGTGTTTTGCGGCTAACAGTTATACCACGGCTTTCAAGAGCTTTGATTATCTCTTGAGTCGTCATAGGATTATCTTCGTCGGTATTGCTTCGCAAAAAATCATATAGCGCAAGCAATCTTATTTTTTGTTCCGTAGCGCGCGCCATTTATATATCTCCTTTCTTTTAACCTCGGAGTTGACCGCATATATACTTATATATAGTATAACATATATATTATATATTGGAAATAGTTTTTGACAAATATTGCTTAATGTTGGATTTTGTACTATAATTTTTTCAGGAAAACAGGGATTTTTGGGAGGCGCATATGCTAAGTGACGTTATAGAGGAAAAGGCTGTCAATGCAGTTAAAGAAGTATTGACAAATACCGAGATGTTAGAGCCGAAATATATAACTTCCGGAGATAAAATGCCCTCTTGGGATGGGTCGGTTTTGATATATGATAATCCAAACACTCGTAAAAAGGAAAACCTCAAAAAAGTAGATGTTCAAGTCAAAGGGTTTGAAAAGAATAAGTTCCCTAAAAATCACACCAAAGAAAGTGTGAACTTGAATGATCTCAAAAATTATGCCCAAAACCGCGGCGTAATATATTTTGTAGTCTACGAAAATGCCACCAACAACACGACAAAAATTTACTATCAAACGCTGACGCCCGTTAAAATTTACGCTATATTGGATAGCGCGAAAGGACAAGCCTCAAAAAGGATTGAATTTGACGCATTCCCGGAAGATAATTCGCAAATCATAGAGATTTTTCTCAACTTTTTTCAAGATGCACGAATGCAAGCGAGTTTTACACCTTCAACCATGCTATCCTTAGAACAGTTACAATCGGGAAAGAATATTGCATCGGTATCCATTCCTCTTGTCACTTATGGCAATTCCACTCCTGAATACTCCTTATTACACAATGAGGTTTATTTGTATGCCAAAAAACTCGGCACGGAAATTCCGATTCCTGTCTATATTGTACCAAAAAATGTTTGCATCGCCTCAAACAATATAACTAAGGTATCCGTTGACGGTGTTGTTTTCCCATACAAAGTCATGACCTATGAGTCAAGGGACAAAATGACGGTAAAAATCGGGGACGTAATGAATTTTGAAGTGAAACCTGAAGCTCATTCCCAAATGCAGTATAAATTAAGTAAAACGTTAAACGAGCGAGTTGAGGATGTACGGTTTTTGCTTGCTATACTCAAATCAAATGGCTTTGAATTAAACGATGCTCGCATTGAATTGAGTATGACTAAAAAAGAAAAAGCAAAATTCAATGAAAAGTCTTTAATTGAACACTTGACATTATTACAAAAGATACAGGAACTCTTTAAGATTTTACACATCAAAAATAATTTGGATATTTCCAAATTGAGTGATAAAGATAATAACACTTTGGGATCACTTATTCGTGCCTTTCTCGATCATCAGCCGCTTGGCGGAATATCCGGCGATAATACGGAAATGTACGGCAAAATAAACATAGGCAATATAAAAATATTGCTTGTATTCATTTCTGTCAATGGCGCGGAAAAAGGCACATATTATGTATATGACTTTTTTGATCCGAACATTAGATTTGTTGGGAACTATGATAATGATGATGAACATTATACCGTACCCGTTTATGCGATACTAACGCCAAAAGATTACAACACCTACGCCAACATTGATTATGACGGAATGCTCCTGCACTATGACGCTATATTGAAGCAAAATAGTGATTTGCCCCGCCTCGCAACGGCACATTTGTTGAATTTGTTGTCAGCGTATGACATTTCGGGTAGACCTGAACAGCTTGAAGCGGCGGAAAAATTATCTTCTTGGATAATTGCAAATTCCGACGAAACAGGACATGAGATAGATATTATCAACGAACTGCAAATTGTCAAAAGAAAGCGTGAACTCACAGACGAAGAAAAAACAGAGTTGATGGATATGTTAGAAAAACATGGCACAAGTGATGAAATCAAACTTGCCTGTTCTCTTTTGTTGGATAATCAGCTTTTTGCGGATAGATATTTTGCGAAGCTAACAGATGAACAGAAACAGATGTTTATGGACTACCCTATTTACAAAAGATTTTGGCAAGGAGAGCGCAAATAATATATTTAGTTATTTTCGGCATTTAAGATGAAAAGGCAAAGCGACGAGATATGCTCGCCGCTTTGCTATTAGGGGGAAAATTATGAGGAGGACTACAAAATTGTAACCACTATTGAACTTGCTTTACATTCTTACAATTTTTGTTGCGACCTACATTCGATTACTACTACCGACACTCCGCTACCATCGTCATCGTCATAACCCATCTGTTGATCTCGAGTATAAAATTCCTTATCATTACTCAAATATTCGTTTAGCTTCATATACAGCATTGTGTCGCAAAAATCCTTGCCTGATGAAGTATATGTCCCTCGATTTATGTTGACATGATTTATGTTCCTTCTGTTATATCTCCTATAACTAATTTTTAGCAGATCCCATATCATTTTAGTCCAATCGTCATTTGTTTTGTAAGGATCGCCCTCAAATGTTCTACCGGACTTGAATTTCAGCAAGTCCAGCAATTCCCATGATAAACACTTATCGACAATTAGTGTATTTGCCGGTATAGCACAACCCATCATAAATTTGTACTCACAATCTCCCCGCACAGTGCCATTGCACTTGTCCGTATCATTTATATGGCAACAACCACAACAGCAACAGCCATGCAGCCGCTTCGGATTGATAAGCAAATACTGTGCCCCATCGTTTATTGTTTTGGGCTGAATATCTCTTGTGGGATCTTTCATATGCGCCAATTCCGGCGGCCTTATATAATTAAATTCGGGCCAATTTTGATACAAATAAAGTTGATGTTCCTCACTTGAATCTACTTCTTTGGGATATTTGTCCTTAATAATTTTAGCTTGCAGTAACAGCGAATTGTATAAAACTTTTCCGTCGTCGCCTTGTTCTATATACACAATAAGAATATCACCCAATTCAGGTGCCTTGCCATTTGGACTATTTTTATATGACACCACGGGACTTTGATGACAAAATACACTTGCTACATTAAATCTGTATTTTTGAAAATATCCATTCAAAATCATAGCAAACCGCGGCATAAAATCTTTGGCAAGTATTGAAATATAATCAGGCTCTTGCAACGGTATATTTTTATTGGAACACAATGAACGGATTAACATATTATTAAGATCGCAACATATCTCGTTGGCTTTTGAATTGATCAAATCAGCTTGCATAAAAGTTCCTCCTGTTTTATTTGGCTGCATATCGTCGCCAATCGTAGCTTTTATTGCTTACTCATACGTTTTTAACTTTTGTATTCTCCGTCACCTAAATGCGGGGACGGAGAATATGTGCTTTATCAAAAAGACTACTTGCCTTGCTACATACTATAATATTATAACATATATATTATATATTGGAAATAGTTTTTGCCAAGTATTGCTTTACAAAAGATTTCGACAAAGGGAATGCGAATAATATATTTAGTTCTATTCGGCATTTAAGATGAAAAGGCAAAGCGACGAGAACTTGCCTCGCCGCTTTGCTGTAAGGGGGAAAATTATGAGGCACCATCGGCATTCAGCTCAATGGCTATTTAGCTTTGTTACTCTGCGCAGGGCGCTGACCTGCGCAGAGTGTTTTGGTTGATTGATTTAATCATTCGGTTACTTCCTGCACGGCGACTTTGAGCAACAAACCTTCATTGTCGAATGTAAATGTGAAAGCATAGGTATGTCCATAATAATCACGCTGTGCAACATTGACCTTTGAACCGGGACTTGACGGTAGCCATCTATCAGCAAACCATATTGGCGGAGCCGACTTGTCTGCATTTTTTGACCATTTGTCTTTCAAGTCAAACTCTATTTCGCTATATGTATATTTGTCGTCATAGCTGATAGTTGGTCCTTCTACGGAAATATCAAAGGTCATAGTAGGATCGCCATTTGAATACTTTTTGTCGATAGTCCAAATTAATGTGACGCTCATCGTGCCATTGGGATTTATTATGCCGTCGCCGGAGAATAAAGGCGCATTGTGGTAATATGTATAAGTAGGTCCGGAAGCAATAAAATCTATATGGACGTGCATATCACGAGCAGGATCGTTGTCATTCGGTCCGATAGGTGTATTCGACCAAAGTTGTACATTCCCTTCGGCATCATAATGCCACGCCCCTGCAAAAGGTCCTAAAACTGTGCTTTCATTCGGTCTTGTATAGGAATAGAAGTAAGCATGCTTTATACCTGTTTCCGACTTAAACGTGCGATCTGTTGCAAGGCTTGATGGCTCATTGGCAAATCCATATTTCACATAAAGCGTTCCGAAATAGAAATATACCTCTTGCAATCTATCGCATTGAACAAAGTTGTTAGAAATACCGTTTGAAAGTTTTTGGCTATGGAATACAACTTTTTCCAAAACCGGGCAATTATAGAACAATTCGCTACACCTGCTTATTTCAGCTTTAATATCGGCTGAAACAAGAGCTAAGCAATATCCAAATGCACGGGCGTCGATAGCCGTTACGCTTTGAGGTACAATTATAGTTTTTAACGATTCACAATAGCTAAACGCATAATTCCCGATTGTTTGCAGTCCATTCGGGAACGTCACCTCATTCAGTAGTACGCACCTTGAAAATGCCAGTGGTTTAATTTCAATCAAATTTGATGGTAATGTAATTTGTATAAGCAAACCACAATTCTCAAATGCGGAACCACCTATTTCGGTAACAGAATCCGGAATATTTACAGACTCAAGCGCAGAACAATTTTGGAACAAATTAGAACTTATAGATGTCAACTCTGTTGGGAGTTTTACGTCGTTCAATGCGACGCAATTTCTGAAAAGTCCTGCGCCCAGTTCTTTGATATTCAACTCACTCAAATCGGCACTTTGAAGTTCTGCGCAACCATCGAATAAATAGCTACCTATTGTCTTAATATTCGACGGAAGTTTAACGCTTTGCAATGCGATACATTCGGCAAATGCACGATTACCTATTGTCGTAATATTGTCGGATAAAATGATTTGTTTGAGGTACTTGTTATTTGCGAAGGCGTTTTCTTCGATTGCCGATAGCTTATAACCTTGGATTTCATTGGGCAGTTTTATTTTTTCAAATGCTCCGTTATACTTGGTGATCGTTATGGTCTGTGTGCTTGCATCTATGCTTGTTTCATAAATCACATAGCCGCAATCGGGACATTTTGTAATTCCCTTACTGTAATATCCATCCTCATCCAATATAAACGAATGTACTTCATTATCGACTTTGCTACCGCCGCAAACAGAACATTCGTGATAATGCCCTAACTCATCATATGCCCACTTATCTTTGTCAACTTGGTGCATTTCGTGCGTAGTTTCATAATCGCAATCATCGTCTATGCACTGCTGCCAATGGTAGTCATTATCGGACGTCCATTCAAGATGATGCTCTGCAACCGCCGTAAAGTCTATCGTCTGACTTATGCCCTTTACCGTAACAGTCAAAGTAAGTGGCACATCTTCCGAAAATTCCACCTCACTTGCCGTAATAGTAAACATCATTGTATCAAAGTCAAAGTTTATACCCAAATATGTCTTGTTGCCGCCCACCACTTTATAAGTGATTTCTGTTTCTTTAACGTCAACATATTGCGGGAAGCAGAACAGCTTAATTTGCATTGATTCGCTCTTTCTCAATGTCGTTTGAGATTGATCATATTCAAGATAAAATTTACTCAACTCGCTATCGGCATAGTTTATCGTCCAAAGCGCCATCGGATTGCTCAAATCGACATCCAAAATATACGTTCCTGCTTTGCGGAATGTAGTGTTTTTGCTATCTTGAGCATTAGAGTAATCTTTACCGCTATTCCAACCTCCAAATTGCGCCGTTCCGAAATCGTCAAGCCTATTCGCCGTTCTTATCGCAGAGTTCCATCCTATATCCATACCTAAGAACACAATCGAAAAGCCTTGATCGTTGTCATCAACTGCATTTATAGTAAGTCTATACTGATAATGCGTTTCGGATAATTGCGTGAATTTATATTTTTCGAATACCGAGCCTTCAAGAGATGTTACAGTAGGTTTCAAAAGTTGATCCCAACCGCCATAATTGCTTCCGATCAAGTAGAGCGAATCTGAATAGAACGTGACTTCGCAAGTGGCTTTTTGGGATGGATTGCCAAGCGCTGTTGCCTCGATCGTAACAGTGCCAAGCACCTGCGCGGTGACAAGACCGCTGTCGGGATCCACCGTCGGGCGCAGACCTGCCGCAAGCGTTTTGCCGAGTTGGGTATAGTTGGTTATATCCGCATATCTGACTTGTTGATTTGTCGCGCTCTCATTGACGGTCGCCTTGACGATTTGCTCCCATTTTAGACCTGCGTTGTTGACGTTTACATAATAATGCTCTTTTTCAAACGCTATGCTGTCAACGGGAGTTTCCTCTACCGTAGACGGCAAAACAGGTATTTCAAGCACACCTGCGGCATCATGTATCTCACAATGTAGCGTCACAACAAATCTTTCCGTAACGTCAGATTTGAGCGAAACGGTGGCTTTCTTGCTTGCAAAATCGAATGCGGCTGAGGCATAATTTTCAAAGTTTGCATAGTCGGAAGTTAGATAAACTTTGACATCTTGCTCTGTCACGGCCGCAGTTGTCGGCAGATATGAAATATCTACGACCATATTGCTACCGTATTTCAACACGTCGGACGCACCCTCAATCTCAAGTCCTACACTGCTTGCCTCAAGCGACACAAGATTAATTCTTACTTGCGCAGATGTCCCTGTGAGATCGAGCGTGATTTTATAGATGCCTGTTGTGTTGACTTTGAATTGTGCGCTTATGTTGGACACATATTCGCTATCGGACATCCTTGCATCATAATAATTTGTTACGTCAACAACATCTGACGGTATATTTTTGTTCCACTGTTGGAATTCTTCATCATAGAAGCTGTCGATGTTAGGGAATATAATCTGGAAACCGTTGGACGGGACGAGTCTTCGAGTGAGAGAATAAACTCCCCTGCTCTCCTCTTCCAACAGCAAACCTGCCTCTTTTGCGGCTTGTTCGTTTGAAACATATGGCGCCCACTCCCAATCGACTGTGCCAAAGCCTACTCCAAAGATGTAGTAATAAGGCTCTGCGACAAGCACATTTGAAGAGGCTTGATAAGTTTTTCCATCATCTGCGCGGATTATAGCAGTAACAATCGAAGTGCCAAAATCCAAACCTTTCACCGTAGCAGATTTTCCATTGTTATTTTCGGTCAATGATATAGCTTGTTCATTGGATATAGCCCATTCAATGCTTTCTATATTTGCGCCGTCCAAATGAGGAGTGAGTTCTGCCGTTCCGCCCAAAGCGATTTGAATGTTTGCCTGCATATCGGCAAGAATACTGCCCTCTTCAAGCACGGTGATATTCAAAGTGGCAGTGATCTCGGCATTATCATCCGATTTCACGACCAACGTGGCATTGCCTGCGGCAAGACCGCTCAAAGAAAGCGTGGTATTATCGGGCTTTGTTACAGAAACAAGACTCTCGCCGCTTGTAAGCTCATAGGAGAAATTCTTGTTTGTTGCGTCGGATGGCGAAATGCTGACAGCTACGCTCTTCGCATTGCCTTTTGCGACGAGAGTTATGCTGTCCACGTCAAGCGCGATTCTTGTAACGGGTTGACGGACGGTGACGACGCATTCCGCGCTGAAACCGCCGCTCAAAGTGTTGACAGTGACATTTGTGACACCGGGCGCAACAGCCGTAACCAAGCCGTTTTGATCGACCGTGGCGACGTCTGTATTGTCGGATACCCAAAGGACTTGCTTGTTTGAAGCTGTTTCGGGCAGGACTGTTGCGCTCAAAGACGCTGTTTCACCGATGTCCAACATAACGCTGTCAGGATCGACCTCTATGCCCGTAACGCCCGTTTCTTCGGGAGGCGGAGCCTCAGTCGATGTAAATGTATATGTTAAAATGATTCCATCGGTAGTTGCCAATTTAAGATTGTAAATGCCTTTGGCATTCACTTTTATATTATCTGAGCCGTCTGACAGCCAATTCAACGCAGTGAACAAAATGTCATATCCGTATTTTTCTTCCGAGCCGATTTTTCTGATGACAAACTCATCGTCGGCATCGAGTTCGACGGATACTGCGTAAGAGTGGTCTTTGCCCTGCTCTTTGACAAATTTGACCGAATCGGGTATGGCAGCCTCATTTTCATATGTCGCCCAGTTGCCCGATTTCAATGAAAGATAATAAGTCCCGTCCTGCGCTTGCGGTTGCGAAACTTCTTTGGGATTGCATGCGATAAGCCCTACGGCGAGCGCCGCAAGCATAACCACGCATGCGATGATAGCAAATAATTTTATGGTTTTATTTTTCATACAATTTACCTATTCCCTCATTCGCCCGCCCAAAGATGAGGACGGGCGAATGTTTATTATTAGAAAGGAGAACGTTACTCTGAATATAAAGGAGGATACTCAATGAAAAGCATTTCATTATCTACTCGTAGCATTGTTGCATTAATTTTTGATCCTTTTCTCCACTTTTGCAAGACCTTGATTGAGATCGAGCGTTACATCATAGATGCCATATGTAGTTACCTCGAACATTTGATCGGTATTGGCAACGTAATTGTCATTTGATTGATTGCCGTCATACCACCAAGGTGTGAGTTTTGTTGTCCAGTCTGTGTCTATGTCGTTATGGATAATCTGGAAGCCGGTATACGCCCAGAGAGCGGTCTTGATTGAGTAAATGCCTTCAACTTGTTCTGTCATATTCCAACCATCGGTAGGTTCGGAAATCCAACCATTTTGGTCGCCTGTTATGAAGAACTGTTCGGAGGTGACCAATACGTTGCAATATGAACTATATTGTTTACCTTCGGTATCCGTCATAATAACAGTAATGATTGTGGAACCAAATCTCCAAGGTTGAATCACACATTTTGACTCATCGGTGTCGTCCGGATCGACAGACGCAACATCTGAATACAAGGAGTACCACTCATAACTTGCCGCTTCAACGCCGTCAGGGAGCGAAACCGTCAAGGTTTCGGCAGTCGCATTGACTGAAGTATAGGTGATGCTCGGTTGATCAAGTGTTGCGCTATCAGCAGGTATGACTGAAACGAGGCAGGATGCAGATGATGCCACTTCTTGAGTTTCCGGATTGATTGCAGAAGCGGTTATAGTTGCAATTCCTTCATCAAGGGCATACAACTCACCTTGTTCGTTTACATCAACTACATCCCCGTCGCTTGACGTCCATTCGAGAACATCATATGGACTTGATACTTCAAATGTATAATCTTCATCGACTCTCAGGACCAACATATATTTGCTCAAGTGAATACCAACAATATTGTTAGAAGCTTCATACACCTGAATATTGACGGAAGCTGTCAAATTCTCGCCATACGCCGCGGTGATGTTTACTGTACCGACCTTCAATGCTTTTACAGCACCGTCGGCTGATACTGTTGCTATTGAGTCGTCATCTGACGACCAAACAACGTCATTGCTTGTGGTTTCATCGTCGAAAGTAACTTCGGCTACAAATTGTGAAATTTGCCCAACTGTCATTGCATCGACAGAACGAGTAATTGACAATTTCGTAGCTTCTGCATCGAGCGACTTCGCATCAGCAATTCCGCTGGTTTGACCGATAACAATACCGGTCAAGGACATTGCAATCAAAATTACGATTGCAATAATTGATACGAGTGAATTCTTGAAATTCTTACTCATTTTTGTTACCTCCTTAAATAGATTCGGATTTTTGTTTGAGGTATATTGAATAGTTACCCCTACTATTTTTCTTGTCATAAGCCATTTTTGATGACTTATGGGACGGGTTAACCTTCTTCTGACCAAAGCTTGATTTCCCCATTGCTGTCGTAGTACCATGCCTCATCGTCCGATACCGTATCCCTGAGTGCGGGATCGTCAGATGGCTTTGTTGCATAGTAGAACTTTTTGTTTGCTCCTTTCAAAACTGTGTCTGTTATTTGGTTCTCATCATATACCTCCTTTTTGAATTTATAATAAACGGTTAAACCGGTTATTTTGCTGTTAAAAACACTTGCAGGCACCTTTGGCATAGTGCTACCTTCAAATACGATTGTTTTTATACCTGTGCAGTTTTGGAATGTCTTAGTATAAGACCACTCATTATTGAAATTTTCAGTAAAAATAATGGTCTCAAGGGACGACGAACCAGTAAATGCTGATTTCCCCACACTTCTTAGCGTTACCTTGCTCAATACAGTACACTTCATAAATGCTTTTTCTCCTAAAGTCTCGCACATTGACAAATCAACTGTTTTTAACTTTGCGCACTGATAAAAAGCATTCGTACCTATTGTGATTACATGCGACAGGTCGATTTCTTCCAATTCCGCTTGATAAAATGCGTATGGATTTATTGTTATAATTGATACCGCAAGAGACATATGGGTAAATGTTGCCTTACTGAAAATGCCAGAGGTACTTGTTGACGCACCACTTATGCCTATTGCCGTAATACTGCTTGTTGCACCTGTTGTATTGTCAAATACACTCGCAGGCAATTTGATCTTTGTAAAATTACCTGTATATCCGGTAAGCGCTCCATCTGTGACAGTATATACGCTGATAGTGCAACCTTCCTCTTCGCACTTGCCGTCGCCCTCATACCAATCGTCATTCAACGTATATTTGGGGTCATGCTGGTTGAAACGTTCACTATCATCCTTGCATATTTGATAATGTTGCCCGCCTTCTACAAACCACTTCCCGTCGGCAGATGTATGTGTGTGAGTTTTTGAAGGAGTTTTTTCAGACTCTGCCTGGCACTTCGTGCAAATATGATACTCCCATTGACCATCATCTGTGGTATGTGTTTCTTCATCCCACTCGTGTTGTTCCTTGGATGCGTTGAGGTGATTACACTTGTCGCATATCTGTTGGTGAGTGTTTTTCTCGTCATCGGGAGTCGGTTGATATTTGCCATCAGAATAAGTATGGCTACCTTGCTCGTGCCCTACATAACCGCATGTTAAACAAGGAATGCAGTGCAAGAAATTCTCTTGACCGGGTATTTCTTTGTATTGCCCATCATAGTTATGGGGGGACTTTTCACCTTGTATATACTCGCAACCACTGCATTGCTGCCAATGTTGATTTGCGTCGTACTTTTTGCCAATGGAATGCTTTATGTGTTTATTTTCATATTCACATACTGAACATTGTGACCAATGCTCCTCAGTATTATATTTATCCTTAAATTGACATGCTTGCTTATTTGCAGAATCCTCGTATCCACACTCATCGGCGCAATATTGATAATGGAAACTTTTCGGCGTCGGTTGCATTCCGCCATCATAATTGTTACTCATTTCTTCTTTATACTTGAGGTTATGAGTTGTCGTAGCAGTTTTATAATCACACAATTCACACTCTGTGTGATGTCCGCTTGCGTCGTCCGAAACAAGTTTTGTCTGGTGATTTTGACTTACGATCGTTTCGCAAACAATACATTTAACGGTGTGATGATTGCCGTCTTTGCTGTCGGTGTAAACGGGACTCTCGCCAAAGGTATGCTCGCCATGTGCGGTTTCTTTGCCGCAGACGCACGCTCTATAATGCTTGCCTTCACCATCAATTTGCCATGCGCCCATGGAGTGTTCGTCAGTGACCTTTCTTCCACACTTCTCACATTCGAAAGAGTGAGTTTCACCCTCATAGTCGGTATAGGGATTATTACCATTTTCATGCGCTTTGGTTTCGGTCTTGTATCCGCATGCGCACTCTTGATGATGTCCTTGCGCGCCGTCTTGCACATATTCCGTGCCGTAGGTATGCGGGGTCAATGTTTCGGATTGCTTCGCGTCGCAGACGGAGCAATGAACTTCGTGCCCTTGCTCGCCGCCATTCACGAGCTTGTCATATGTGTGCTTACCTGTTGCGGGGATAGTCAACTCATTGTCGGGAATCTCAACATTGTCCGCGCCAAAATGCTTACCGCATAGTGTGCAATCTTTATGCGCTTTTGTTCCCGCCACGGCGCAGGTCGCATCCTTTTGTTGTTGCATCTCGCCATATTTATGAGCGGTCGGGTCTATATTGATTTCAATGCTATCAAGAATGGTGGCTTTATCCTCTGCTATGTCCTTGTTGCAAAGTGAGCAGTGATAGTGCGCTTTTTCGCCCTTCGCGGAGCAAGTCGCAGGCGTTCCATTGATAAGTGTGCCGAAGTTGTGCGCCGTAGAGTCTATTGCAAGCGTGTATTTGTCAGCTGCAATTTCCTTGCCGTCGCTGTCAAAATGTTTGTGGCAAAGTTTGCAATCTTTGTGTGCCGCCGTTCCTGTTGCACTGCAAGTCGCGGGGACTTCCGCCACCCATACGTCAAAGTCGTGCGCATTTTCGTCCTTTGCAATCGTCAATTCGGCTTCGGGTATCTCTTTGCCCTCTGCGTCGAAATGCTTGTGGCAAAGCTCGCAGTCCTTGTGTGCCTTAATGCCCGTTGCGGAGCAAGTCGCAGGTTGCAAATCTTGCATCTCTCCATACTTGTGAGCGGTCGGGTCGATGTTGATGACCGTGCTTTCAAGAATGGTCGTTTTGTCCTCCGCAAGATCTTTGCCACAATCGTTGCAATGGTAGTGAGCGATCACGCCCGCTTCCATACATGTCGCCGCCTTGCCCGCCACAAGTGCGCTGAGGTTTTTATGCTCGCATGCCGCGGGACCCACTGACCTGAAAAGTACGGTGATTTGAGTGTCGGCTGTCACTTTGAAAATGTATTTGCCCTCGTTGTTGAGCGCCGCATTTTCATCGGTATTGACTGTGAGCGCATCAAACTCGTAGCCGCTCTTCGCCGAAACCGATACCGTGATCAGAGTACCCTCGTCATAAATGCCGTCCTTCGCCTCAGGCGCAAGCGTTACATCGCCTTGCTCTGCATTGAATTGAGTCGTCACTTTGTAGGTGTTTGTTTTAGGGTCGCATGCTACCAATCCAATTGCCAACACCAAGATGACTATCAACACTGCAAGCAAAGCTGTCATTTTGAGTTTTTTACTCATAATTTGCTACCTCCTAATTATAATTTTTTTATCTTTATATAAATCCAAAGCCACTGTCGTAAAACAGTGACTTTGTTATTGTCGCTTATCCCTCAAAGAAGAATTGCGCATTGTCGATGTTGCCCCAAGGCCCTTTGTTTATCGTCTTCGCTTCAACGTGTATGCCTACGGTGATAGTCGCAACAGTGCTGTCTATCGCTACGCTCGCCGATGTCCTGACATACTTCTGCCAACCTTGCAGTTGTACCTCGTTGCCCTTCACCGTCTTGTCGGGCGTACCGTCATTGTAGGTCAATGTGACGTATGCGTAGATATGAGTATCTGTGCCGTCACCGCCCTGTATATCAAAGCTACATCCGTAGTCGCCCCATCCATAGTCGGTCAGCTTGCTCATATCTATCTGTTGATACAAGTCAAACTCTACGTCGCCGCTGTCCCAGAAGTGGAAACTCTGCGTTCCTATACGCGCGTTGCCTGTGTTTGTGCTGACATACAACTGCAAATCGTTTGTAGCTTTTGTATAGTTCAACCGCCAATCGCCAAGCGCAGGTTGGATAAACTCTGTTGTGCCGTCGGGATAGCCCGTGAAACCTTCGCTCTCCTCGAAACTGCCGCCGTTCAAGAGGTTGGGATACATGACCCACACATATACATGTGCCTCTCCGCCGAACGCCGTCGTGCCGGTGACATCATACATTCCTGCCTTTGTGATGTACTCTACAAGTTCCGCGTCCGTGCAATTCCAAACTGCAGGCAAATTGTTCAACGTATCACCGTTGTTCAGCACTACATTGACCGATGTCGGCAATACAATAGGACCTTCGCCTACCGTGTAATATATCTCTTGATCCTCAATGAAGTCCGCAGTCAAATCTTGAGTCTGCCCTTCATAAACCATCTTGAACACTTTGAGAGATTGCAAAGGAGTTCCGTCCGACAGCCAAAAAGCATTGTTGTCTACTTGTGAGCCGCCGTCATTTGCGACTTCGTCTGTGCCGTTTTTGTACTCCGCCGCATTCGCCGTAGCCCAACCACAACCATATTCCGCGCACAGGGGTAGATTGTCTTGCCCGCGTGTACTTGTGCTTGCCGCGATCCAAGTTCCGCCCCAATATGCTACGCCAAGTCCCCAATCGCCGAGATCCGCTATCGCTTTAATAACGTCGCGAACAGCGTTGGACATTCCCTGCACCGTTACAGGCTGAGTTGTGGTTTCGAGCGCTGTGCTGCCAAGCCCGTCAAAGTCCTCATATGTGAATGCGTAGGCGGTTTCCAAAACCATTACCTCTTTGCCACAATCATCATGCACTTGCTTCAGCTTTTTCGTAAGATCGGACAGCGAGCCGTGGGACTTATAATATGCGTACCACGACGTCCCAAATACGTCATAATCGACATTGTTCGCTTTAAGATCTTTCGCCTTGCTTACATAGTCCATTTGACCCGCATTTGTGAAGTGCAATGCGACTTTCGCGCCGCCTTCCGCCACTGCTCCCGTGACATCGCGCACCGCTTTACTGCCTTGATTGAAATACTTGTATATTTGAGTCCAATTGGATGTGCCGCAGAAACTCGAAGTAGTTTCGTTGCCTATCTGCACCATCGTAATTTTGACATCCGTTTCCTGTATCTTTTCAAGACTTTCCTTTGTAAACTTATATATCTCTTGCTCTATTTCCGTCGCGGACAAATTTTTCCAAGATTTCGGCAATCTTTGTTTTCCCGGGTCCGACCAAAAATCCGAATAATGGAAGTCCACTATGATACCGAGTCCCGCATCTTTACAGCGTTTCGCGATCTCCACGGCATTGTTTATGTCGCAGTTGCCTCCGCCGTACCATGCACCGCTCGCCGTCTTTGGATCGTTCCAAACGCGCACGCGAATATCGGTTATGCCGTTATCCGCCATTATCTCAAACACGTCCTGCTCTTCGCCGTCGAAGTTCTTGAAGAGGGGCTGGTTGTTCGCCTTTCTCGCGTTCTCGATAGTCAGCACTTCGCTTGCGTCCATCGCCATGATGAAAGGATGATCTTCAGAGCGCGTTGACAGGCTGGGCACTTTACCAATATATAATGGGTCGTCTGAAATGCCACCGTTGTCGTCAAGACTGCCGTCCTCATTCCTCACTACGACGACGCACCTTGCCGATACGCTGTTGCTCGCGACACATCCCACTGCGACTGTACCTGATGACACAGCCGTCACAAGTCCATTGTCGTCTACGGTGGCGATCCTATCATCGGCGGACGACCACGTCAAAGACTTGTCCGTTGCATTTGAAGGGGACACTGTCGCTTCAAGTTGGTATGTATTTTGATTGCCTGCTCCAAGTTGAAGTTCAACTCTCTGTTCATTGAGAGTTATACTCTGCACCATAACGGTCTGTTGACTCGGATCAATTACGGTCACCGTGCACTCCGCTTTCTGCCCGCTCAGCGAAACTCGTATCTTTGCCGCGCCCGCAGATATAGCAGTAACAAGCCCCGTATTATCAACGGTGGCTACGCTATCGTCCGACGACAGCCAACTTCCGTTGCCTGTGGCTCCGTCCGGCAAAACAAACATGTTGAGTTGTGTGCTTTGTCCCACATTCAGTGAAATCGAGCCTCTGTCAAGTTCTATGCCTTGCACCGACACTGTCTTGCCATCGCAAGCTGTGAATGCGAACAGCGACGAGATTATCAAAATTATTGCAATGATCGCAGATAATCTTTTTGTTCTCATAATCTCTCCTTTATTAACCTTATCAATTTATTTGCTATTGATTGCTGCTCTTGCCGTATTCGACGTTTTATATGTGCATTTTGCACATATCAACCGTCATTTTCGGCTTGTTGTTTGGTTTCCTTGTCCTTTTTGCGGGACGTTTTTTTCTTTGGTTTTTCGTCCGCCGTTTTATCCTCGGCAGCTTGCTTATCCGCTTTCTTCTTACAGCAAAATTTTCTCTTTTGTGCTTGCGCGGGAGATTCATCTGTCGTGGAAACTTCTTTTTCGGGGAGCTTGCCTATGACGTTCTCCTTGTCGGTGAGAAGGTTAATCTCATCCTCGCCGAAGAAGTGCATCACCTTGCTCTTGAAAGTTATGTACACCCTCGCGCCCGTGCGAAGCATATTTATCTGCGCGCCCGTGAGGGATACGGTGGGTACGCGCACTATCATCTTGTCCCCCGCCTCGCTAACGACGTGCAAGTGTATTTCGCTTCCCATCATCTCGTTGACTTCTATCACGCAAGGTATCGCATACGGATTTGCTTTGTTGGTGAGAGTGATATGTTCGGGACGCACTCCCAAAATTATCTGTTGCGACTGCACATCCTTTTTGAGGAGCGCCTCTCCCTTTTCGCCGTCCACGGGAATCTTCACGCCGCACGGGGACACATAGTACTCGTCGCCCACTCTTTCCAAAGTTGTCTTGAACGTGTTCATCTTCGGCGCGCCTATAAACTCCGCGACAAACAAATTGTCCGGCATCTCGAACACTTCGGTAGGCGTGCCTACCTGCATAATAAAACCGTCCTTCATGATGACAATGCGGTCGCCGAGCGTCATTGCCTCCGTCTGATCGTGCGTGACGTAGATGAACGTCGTGTCTATCTTTTGACGGAGCAAGATTATCTCCGCTCTCATTTGGTTGCGCAACTTCGCGTCGAGGTTGGAAAGAGGCTCGTCCATAAGGAACACTTGACTGTCGCGCACCATTGCCCTGCCTATCGCCACTCTTTGACGTTGTCCGCCCGATAATTCTCTCGGACGACGAGTAAGGTATTCCGTTATCCCCAAGATCTCCGCCGCGTTCGTGACCTTCTCGTATATCTCGTCGTTGGGCAGTTTTTTTAATACTCTACGCTTTTTCTCGTTTCCTTTTTTATCTAATTTCGGAGTGCCATCTTTTTTTAGAACAGGCTCCTCAACGGGTATGCGCTTCAAGCGGAGCGCGAACGCCATATTCTCAAACACCGTAAGGTGCGGATAGAGCGCGTAGTTTTGGAAAACCATAGCGATGTCCCTGTCCTTGGGCTGCAAGTCGTTGACCACTCTGCCGCCTATCTCAACTGTGCCTTCGGTTATCTCCTCAAGCCCCGCGATCATGCGCAAAGTTGTAGACTTGCCGCACCCGGACGGTCCTACGAACACTACGAACTCCTTGTCCGCTATTTCGAGGTTGAAGTCCTGTACCGCGACGGTGTTTTTGCCGTATACTTTCTTGACGTTTGTCAGTTTTACTGTTGCCATAATTTCCTCCTTAACCCTTGACTGCGCCGCCTGTAACGCCCGCAACATAGTATTTCTGCAAGCACATAAACAGGATGGTTATAGGCACCGCCACTACCACGCCGCCTGCGCAGAATGTCGTGTACCACTCGTTTATCATGCTGTCCGTAAGCAGCCATTGCAGTCCTGCCGCTGCGTTGTAGCCCGCCGAGGCATTGTTTGCCATAAACGATGCCATGACGAAGTCCCC
>CANRBM010000033.1 GCA_947628855.1 uncultured Clostridia bacterium | reverse complement strand
CCGTACGACAGAGGCAACACGTCAGGATATTACACCTTCAACTTTTTGCAATCTAATCGCATAAATCGCGACACTTTCCTTATCGTGCTGCTTGTTTTCATGTTTGAAATGGCGGTCGCTTGGGTGTCGCTGTATCAACGTATCAGCTATAAATATTTCATCCCTGTCATCCTTGTCGGCGCAGTGCTTTGCCTCATTCCAACATTGATGTATCTTCTCGATCCAAACAGGCGAACGCG
The DNA here is from genome assembly GCA_947628855.1 of uncultured Clostridia bacterium. Taxonomy (GTDB): domain Bacteria; phylum Bacillota; class Clostridia; order Christensenellales; family CAG-917; genus CAG-475. The sequence continues at coordinate 21,036 of CANRBM010000033.1, read as the reverse complement.
GGCGAATTTCAACTTTAAACTGTCAATACTCAACCGAAGTATGCTGTTTATCGAGCTTACGGTGGTGTGCATTTTGATTGGTTTCTTTGCCCTCGGCGCGAGCATCTATGACACGAACCTCATCATCATGTCCATCATCATCCCGGCGATCATCCTCTTCAACTTGCCGCTCAGCTCCGTATTCTATTGGTTGCTCTACCGCACGCATAAGTATCATATTGCTTAAGTACCCCACAAAATCACTGCGTAATTTTGCGGGGACCCCATTATAGCTCGGACAAACATTTCATTAATAAATATTTCTTACGCCTGTATTTGATAAAAGCGAACCATAGCAGACAAAACGCTCATGGCTCGCTACTTTTTGCGCTTGGTAAACGCGGGCTACGCTCGCTTTTTTTTTGGACTTCGTCCCTGCACCCCAAACTAAAAAGCGCGAATTTTGGCTCTTTCTTCGCCTACATTCGCGTTTTTACATTGTTTGCAAGTGTCAAAACTCTCGCATTAGATTTTGATATTGGCGTTACGCATTGTTAGAGCAAAATTTAAAAACTTTGTCATAATGTAACAAAATACCCGTTCTAACATTCGGATATTCTATATCAAAACCATGCAGAGTGTTAATACTTCCCTGCGATTTCTCCGTATGCTGTTGCAAATCAAATGTCGTCGGGTGTCTCGGTGATAGGTTTGAGTGTCCCCTTATCTTTCGGAAACGTCTTTTGGAGCTCCTTTATCGCGTTGCGGGCAAGGAGGTCGCAGCGGTTGTTGAGCTCGTTATCGGCATGCCCTTTCACCTTTACAAACGTCACCTCATGTACGTGCGTGAGGTCAATGAGCTGCTGCCACAGGTCCACATTCTTGACGTCGTCCTTCGCCGCCGTGCGCCAACCGCGCATTATCCACCCCTCTATCCAATTTTTGAGAAACGGATCGACAGAATAGGCACTGTCGCTGTACAGCGTGACCTTGCATGGCTCCTTGAGCTGTCTGAGCCCTTCGATAATAGCCGTAAGCTCCATGCGGTTGTTGGTCGTGTCCGCCTCCGCCCCGCTGATCTCCTTCCTGTGCGCGCCGTACAGCAACACAGCCGCCCAGCCGCCCAGCCCGGGATTGCCGGAACACGCGCCGTCCGTATAAATTTCCACCTGTTTTTTTGACCTTGCCATACGCCTATTATAACATACGCACGCGGTTTTGCAAGCGGGATTTGTGTCAAATCACTTTGCGAGCAGAATTCGCGCAAATATTCGTTTTTAAACAACTATTATATTTGCGCAAAGCCCTTAAAACTTGTGCGTATGTTTGAAACCAAATAGTCCAAAAGTGTTTGACTTATTGCCCCGCCCTTGCTATAATATCTAAGCAATCAAACCTAGGGGAGTGGCTCAACGGTAGAGCAACGGTCTCCAAAACCGTCGGTTGCGTGTTCGAATCGCGTCTCCCCTGCCAAAAAATCCGTCATCGGACGGATTTTTTTTGTGCAGGGGAGTCGCGTTTCGAACACGCAACTAGTCCGCTTCGACTATTTAAGTATTTAACTACATATCAACCTAAAGATGCCTTTAACTTATTTGCTCTGCAGTCTGGAAATTCATATGTTTATTTTTGCGTCATATGTAAGGAAGATGCCCGCAAAAGCGGGCATCTTAAGATATATTCGTTTAATTTGCGATGTTTTATGAGACGAAAACTTATTTGTTCTCGTCGTCGAACTTGATGTCGAGGCCTTGGATGAGGTCGCCGAGGGAAGCGGAACCGCTGCCGGACACCCACTCTTTGGGCTCGTTTGAAGTCTCTTTCTTGGGCTTGCGCTCTTTCTTGCCTTCGCCTCCTTCTGTCCTCTTCTCGAACTTCTTTGCGCGCTCGGAGCGACGTGCCGCCTTCTCTTCCTCTGTAGCCTCATGCTCCTCTGCGGGCTGTTCGCTCTGCTCGGGTGCGGGGAGGACTTCCTTTATGGAAAGCGTGATGCGGTTGTCGTCAAAGCTGATAATCTTCGCTTCGACCTCTTGACCGACTTTGAGGACTTCGTTTGCGTCCTTGACCCAACTGTGGGAGATCTGAGACACATGGACGAGCCCGTCTACACCGTCGTCGATGGAGATAAATGCGCCGTATGAGAAGATGCGCTCCACCTTGCCCTTGATGACCGTGCCGACGGGATATTTTTCCTTTGCGACTTCGTAGGGCTTGGGTTGAAGTTGTTTGTATCCCAGCGAGATCCTGCCTGTCTCTCTGTCGAGCTTGAGCACGACGAAGTCATAGCTCTCGCCTATCGTGAGCACTGTGGAGGGATCCGTGATCTTGTTCCAACTGAGCTCGGAGATATGAGCGAGGCAATCAAAGCCCTTTACGCTGACGAACGCGCCGAAGGGAGTGAATCTCTTGACCTTGCCCGTGATTATGTCGTTGACGTGGATGCTGTTCCAGAAAGTGTCCTCTTTCTCTTTCTTCTCTCTCTCGAGGATGAGACGGTGGGACGCAAAGAGATATCTCGATCTCTTGCGCGGCTTCTCTTCCGCAACTTCCTCGCCCTCTTCGCCTTCCGCAGTCTTTTCCTTGGGAGGCATAAGCACAAGGCGCATCGTCTTGTCCTTGTATTCCTCAAGGTTGCTGACATAACCCATTCTTATTTGGCTTGCGGGCACGAAAATCGTATATTTGCCGAGTCTGCCTCTCAGACCGCCTTTGACGACCTCCGTCAATTTAAGCGTAAATTCTCCCGAATTCAAAGCACTCTCCGCTTCCTCATCCTCTTTGATGATCTTGTCCACCTGCTTCTTGCTGCATTGGACTTGACCGTTCTTGGAGGAAAGGATAACGACCTGCACCTCGTCCCCGCTCTTGAAATCTGCGGGATCGTAGTTGCCGTCGAGAGTAGCCTCGCTCTTGTCGATAAAGCCGTCGTTCTTGCCGCCGATGTTGACGATGACGCCGTCCGCATTTGCGGTGATGATGACGCCCTTGACGCGTTTGCCTGGCCTGTACTCCGTGTAGCCACCGTTGCTTGTGGAGCTCATAAGTTCCTCCATAGTGGTGGGCTCGGGCTTGCTTGACGCAGCAGGTTTTTCTGCTTCGGGTGCCTTTTCAGCCTCGGGCGCTTCTTGGACAGGCGCTTCGGTCGCGGGTGCTTCCGTTTCGGGTTGCTCGTGAAGTGTTGCTTCTTTGGTCACTTCGGTTTCTGTGGTCTGAGTTTCACTCATAAGTTTTGTTACCTCCCGTATCAACCATGGCGGAGTTGACGCTCCTGCGACGATCGATACACTTTCATGATCCTTTATTTTGCTGATCGCTTTGCGGGCTTCGGCGACGTCCGTCACGAAAAACGTATTTGGATTGACCTCTTTCGCCACCTCGAAGAGCCGCCGCGTATTGGCGCTTGTGTGGCTGCCGAGGACAATGACCGCCTGCGTTTTTGCCGCGAGTGCGCGCGCCTCAACCTGTTTTGCCTCTGTAGTATAACAAATAGTGTTGAAAATCTCAACTAAATTGTGATGATTTTTTTGAAAATTCTTTGCAAAATCTTCAATTTTTTTGAAATTTTGCCTCAAAACGGTCGTTTGGAAGAGTATCGACGTGTTTTTTTCGCCTATTTCGGGCATTACCGAGCTGTCGAACACCCTCGCGCGCCCTGCCGCGTAGCTTGTAAGCCCTATCACTTCGTCGTGCGCCGCGTCGCCGATGACGATGATATCGTCCCCGGCGTCAGCCCTCTCCTTTGCAAGACGTTGATTGCGCTTTACTACGGGACATGTTGCGTCGAAAAGCACAACTCCCATGTCTTTCAACCGCTGCTCCGCCTCAAGCTCTATCCCATGGGCGCGAATGAGCGCAACATCCCCCTCTTTGAGGGAGTCCCAGTTGGCTGAAGATAGGCAAACGACTCCTTTAGATACAAGAAAAGCCGTGACTTCCTCGTTGTGCACAAGCTCGCCAAGCGTGTACAGCTTGCCGTATTTTTGGGCGAGGTCGAGCGCCATATCAACGGCGCGTTTTACACCCTTGCAAAAGCCGGCGCCTTCCGCCACAACTACTCTCATTTGCCGTCCCCCTTGTCGCGCTTGCCCTTTTTATCCTCTACGTAGGCGTTGACGAGCGTCCTGACTTCATCCATTTTTTCCCTCACCACCTCGGTAGCTCTGTCCATAGCGTCGTGAGAGCGGTCGCCGTAGAACTCCTCGAGCGTGAACGGCTCGCCTATATATAGGTAGTTGCGTTTGAAAAGCTTGGGCGGCGCATAATAGAGCATTGGCACTATGGGCGATCTTGTCTTTATTGCGAAACGTGCCGTGCCGCTTTTGAACTCCGCCATATCCTGCGTGCCCTGCTTGTTGCGCGTGCCCTCGGGGAAGATCATAAGCTGCTTGCCGTCGTTGAGCAATCTCAGAACGCACTTTACGCAATTTATGTCCGCCTCTCCCCTGCGTACGGGTATAGCCCCCAATTTGTGCAAAAACCATCCGACCAAATTCGACTCGAAAAGCTCCGACTTCGCCAAAATATGCGCCTCGCGCTTGAACAGCGCAAAGCACGGGAGCAATGTATCCACTTTGCTATAATGATTGCATGTGAATATAGCGTTTTTGCCCTCCACTTCTTTGACGTTTTCGATGCCTATGAGCTTTGTCGGCCACAGCATAGCCGCAAGCGGGTGCAAAAATACCCTCAAAAAACGGTAGAACCCGAAGTTTTTCTCGAGTTTATAACGCTTTTTGACATTCGCCGCGCGCTTTGCCTCTTTTTTTGAGATATGAGCGAGGTTTTTCGCGTCCGTCATATTTTTATTCTCTGATAAAATATCCTCTTTCGCCTTATTTGCCGAAGAGCATTCCTCGGACGGCTTGTCATTTTCTGCCTCGGATATGGCGTTCGACTTTTCCGCGGCGTTTAAATTGCCGTCTCCTCCAGTATGTGCGCCAGCGCCGCCGCTCGGCGAGGATATCTTGTTTTCGACAATGCCTATGACCGCCGCTATCACTTCCTCGAGAGGCATATGAGTCGTGTCCAAAAGTACGGCGTCCTCCGCTTGCTTGAGAGGCGCGACTTCTCGGTGCGAGTCATTGTAGTCGCGCTGCTTTATGTCCGTGAGCAAGGTATCGTAGTCCACCTCCTGTCCCTTCTCCACAAGCTCTTTATAGCGGCGATTCGCCCTCTCTTCGGGCGTGGCGGTCATAAATATCTTGCAATTCGCGTTTGGGAGCACAAATGTGCCAATGTCCCTGCCGTCGAGCACGACGTTTCCCGTCGCGGCAAATTCGCGCTGCAACTCAACCATTTTGTAGCGTACGCAAGGCAAAGCCGAGATGTCGCTTGCCGCCTTGGACATGCGGTGCTCGCGAAGATACGGCGTCGTGTTTGCGCCGTTGACATATATCTGCTGCACTCCCTCCTCAAAGACTATCTCCATCTTCATGCCGTCCAGCATTGGCGATATTTGCGCCGCGTCGCTCACGTCAAGCCCCGCCTCAAGCGCGGTATACGCAGTCGCGCGGTACATCGCACCCGTGTCCAGATATATCAGCCCCAACTTTTTGGCGACCGCTTTTGCGACCGTGCTCTTGCCCGCCCCCGCGGGACCGTCTATTGCAACGTTTATCATAACGACTCCTTTTGAGTTCTACGCTCTATTTTTTTGAGCTTTCGCTACGCTCTGTCTTAAACTTTCTGTCCGTAAACTGTACTTACACCATATTCGCGCATGCGTTTTTTATCGGCGTTTTCTTGTGCCCAAGTTTAGTGCTTTGCAGGCGAATTTGTCATTCGCATACGAAATTTTATCCGTTTAGATTTACGATTTAGTTTTATAGGCGTTTAAGATTCGAGCCCCGCGGACTTCAAAATGTCCAAAGCCGCAAGGCGCGCGGTCGCCCACGCGATCTGAAGATTGAATCCGCCTGTGAGCGCGTCCACATCTACGGTCTCGCCGACGAAATACAGTCCCTTTTGCAGTTTGCTCTCTCCCGAAGGTTTCAAGCCGTCAACGCTTACGCCGCCCGACGTGATTATAGCCTCGGCAAACGGAGCGGTGCCCGCAAGTTTGAACTTCAACCCTTTAAGCACACAAATTATCGCCTTTCGCTCCTCTTTCGAGAGAATATCCACCTTTTTCAAGGGGTCAACTCCCGAGCATCTCAGTAAGTACGTATTCAATTTATCGGGCAAAAGCGCGCGCATAGCGCTGTCTGCACTCTGTCCGTGCCTCTCGGCAAATTCCCGCTGCAACCGTTTGTCCAGCGTTGCCTCGTCCAACGCGGGTTTTAGATCGAGCTTGAGCGTGACTCCGTCAAGCCTTGTCACATACGAGGAAACGGTGAGCGCGATAGGTCCCGACATCTCGCCGGATATGAATTCCAACTCGCCGAATTCGCTTGCGATAAGCTTCCCTTCTCTGTACGCCTCGAGGCGGACGTTTTTCAGGTGCAGTCCGTCGAGGCAGGATATGTCCTCATGTGTGCGCAACGGGACGAGTGCTGGACGGGGCTCCGATATGCCGTGTCCGAACGCCTTCGCGAATTTATATCCGTCCCCCGTGCTACCCGTGGCGGGATAGGACGCTCCGCCCGTTGCTATTATCACAGCGTCGAAATGAGTATCACCCTCCGCCCTGCATATCTTCAATCCGTCGCCGTCACTCTCTACCTTGGTGACTTCGCTTTTTAGCCTTACGCTTACGCCGAGGCGAGCTATCTCTTTTGCGAGCGCGCGTATGACGTCGGACGACTTGCCGGAGGTCGGAAAAACTCTATTTCCTCTCTCCACCGTGAGCGGTACGCCCAGTCCCTCGAAATACGCCATGACTTCGGAGGGCGGAAAACAGTACATTGCGGATCTCAAAAACTTTTCGCCGTGCACGATGTTGGCAAAAATCGTCCCAACATCGCAAAAATTTGTGAGGTTGCAGCGTCCCTTGCCCGTTATGTATAGCTTTTTGCCGAGTTTTTCGTTCTTTTCAAACAGCTCTACCCTCACGCCTTCGCGCGCAAGCGTCGCCGCGGCAAGCATACCCGCCGCTCCACCGCCGACAATACCTACATCCATATCTTATCCTCCTGCGCCTTGCAGTATGCCAGCGCGGCGGCGTCGTTTGGAATGAGTTTGATGGGAGTGAGCACTATGTATCCATTTTTGGCGAGATAACAGTCGCCTTCCGTATCCGCAAGCGCGTCGGGAAGAGGCTTTCCAACTACGGAATATATCTCCTTTCCGTCCACGGTCGTGGCGGAGTATTTTTCGTCATATGGTCTGAAAACTATATGCGCCGCCCTTACTCCCTTGATATCCTCTCTCCTTACGGATGGGATGTTGACGTTTAAAGTTATGTCGCCCTTCGCCATATCCAGCAGTTTTTCGAGATTGTTAAGCACAAACTGCGCCGCATACGCGTAGTCCTCGCTACCCTTTGTGCGCAAAGACACCGCGAGCGACGGTATGAGCTGAAAAGTGCCCTCCTGCGCCGCGCCCACCGTGCCCGAATATATGAAATCCGAGCCTATGTTGAGCACGTTGTTTATGCCGCTTATCACCGCGTCGAATTTTATGTCCGCAAACAGGTGTCGAACCGCGAAAATGACGCAGTCCGAGGGAGAGCCATTCACGCTGTAGGTGGGGATACCGTCCGACATTTCCACTTTTTCATAGCTTATACCGCCGAAAAAGTGCACCATATGCCCGCTTCCGGAGCTCTCTCCAGAGGGAGCGCACACCGTCACGTTGTGGCGCGTCGAAAGCGCACCCGCAAGCGCGCGTATGCCGGGAGCAAAATATCCGTCGTCATTTGTCAACAATATGTTCATATACGCCGTCTTTTGGCGAGGCGATCACTTGCTTCGCCGATATATTTTGTTACAATTTATTCGCTTGACCTATGCCGTATCATAATGCGATATGTCCGCATTTCACTTTTTGCCTATGCCGCAAAGCTCCTTGAGATAGGCGACTTCGCCATCGCTAAGTTCTCTGAAACCGCCTCTTTTCAGCCCGCCCAGCCTAAGCTCGCCTATGGCGACGCGCTTGAGTAGAGTGACATTTTTCTCCACAGCCTCGAACATGCGGCGGATCTCCCTGTTTTTGCCCTCGAATATCACGACTTCGAGGCGGGTAGAGCCTTCCTCCACGCCCGTGACCTTCACTTTGCACTTGCCGTATTTGACGCCGTCTACCTTCACGCCCTTGCGTAGCGCGGCGAGATCGCTCTCCTCTATGGAGCCCTCTATGCGCACGATGTAGGTCTTCGCTATCTCCGAGGACGGATGCGTGAGCTTGTAAGTCAGCTCGCCGTCGTTTGTGAGCAACAACAGTCCCTCGCTGTCATAGTCCAACCTGCCGACGGGATAGAGGCGCTTGCCCTTCCACTCGTCGGAGAGATAGTCCATGACCGTACGGCGCTTTCTGTCCGCATGCGCGGGCTTTTGCGCAGGAGCAGGCTTATCTTTGCCCTGCTCTGAGGCGCGTCCCGAGGGATCCTCCTTCCTTTGCGGGACGCCGCTCTTGTTGTCCGCCTCGTCGTCTACGGACGTGACGCAGCCCTTGGGTTTGTTGAGCATGATATAGTCATAATGCGTGACGCGCACTACTTTTTTGCCGTCCACATACACAACGTCCTTGTCGTCGATGTCGGTAGCCAAGGATGTGACCGTCTTTTTGTTTACGCTCACCCTGCCCGCAAGCACAAGTTCCTCCGCCTTTCTGCGCGAAGCGACGCCGCACTCGGCAAGATATCTGTTTATCCTCATACGTCTCCAAAGCGCCCGAATTATAAAAATCGAGCGCGACAGAATATATACAAAAATAATTATATATTAAAACTCTTTGTTTCGCAAGCGTATTTTGTCTATTGCAGTCTATGGCAGACAGACTATTTTTTATTGCTGCGCAACTCGGGCTAAATGCGCAAAAAATCCCCGGACGAAACTTCCGAGGATAAAAAATCGGAATAATGCGTCGAGAGCAAGTTATGACGACGAATTTACAAAATTTACGCTTTTTTATTCATAATTGCTTCTAAAACGCGCGCTCAAATCGCGTTCACAACAAGATACTCATCCTTCGCAAGCGGATAATATATGTCGTGCCAATCTTCCGTCACGCTGTACGGCACGCTTATCTCCACCCTCTTCTTGCCCTTGCCGTAGGTGAGCAGAGCGCTGTCCAAGGGCACCATATCGAAGTTTTCAAAACCGCGATCCATCATAGCCATACTCTCGTTCCACATATCGGGACAGTTCAGCACAACGCCGATGAGCTGCATATTCTTTCGCTTAGCCCCGCTCACGAGACAGCGGCCGCTATTTTTGGTATAGCCCGTCTTGACGCCGTTCGCGCCCTCGTACTGCTTTAAAAACTTGTTTTTGTTGGCAATAGCCGTGATTTCGCCGCCCACCTCTATGCGCCTCAAAGTGGTGCCGACTATGCGCTTGAAATCGTCAAGCTCGTATGCCGCGGCGGTGATGAGCGCAAGGTCGTATGCCGTAGTATAGTGTTCGTCGTCGTGCAGACCGTGCGGGTTGACAAAGTGCGATTCGCGCGCTCCCAAAGACAGGGCTGTCTCATTCATAAGCGCTGCAAAAGCCTGCACGCTCCCCGCTGTCTCTATTGCAAGCGCGGTCGCCGCGTCGTTGCCGCTCCTCAGCATAAGCCCAAAAAGCAGGTCCTCTACGGTCGCCTGTTCTCCCTCTTTCAAGTATATCGAGGAGCCCTCTACTCCCACCGCCTGCCTAGGTACGGTCACAATATGGTCGAGAGGGAGATTTTTGAGGACGACATATGCGGTAAGCACCTTCGTCGTGCTTGCGGGATAACACCTCGCGTGTTCGTTCACGCCGTAAAGCACGCGCCGCGAAGATTGCTCCATAAGCACTTTGCCACTCCCGTTTGCTTTTGAGGTTTGCAGGGATAATTCTGAATTTGCGCATACGCTTTTTTTGACCGCGCCGTTGCCATTATCGACCTCGTTTTCGCCTTCGTAAAGCGCGGCTCTTTTGGTATCGCTGAAATCCTGTGCCTCATTTTCTACGTCGTTTTCGGCGTCGGCATGCGCGTTTTCGTCCGCGCCCTCATGCTCTTTCTCGGCACTTTTTCTACCGTTTGTATTCATATTTTTGCCGTTTTTAAATGCAAAACTATTATCATTTTCGGCATAATCTAGAATACTTTTTGCCATTCTTGGCTCAAATCCGCCTTTAATATCAGAGTTTATAATAAAGGCGTTTGCCGCAAGCAGCGATATGACCAAAAAAGCTATTACTATAATAATTTTGCCACCGAAGTTTTTCATATCAGTCCTCCTTTTTGAACGTTTTTAGCAAAGTGCGCACGAGGTCGCTCCACTTGCCGTTCGAGTCGTTGCCGTCCAAGCTCACGAACTTCTTTTCCCTGCCGCATACAAAAAAGCCGAGAGGCGTGACGGTCACGCCACCGCCCGACGCTCCCGCATATGGTAACCTGCCCTCGCTCGCGTCGCCGTATTCGCCTCCTCCCGCCACAAAGCCGTAACTCAATTTGCTCACGGGCAATACGACGTTTCCGTCGCCCGTCACTATGGGCTTGCCGATTATCTCGTCGCTTTCGACCGCGGCGCGTATACACTCAACGGTGCGTTTCAACATCTCCTCAATTTGCATATTTCCCTCCGCCTCAAAGCGCTATATCCGCTACTTGAAGCAAATTTATCCTCATTTTCATACTTAAGTCCAGCTCGAAGCTGTCCTCATCGCTCATATACACCCCGCCCTTTGCAAGCGGCAGCAGCAGAACTTGCAACATTGCTCCCATCGCCGCGGACATCATCGCCTCGTCAAGTCCTATCCTTAGCGCCGCAACGCCGCTCCTGCTAATGTCCGAGCTTAGAAAGTTGCCGGCCATTTTGAGCGCCTTTTTCGGATCTGCGGACGGTTTTTTGAACTTTTTGCCGTTGAGAGTGCATTTGAACCGCCCGTCCTTAACAAGCAGTCTCACCTTTACAAGCCTGAGCGAGAAAAGTTTGACGTCCAACTCCGCACGCCGCCTAGCAAGCGAGACATGCCCCGTGAGGCTTATGCGCATTGGCAAAAACATCATAGTTATGACCGCCTCAAGGCATATCAACGCAATTTGCATCGCCATAGTGCTATTTTGTGCGATTTTTGAGAATATATGAAAAAACTGCGCTGAATAAGCGCAAATTTTAAAAATACAAGATAATGTTCATTTAATATAAAAAACTTGCGGCAAGCGCATGTTGCCTGCCGCGAAATTATATGTATTTTTTACAAAACTCCGATATGTGCACCGATAAGATATCACTCGTAAGTGTCGATATCCTCTCCTATGAGGAAATCCGGGAGTTCGTCATCGTCGTCAAAGAAGTCGTCCGTTTCGGGCTCGGCGTCCGCGGAGACATCGCTTGCGGCCTCCTCGAGAGGCTCATCGGGAGTTTTGCCGCCCTCGCCTTCGCCCTCTCCTTCTCCTTCCTCGCCGTCCAAAATGGAGCGATTGTGGAAGAGACTGTCAGAAATGGGCGCGTCGATAAGCATGAGTTTTTCAAGCACTTCGGAGTAATCGGGCAGATCCGTGATGTCGCTCAAACCGAATTTCTTCAAAAATTCGTCCGTAGTGCCGTAAAGCAAGGGTCTGCCTACGGTATCCTTGCGCCCTACCGCCTGGACAAGCCCGGCTTTCAGCAGTCCCGAGAGCGCATACTCGGAGTTTGTGCCGCCGCGCATATCGTCTATCTCCAGCCTCGTTATGGGCTGTTTGTATGCGACAGTGGACAGCACCTCAAGCAACGTGCGCGTAAGCTCCTTCTCCTTGAGAGGCGTGAGCACGTCCGCCACTATATCGCCGTAGGCTGGATTGGAGCTGAATTGCAACTTGCCGTTGAAGTCGAGGAGCACTATGCCCGACTCTCCACTGTAGCGCTTTTGCAGCGATCTGACAATTGAGTTGAGCTTTTGATGAGTAAGTTCGGGCACCTTTTCTATGATGTCCGTCCTAGCTATCGCGCTGCCGCTTGCGAAAATCAACGCCTCCACAACGTTCTCAATATTTTCCATCGTCGCCCTCCTCGAAGTTTATTGTGGCGTCCGCCGTGCCGTCAAGCGCGTAGAGCATTATAACGCCGAAGTTCTCCTCCTGCGTGACGGCGATTATGCCGTATTTGACGAGCTCGAGCGTGGCAAGGAAGGTGGTCACGATGTCTGCCCTGTCATAGTCGGGCTCGAAAAGCTGAGTAAATTCGACCTCCAGCCTCTCGGCAATGATCGAGCGGATGTATTCCATCTGGTCGTGCACGGAGAATCTGTCCTTGACGACTTTTTTGGGTATGACTTCCTGCCCGCGCCGCTCCGCAGACGCAAGCACCTTTGCAAACGCCTCCACAAGCTTTGGCAGCGAGAAGTTGACAAGCGCCACGCGGTAGTCCTTGTCCGTGTAGGTCGGCATGCGGTAAAAGCGATTTATCGTCTCTATCTCCCGCAATTTCTCGCTCTGCTCTTTGAGTATCGCGTACTGTTTGAGCTTGTTGATGAAAAGTTGCCTCTCGTAGGCGGGATCGTCCTCGGAAAGCTCCTCATCGTCCTCCTGTGGCAAAGATCTGAGCGATTTCAGATATATTAGCTCTGCCGCCATGACGATAAATTCGCCCGCGTACTCATAGTCCAACTCTTCCTTGGGCGCGTTGTTGATTATCTGCACATATTGGCTTGTGATGTCCGAAATGAAGATGTCCTCGATGTCTATCTTTGCGTCCTTTATCTGCTGATACAATAGATCCAGCGGCCCGTCGAAATCCGTGATATGATATACGATCTTAGGCTTTTCATACGGCAGATCGCCGTCCTCCATATCAACGTCGGACATGGAAAAATCGGGGACGTACGCGTCACCCGCAACTGTCGCCTCGCCATTTTCGACCGCGTCGATCTGAGAAATGTTTTTCATCTCGTCATCTTCAGACATTTGTGCTCCGCTTATACAAAATAAAGTATTACAATAAATATTAACACGTGGGGAGCAAAAAGTCAAAGACTAATTATAATAGGCTTATATGTGAGATACTCGCCCACACCTCGGCAAGGGACTGCGTCCCCTGCTCCCCAAGCTAAAACGCGCGAACTGCTTGTGGGTGCGGGCTATGCCCGCTTTTTCGTTGCTAGTTCGCGCGTTTTTGATTGTTTGCAAGCTTCAATGATCCTGCTTGATAAGGTGAGTTATTATAATATGCTTAGAGTATCTTTACTTAACAACTTGCATAAGTTACTATTTTAAGCGTCAATTTCTGCCTGTCGCCCAATGGCGGCCTATCTCGCCGATGGCGTCGAAGAGGTTCATGCGGTCTACGCTTTCGGCTGCGACGACTGCTGTCTCGCTGATTATCTCGCCGTTTTTGACAAGATATACCGTGCCCAGCCTATCACCCTGCTTCACAGGCGCCTTGACGCGTTCTTTAAGGTCGTATCTGAGCTCATAATCCGCGCTATCGCTCCTCGCCATAAACTGCGCCACATCGCTCGCTACAGTTATCGCGACGCTATCACTTTTGCCACCCGCGACGCTTACTCGCTTGTCCAAAGGCTCGCCCGCCTTGAGCAAAATATTGTTGGTGTAGTTGGCAAACGCCTCGTCGAACATCGCGCTTACCGCGGCGTTGCGCTCTTTAGATGACGGCGCGCCTATCATGACCGCTATTATACGCATATCGTCGCGCTTCGCGGTCGCCGCAAGGCAGAATTTCGCCTCGTTCGTATAGCCCGTCTTGCCGCCGTCGCAGCCCTTGTAAAAGCGCACGAGCTTGTTTGTGTTGGATATCGAAGTTGTCCTGCCGCTCGGGTGGGCGTAATCTTCCATCCAAATGCCCGCATAATCGAAGTATGTCGGGTGTTTTATGAGCTCGCCGAACATAATAGCGACGTCCTGCGCGCAGGAAAAACTCTCCGCGGCTGGGAGCCCCGTGCAATTTTTGAAGGAAGTATTTTGCATCCCGAGCTCCCTCGCTCTGCCGTTCATACGCGCGACAAAACCACTGACGCTGCCCGCGATATGCTCCGCAAGCGCTACGCAACTGTCGTTGGCGGACGCCACTATAACGGTCTTTAAGAGTTTGCCGAGGTTGTGCGTACTGCCCGCGTCCAAAAATACCTGCGAGCCGCCCATGCCTGCCGCCTCTTCGCTTACTTCTACGTCGTCCGCAAGCGATACGTCTCCTCTGTCCACCGCCTCGAGGGTCAAGAGCGCGGTCATTATCTTGACCATGCTCGCGATAGGCAACTTATCCTTCTCGTTGCGCGCATATATGACCGTCCCCGTCGAAGCGTCCATCATATATGCCGCCTTGCCTACGCTCTTAAAATCTGTCGCCGCATACGCGTACGACGCGCCGCTCGCAAATATAGCGCAAATTGACGCCGCGACCATAGCGAGCACAAACAGCGCCACAACCGCCGCGATCATAAGTTTGGATCTAGATTTTGAAATGTTCATAATTTGCCTCACATCCTTTTTCCTTAGCGTGTCTAAGTCTTGAAAAATTATGCATCGAACAGCGTCGGCACGATGACTCCGCCAACTATGAGACCTACAAGCACTATAAATACGAAACACACGGCGGCGTTTATCGCCAATATCTTGAGGAGCGCGATAAAAGACGGTTTGAGTTTTCCCGATCCGCACTCCGTACAGGAGGCGGACAGCACACGCGCAGTGGCGATCACGAGCAAAAATACGCTTATTATGAAAACGGGCAGATAAATAAACAAGAAGTTGAGCAAGCCGAATATGTCATAGCGGCATAGCAGCGCGGTGGACAGCCTTCCCAAAATAAAGCCTATAAAAAAGTACGGAATACAGCAGATAAATACCGTCTTTTTGTTCAGTCCCGACAGGAGCACGAGCGCGTAACTTGCGACAAGTACCGCAAGCGAGAGGAAAAATATCTTCCCAGCGCCCGTCTCTGCGTCCACTCTTGCGACGACCTCGAATTCGCCTCCGACTTCCCTGTATGCGAGCAAGACGCCGACTATTATGCCGGCAACAAGTATTGCGAGCGCGCTGACGACGACCTTCGCGTTCGCTTTGAAAAAATCCACGATCTCGTTCTTTATCGCTCTCGACCTTGCGGATGACATACCAAACAGTACGCATTTCCAGCGGCGATTATGACAAAATCGCGCAAAAATTCTTAAAGTAACCTCAATTCGGTCAAGCACCGATAATATGGCATATGCTATTCTCTAGCCGTGAACGAAAATATTATCAAAGCAAAAAAATATCTACTTTCTCTCGGCTTTGCGCCCAACCTCAAGGGCTATAAGTTGCTTGCCGCGCTCATCGAGCTTGCCCTGAATGGGGAGCAGATACTCCCTCTCAAATACAACGGCTACAGACAGCTTGCGAGCATTTTCGACGTTGACGCGGCTTCCATAGAAAAGGACATCCAAAACGCTATATCTGCCGCATGGCTGAGGGGCGACGTCGATGTTCTGTACCGCGAATTCGGCGAGACCCTTGACGAAAACAAGGGCAAACCTACAAACAAACAATTTGTGCTTACGGCTGTGGAGCGACTGAACAATCAAGCCTAAGCGGCATATTGCAATATATTTAAGCCTACTTCATTCGCCTCGTCCAGCATAAAGCGGCTGTGCACGGCATATCCCCGCGTAGGGTCCTCGATCATTACGTGCGTGATAGCGCCTATCAGCGCGCCGTTTTGGATTATCGGGCTCCCGCTCATGCCCTGCACTATGCCTCCCGTCTTTTCTATGAGGCGCTTGTCTCGCACCGCAATGACCATTCCCTTTTCTGCCGCCTCGCTCTGCGAGATGACTTTCACTATGTCTATGTCATAAAGTGCGGGCTCGTCGCCCTCGATAGTCGTGAGCACTTGCGCCGCGCCCATTTTAGCCTCTCCTTTGCCCGCTACGCGCATAAGATCGCCCTCGGGCTTGTCAGCATAGTCGCCGTATATGCCAATAAGCGAGTTTTTTGTCACCGTCCCGAGCGGACGAGACAGCCTGTTCACTTCCGCTTGAAGTCCGCCCGCTCTGCCTCGTTCTCCCTTTATCACGCCGGATATGGACGTCGGATAAATCTTACCGATATTGAGTTCGTCTCTGAGCCCCGTCTCGCTGTCCTGTATATAGTGCCCGAGCGCGCCGAAATGTCCGTCCTTGGTCACGAACGTCAACGTTCCTATCCCGCCAAGATCTTCTTTGAGCATAAGACCGAGCTTTCTCGACCCGCTGAGATCCACGGCGGGGGTTATCTTCGCCTCGAATGTATTTTCTTTTCTTCTTACGGACAGCGTAACTTCTCCCTTTCCGTCGTCGAGAGTGCGCTTCAAAATGTACAGCGAACTTATGGGTTTATTGTCCACTTCGTAAATTATATCTCCCTTCTGTATGCCACTGTCCTTTGACGGAAATGTCTCGCCGCTTTCGGTGACGACTCCGCTCTGTCCCTCGACGATAAGCCCGTTTGCGCCTATGGAAATGCCGATCGGAGCACCGCTGACATAGACATATTCATCGCTTGCCGCCTTTGCAGTCATGCCTATCGCCTGCAAAGGAAAGCTTGTGTTTATTTGGGAAGTCGCACCCTCGCTTGTGGGAAACAGCAATATCGCGAGGACAGCCACTATCGCAACAGCGACCGTCCACGCGACAAGCCTCCCCCGTCTGCATTTCATTTCATCTTTCATCTGCATAACCATAGCTTTTGCACGCAATGAAAAATTATAGCTAGTAAATTTTTGGATTTGAGGAGCAAAGCGTCAAATTATACACCGTAATAGCGCGCCCTAAGTTCTTATCTTTCGTCCCGCTGTATGGTTATTCAAAAAATAATACCAACTTTTAAAAATTTTTAATTATAACATTTTGTTAATTTCATGTTGTTACAAATTATAAAAAGGAGCCAATTGGCTCCTTATAATAAAACAGTGTATCTAATCGTTTCAATTGTCTATGCCAAGCAGGTTGCGCGCCATAAGCACGCCCATGACGGACGCCATCATAAGCCCGCGCGTCCAGCCGCTGCTGTCGCCTAGGCAATGCAAGCCGCGAATGGATGTGTTGAGGTGCTCGTCCATCTTTATCTTGTTGGAGTAGAATTTGAGCTCGGGACTGTACAGCAGCGTCTCGTAGCCCGCAAACCCCGGCACCACCTTATCCACGGATTGAATGAAATTGATAATGTTAAGCATCGCCCTGTACGGCATTGCGGCGGTTATATCCCCCGCTACCGCGTCCTTCAATGTGGGGCGGACGTTTGAGAAACTAAGCTCCTTTTGCCACGTGCGCTTGCCGCTTAAAATATCGCCGTAACGCTGCACGAGTATCTTGCCCGCGCCAAGCATATTGGTGAGTTCGCCCACCTTCTGCGCGTACTCTATGGGCTGTTTGAAAGGCTCCGTAAAGGAGTGCGAGCACAGTATCGCGAGGTTGGTGTTGTCGCTCTTCTTCTCCTTGTAGCTGTGTCCGTTCACGACGGCGAGGTCGTTGTCGTAGTTCTCCTGCGAGACGAAGCCACCCGGGTTTTGGCAGAATATGCGCACCTTGTTTTTGAAAGGTTCGGGATAGCCGATGAGCTTGCTCTCGTACAGCACTGAGTTGATCTCCTCCATTATCTCGTTGCGCACCTCTACCCTGACGCCGATGTCCACGACGCCGGGAGCGTGGGCGATGTTGTGTTGCGCGCACATTCTCTCAAGCCACTCCGCGCCTCTGCGCCCCGTGGCGATGATGGTCTTTTCCGCGTATATCTCCTCTTTGTTCTGCCCATTGCTGTCCTCGATGTACACGCCCTTGCATACGTCGCCGTCCAAAATGATATTGTCGCACTGTCTGCCGAAGATGAGCTCGACGCCGCTTTTCTTGAGGTGATCCTCTATCGCGCCGTAGAGCGCCTGCGCCTTCTCAGTCCCCAAGTGGCGTATTGGGCAATCCACAAGTTTGAGCCCCGCCTTTATAGCCTTTTTGCGTATCTCCTTGACCTTTTCGTCGTTGCCGAGCCCTTCAACGTGCTCGTCCGCGCCGAACTGAAGATATATGCCGTCCGTATAGTCGATGAGATCCTGCGCCTTTTGCTCGCCTATGAGCTGCGGAAGTTCGCCGCCCACCTCGTAGCTCAAGGACAGCTTGCCGTCCGAAAACGCGCCCGCGCCCGAAAAGCCCGTGGTTATGTGGCAATACGGCTTGCAATTTCTGCACTCGCCACCCTTAGTCTTGGGACACGCGCGCCTCTCGATGGGCTGTCCCTTCTCGATTATGCACATTTTCCCGCTATAGCCATGCTTTAAAAGCTCTATCGCCGTGAATATGCCCGCGGGACCCGCGCCGACTATGCAAATATCATATCTTCTCATATCGCCTCTCCGATAAAGAGTTTTTGCCGCAATATAGACAATTATTACGTAATATATGATATCCACTCTTGCGACCTGTCGAATTATAAGCCCGATTTTGTCATCTGTCAATAAGAAATTTTTGAATAACGGCAGTTTTCATTTATAACTGTTCCGTATACAAATTTTTAATTCCGACGCAACGGATTTTGACCGCAATGTTGTCGAAAGATGTCAATTTTTGAGGAGTCGCGCATAAAATAGTAGAACTTAGGAGGGCTCAATGGCTTTGGAAAGTCTTTTGTTACTGCTGAAAAATTTGATAATTTTTTCTTCCTATGTGACGGCTAAAAGCTCCTTTCCGAAGCCGCTCTCCAAGGAAAAGGAGCGCGAATACATTTTAAAAGCCCGCGAGGGCGACCCCGAAGCAAAGGAAGTGCTCATCAAGCACAACCTGCGCCTTGTCGCGCATATCGCAAAAAAATATACCAATTACGGCGACAATGACGAGCTCATCTCAATTGGCTCCATAGGTCTCATAAAGGCGATAGACAGTTTTGTCCCCGACAAGGGCACCCAGCTTGCCACTTACGCCTCGAGGTGTATAGAAAACGAGATATTGATGACTATGCGCACCTCCAAAAAGCATAGGCAGAACGTGTCAATCAACGAACCGATAGGCGTGGACAAGGACGGCAACGAGTTGACTATAATGGACATGCTCTCAGACGACTGCTCTGTCATAGACGACGTCGAAAACAACATCCTCATGCAAAAGCTCATTGACATATTGAAAGAGGAGCTGGACGCGCGCGAGTACAAGATAATATGTTTGCGCTACGGCTTGGGCGGTATAGGCTCGCTCACTCAACGCGAGGTAGCGGAAAAATTCGATATATCCCGCTCCTACGTCTCCCGCATAGAAAAAAAAGCGCTTGAAAAAGTGCGCGCAAGAATAGAAAAAGAGGATATGTTCGTGTAGGCATAAGATAAAAAGCGGCATATCGAGCCATTTCGTTATAGCGCCTTCTTTTGTTGTTGTGCGAAAATTAAAACGGCTCCGTATGCCCTGCCCTTAAATCATGCGAAATTAAAGCATAACAAGACAAACAAAACCGTTTAGAACATCGTTATTTATGATCTGTCCGAGGTTCAACCCGCGACATTCGGGTCGTTGGGTTTAGCGCCCGACTCCGCCTTTATCTTGACAAGTCCCTCTATCTCGTCGAGAAGGGTGTTGATGTCTCTGAATTGGCGGTGCACCGACGCATAGCGCACATAGGCGACCTCGTCTATCGTCTTGAGACCTTCCATGACCAGCTCGCCGATATAGCCCGAAGATATCTCCTGCTCAAGAGAATTGTTGATCTCGCGCTGGATGTCGCTCACAAGTTTGTCAATAACGCTTATGGAGATGGGGCGTTTCTCGCACGCCTTCATAATGCCCGTCTTGACTTTGGAGATGTCAAACGCCTGTCTGCTGCCATCCTTTTTAATGACCATGATGGGCGTACTTTCCACAGTTTCGTACGTCGTAAAACGCTTGCCGCAACTGATACACTCGCGCCGACGGCGAATGGATGTGCCGTCCTCGTTTTGTCTGGAGTCCACGACCTTGCTCTCGAGACAGCCGCAATAAATGCACCTCATATCTCTCCCTCCGATCACTTTATTGAAAAAATTATATCACGCTCCAAAAAAAAAGTAAAGAATTCATTTTTATTTCCCTCATTTTGAGCGTTTTCGAGCGCGATAAAACATATACGCGCACACTATATACAACATTCAGCGAGATAATTGCAGAATTTTTACAATATGATCGGTTAAAAGCAGAAGTTTGAGAAAAACTATCCCCTGCAATTTCATATGTAAAATTTTTCGAATGCAAAAAAGCGTCTCATATCCGCGCCGTGCAAAAATTATAGCGCCGACCAAAACAATATCGCGCGTTTTTATATACTGTTGAAAAGTAGGCATAAAAAATTTTTCCTTTCGCGTCATAAAATGTACGCGGAGCGAATATATTTTGGATATGAACTCCAAACAGTATACATTTTCGGATTTCACAAAAAAGACGGTGATCAACGTTTGCGACGGGCGCGAACTCGGCCATGTGTGCGACCTCATTTTCAACAACTGCGGACAGATACTTGCGATAGTCGTACCCGGCAAAAAGAGCCTGTTCAAAAGCCTTACTTCGTCTGAAAACCTCACGATCCCATTCAACCGCATCGTGAAGATAGGCTCCGACGTCATCTTGACAGACATAGTAGGCATGATGGCGGGAGCATGCTCTACCGCGCAAAGGCAGGACGGTGCGTACGCTCAAAGCGTGAAACAGGCAAGCTATGCGCCCGAGGGCACATATGCCCCGCCTTACCCGGACGCCCCGTCTACGGACGGACAGGCGTACAGTATGGCGACAGAACCGATGTATCGGGGAGAGGACTCCTACGCTCCGCCCCCGCCAACCGCTCCGCCGAGGGACGACTCCTCATCCGCACGTACTTACTACCATGAAGAATAACCGGCATGCTTGCATTTGCTCAGAGCCCGCGACCCTTGCGGAGCAAGGTCTATAAGGGCTCACCGCAAATGCCGCGCTGCTCCGCTTACTTACCCCATAAAATCGCTACGCAATTTTATGGGGACCCCGAGAAAGCTCGGGCATACGTTTCGTTAAATATGAACGAATTTAACGCTTCGCAATTCGCAATAAA
>CANRBM010000032.1 GCA_947628855.1 uncultured Clostridia bacterium | reverse complement strand
ATAGTGCCCACCGTGTCCGCCTCGAGGGGGACGCGCGACATCGACGGGGTACTCGTCAAAAGCAGGCTGTCCATAAAGCTCGCCTA
Source organism: uncultured Clostridia bacterium (assembly GCA_947628855.1). Taxonomy (GTDB): domain Bacteria; phylum Bacillota; class Clostridia; order Christensenellales; family CAG-917; genus CAG-475. The sequence goes on along the minus strand of CANRBM010000032.1, from coordinate 21,735 downwards.
TCTCATAGGCGTGCCGTGCGCGGCGTTTTTCATGGTGTTCGCGCCCAGGCTGCTGCCCGTGATATATCCCGCGCTCAAGCCGGAACAGCTTGCCCTCAGCGTGGACCTGCTGCGCGTTACGGCGGCAAACATAGTGCTGCTTGCCACTATGCAGATATACGTGTCCCTGCTGCAGGCGCTGGATAAGTCGAGATACGCGGTGATATCGCTGCTTGTCGCAATAGTTTTGAAGGCGGGACTCAGTATAGTTTTGACGCGCTATATAGGCATAATCGGCGGCGCTGTCGCCTCGCTCGCTATGGCGGCGACGGCGTTTTTGGGCGCGTATATCGCTTTTCGCAAAATTTGCGGCGTACATCTTGAAAAAAATGTTGGATTAAACCTGCTGCTTGGTGTTATAATGGGTCTTGCGGGGCTCGGCATATCAAGCCTCGTGAAAAGCAATATCCTTGCGACAGTACTCGGTTTTGTCGCGTGCGCGCTCGTGTATGTGTGGCTCGCGCTGCTCTTCGGGCTTGTGAGCCGCGAGGAGCTTGGCATGCTGCCCATGGGCAAGGCGCTTAAAAAACTGTACGACGTCGTGAGATTTTGGGAGAGAAAGGATGAAACTTGACGACATTTTGAGAGGCTCTTATCAGCGTTACATAGCGCGCGACTTTTTGTGCGCGCATTTTTTCGATAAGCGCATAGCGCTCGTCGTGGACGGCATAGACGGCAAGGAAACTTTGTGCGCGGTCAAAGCAAAACTGCTTGACAGCTACGGCGACGTGCCCGTGACGGTGGAGAGCGACGGCAAGGAACGTGCGACTACCGTATCAAAATTGGGCGGAGAAGCGGATACGCTTGTCATCGAAGGGTGCCCGCTCACGGATTGCAAACGTTTTGGGTACAGTGATTTTGACGAGCTTATGCGCCGACTTCGCGCCGACGACGGCTGCGAGTGGGACAGAGCGCAGACGCACGAGTCCATTCGTATCAACCTCATCGAGGAGGCGTACGAGCTTGTGGACGCCATAGACTCCCGCGACGCGGAAAACATACGCGAGGAGTGCGGGGACGTGCTTATGCAGGCGGTTTTCCATACGCTCATAGCGGAAAAAAACGGCGAATTTGACAGCTACGACATGCTCACCGAGCTGTGCCGCAAGCTCATAGACCGCCATACGCATATTTTCGGAAATAATCACGCAAACAATCCCGACGAGGCGCTCGCGTTCTGGAACGAGGCTAAGAAAAAGGAGAAAAAGTATGCCTCTACAGCGGACTCCATGGACAGGGTGCCAAAAAACCTGCCCGCGCTACTATATGCGGAAAAGCTGCAGAAGAGGGCAAGAAAGTCCGGATTCGATTGGGAAGACGCCTCAGGCGCGCTGGACAAGATCGCCGAAGAGACAAGAGAGCTCAAGGACGCGGACGACGAGCATAGAGCCGAGGAGGGCGGCGACCTTCTGTTTGCGGCGGTGAACGCGCTGAGACTTTACGGCATAGAGCCCGAAATGGCGCTCAAAGAGGCGAGCAAAAAGTTCTTGCGCAGATTTACGAGGCTGGAACAGCTTGTAAGCGAGACGGGCAAGCCTATGACGGAGTATTCGCTTGACGAGCTGGACGCATTTTGGGAAAAAGTCAAGCAAGAGGAAAGGGCATGAATATTGGCGGCGTACAGCTTGAAAGCGACTTGCTGTTTGCGCCCATCGCGGGCTTTTCGGACGCGGGTTTTCGCCACCTGTGTGCGGTTTTCGGCGCGGGGCTTACATGCACGGAGCTTGTAAGCGCTAAGGGACTTGTGTACGGCGGCAAGGGCAGGGAGGACCTGCTTTTCACTACGTCCGAAACTTCTCCGCGCGCGGTACAGCTTTTCGGCAGCGACCCCGAGTTTATGTATAAGGCGGCGGCGGACGAGAGGCTCAAACAGTTTGACGTCATCGACATCAATATGGGCTGTCCCGTCAAAAAGGTATTCAACAACGGCGAAGGGAGCGCGCTCATGAAGTGCCCGTCGCTTGTTTCCGAACTTGTGCAAGCGGTGAAAGAAGGGAGCAAAAAACCTGTCACCGTCAAGATGAGGGCGGGGATAAATGTGGGTCAACCGCTTGCCGTGGAGTGCGCGCTTGCGGCGGAAAAGGGCGGCGCGTCGGCAGTCACGATACATCCGAGGTATCGAGAGCAGTTTTACAGCGGAGCGGCGGATCACAGCATAACGCGCGCGGTGAAACACGCGGTGAAAATACCCGTCATAGCAAACGGTGACATCGTTGACAGGGCAAGCCTCGAGCGGGTGCGAGAGGAGAGCGGCGCGGACGCGTTTATGATAGGACGCGGCGCGCTTGGCAGACCGTACATATTTGCCGAACTTTCGGGAATTTCGTTTGAGTTTGACGTGCGGAAAGCGATAGGAGAGCACATCGAGATCTTGAGGCGCTACAATCCCGACCGCGTAGTCGCAAACCTTATGAAGTTGCACCTCTGCTATTACGCAAAGGGCAAGGACATTGCAAAGGCGGTGCGCGTCGCCGCGGGACAGGCGAAGAGCCTCGAGGACATAATTGAGATCGCGAACAAATTCTTCGGATAACGCAAAAATGCCGCGTTTTCTAGAGTTTTTTGCAAATGAAACCCGTAAAAATTGCAGAGGCGAAAAGTACGGATATTTGCACAAACGACACTTTATCATATCAAAACGAGATGTTTAGAGGTGAAAAATGTTCAATATAGTTTTGGTGGAACCGGAAATACCGCAGAACACGGGAAACATAGTGCGCACGGCGGCGGCGACGGGATGCAAGGTGCATCTTGTGCGTCCCCTCGGCTTTGACATAAGCGACAGGGCGTTGAAGCGTGCGGGTTTGGACTATTGGAGCCTCACGGACTTCACTGTTTATGAAAATTTGGACGACTTTTTCCAAAAAACCGCATGGGACAGGGCGAACGCGGCGGACGGCTACCATGTCGCGGACGGGGAGCCGCACTTCTACTTTTTGTCCACTAAGGCGGCAAGGCGCTATGACGAGGCGGAGTTTAAGGACGGCGACTATCTCATCTTCGGCAAGGAGACGCGCGGACTTCCCGAGTGGCTTTTGAAGGCAAACTATGAAAATACCTTGCGCATTCCCATGATAAGCGAGGCGCGCAGCCTCAATCTGTCAAACTCCGTCGCTATCGTCGTGTACGAAGGCATGCGTCAACTCTCCTTTGACGGACTGCTTTCAGAGGGGCACCTCACAGGCAGGATAGATTGAAAAGGTAATACTATAAGAAAGTTTCTATAATGTTTTAAGCGGAGTTTTGGTCCTTATTTTTTTGATGGCGATGGCGATCATAAATATGCCGATCGCGGCAGTCAAGGCGCAGACTATTGCGCCCGTCACGGCGTTCATGGTGGCGACGTGGACAAAGTCTCCCGTGGCGTCGAACTCATGGAACATAGCCGTTTGCAGGGCGAGAACTGCCATCATGGCTTGGGCAAGGCTTATATTTTTTGCGGCGCGCAGGGTGAAGTCATCATCTTTTCTTGTCTTTGCAAAATTGTATATTGCCATAATTATTTTGTAAAAAGTGTAGATGGCATAGACATAGATGGTGATGCCGGAGTGTACAAAGGAGTCGCCTTCGCGCACCATCTGCAAAATTGCGAAGGATAGGGCGACGGGCAACAGGATGAGTACTGCCCCGCAACTGCCGTAAATCTTTATGCTTTTGAGATATGCCGTTTGCTCGGACTGTCCCGCCTTGTTTGCTTTTACGCGGCGGATATGGTAAAGAAGGATCGTCCCGCGGAGCAAGATGAGCACAATATAATATGCGGCGAGAGCGCCGAACCATATGGAGCGGTTGATTATGCCGATTGATCCGTTGTAGACGGCGAACGCCATATTGATGACAAACGAAATGACGAGCGATATTATCGAGCGAGTTAGGGGGTCTGTCAACGCCTTGTTGAAAAAGGGCTTATTTTGAGACCATTTGAGCGCTTTACTCTTCAAATCGGGATAGATTTTTACAAAACCGTAAACAAAGTAGCCGACAGTGACCGCCATAACTCCTAGCAACACAAATCCTACCGTCGCATATTGTGACAGACTGTCCTGCGTCATGAATAATGTCCCGCCGACCATAGCCGCGACAGCTATGACGGCGACTATTATCAAAAACCAAAGCGGCGGTTTTTTGAAAAAATCGAACAGCTTTTTCATACGGCAAGATCGGACGCCTTCATTTGCGGGCGCACGCATATGGAGATGACCTCACAGATGAAGAGGATGTCGTCCTCACAGCCGCGCTTGACCCACTCCATTGTTATCGCGCTCACGCCGCTTATGAAATAATGCGACATATATTCCACGACGCGCCTGTCCGTCACGCCGTTTTTTGCGTATATGGGGACGAAAATATTTTCAATGAGTTGCTTGTCCATTTCACCGACGGCAAAGACATTGGAGTTATTGTAGACCTCATAGAGACGCCTGTTCTTTTTGATGAACGTGAGGTAGGGCACAAGATATTGCGGAGAGATGAAGATGAGCTCGTCCGCGGACATCTTTGAAAAGTCCGACGGACCTATGTCGGAGTTCAGCGAATCGAAAAATTCAGTTATTGCGCTCTCCTGCGTCTCCTTTAAGAGGTCATAGAGATTTTCATAATGCGCATAGAAGGTGGAGCGGTTGACGCCCGCCTTTTCGCATATATCCGTAATGGAAATATCATTGAACTCTTTTTCTTCGAGAAGATCTATGAGCGCCTGCTGCATTCTGACTGCGGTGTTTTTGAACTTCGACTCGGATCTGTTCATATCCCGAAACCGTCCTTTTCGCTATTTTTGAATTACAATTGAATTATATTATACGGTATAAGATAAATCAATAGTTAAATATGGTTTTGTATGATTTTTATTTTAAAAATTTTTCAGAAACCGACAGTTTTAGGTTTTTGTGTTGTGGAGTTTTTATGAGTGCGGTGCTAAATTGTAGGCGATGAATGCGGAGGGAGCTATGGCAAAGAAAATCAAAATCGTAAAATTGCAAGAGGAAGTTGAGGACACGCTCACAATGGATGACTTCATGGAATTTCTTTCGGCAAAATCCTATGAGAAACAACTTGCCATACTTCTTGTCCATTCTCAAAAAAATCAAGAAAATATTCAAAAAAGGAGAGCAAAAATTATGGAAAACTACAATGCAGACTATGCGGTAAGTCAACAGGAGATCGCGGAGCAATTCGAGGAGTTTTGCAAGATGAAAGGTATCGTCGCAAAATTCAGATTGGCTTTTGAGCAGATGGGCGAAAACGCTCACCGCCAGCATGAGCAAGACAAAGCTAATATCGAGGCAGCGAAGAACTCCGAGGAAAACAAGGAGTTCAGAGAGTTCCTTCACACAAAAGGTTTCAAGGCAAAGTGCCGCTTTGTGATCGAGAGTATCAAGCGCGGCGCGGCAAACGCAAACGCAGATACGGCGAGGAAACTCGACGAGCTGCATGCAAAGACGCAGGCAAGCATAAATGCGCACAGCGCAAACGGAGGCGCAAAGCCCGCCGAATACTCTGCCGAGCAGCTTGCCGCCGAGTTCAACGCTTTTTTGAAGGAGCGCGGGCTTGACGATAAATACGCCGTTCAAATCGTGGAGGAATAAGATATGACCGAGCTTGAAAAGGCGCTTTCGGGCGAGCAGTTTGACCGCAGAGATAAAGAGGTGTATCTTTTCCAAAGCAAAGTGAAAGATATGCTGCACGAGTTTCATACTCTCAAACCGTCCGATCCCAAAAGGACGGAGATCATCAAAGAGCTCGTGACAGGGTACAACAAATATGTCTTTATCGAGGACGGTTTCCGCTGCAGTTTCGGCAAAAACATCCGCTTTCACGGAATGGCGATGATCAACTATGATTGCACCTTCCTCGACACCAATTTTATCGACATCGGGCATTGCGCCCTTATAGGCCCCGGGTGTACGCTTGTTTGCACCAACCATTCCATAGACCCGACGGAACGCATGAAAGGCGCGTTCAACGACAAGCCTATCAAGATCGGCGACAACGTTTGGCTGGGAGCAAACGTGACCGTCCTGCCGGGCGTGACAATAGGCGATAACGCGGTGATAGGCGCAGGCTCGGTTGTGACAAAGGATATTCCCTCAAACGTCGTGGCGGTCGGAAATCCTTGCAAGGTCGTAAAACAAATTGCAAGCGAAAATTAGGTAAATGCGATCCGCCGTCCTATGGGCGGCGGAAATTTTTCAAACCGACACATATGTGGATCTATGTTGTGGTGTATTGAGTGATAATCATTTAAAATAGAAATATAAAACCCGAGGATTTAGAATATAATGCAGTCATAAAAATCAGAATGACAATGTGAACATTATAGTAATCACAAATTTTGCAGATAACGGAGGAATAAGAAATGACAAACGAAAATGCGCAAACTGCGTATCTGGACACAATGCAAAAGCATAATACGTCGAGTGAACATACGGAAATGGGAGACCTCAAAGGTCCTGACAAAAAGACGAGCAGTCCCGCAATGATCGGCACAAAGAAATTTTTGACATGGCTCGCCCCTGCGCTTAAGATATTAAGCTCGGTTGTCGTCATTATCGTGCTTGCGGTCGTAGAGAAAGAAACTTCGTTTTACAGATACAGCATTGCCGCAGGTTGTGCGCTCTTACCGTTTGCGCTTATCCTTGTGAGGAAGATATTCAAAACGGAGATGCCCATAGGAGTGGATTACATATTCCTCATATTTGTGATTATGGCGGCGGATATAGGCTCCGCGCTTGATTACTTCACAAAGGTGTCCTGGTATGATCTCGTTCTGCATGGTCTTTCGGGATTTGTCGGGCCTGTAATTATGCTGTATTTTTGGCGTAAATACATAGGCTCGTGTCCAAAGGCGTCAGGAGCATTTTGCCTCTTCCTCATCGCAATGGGTTTCGCGGCGATTTGGGAGTGTTGGGAATTTATCGCGGATCTTCTTGTCCACGAGGGCGCGCAGCGCGGGCTTACGGACACTATGACCGACATTTTGATCACGGCGGTGGGAGCGATAGTGTTTGTGGCGACCTATCTCATCGACAGAAAAAAGGGAGGCAAGCTATATCGTCTCAAGCCCGACGAGGGGAAAGCGAATTTATGATATATAGATTGTCATTCATGAAAAACTTTTCAGAACTCAACATTTTTCGACTTTTGTGTTGTGGTGTTTTGGGACGAAAGGTTTTATAACATAAATATGAAAACAAGGAGGCGGCTATGAACGCGATAGAAATAAGAGGACTTACAAAGAGTTTCCGCGGAATGTACGCGCTGGACGGGCTTGACATGACCGTGCCGCAGGGCGCGATATACGGCTTCATCGGCGAGAACGGCAGCGGCAAGTCCACGACGGAAAAGTGCATATGCGGACACCTCGTGCCGGACAAGGGCAAGATAGAGCTGTTTGGCAAGCCGTATACGGACGCGGGCGTAAGAGTGAGAGTGGGCGCGCTCATCGAAAACACGGGATGTTTTCCGAACTCGAGCGTGTATTCTAACCTAATGATGCAGGCGATAAACCTCGGCGTCAAGGACAGGGCGGGAGAGATAGAGCGGGTCTTGAAAATAGTCCGCATGGAGGATAACGCAAAGCTGACGTTCAAAAAATGCTCGCTGGGCATGAAACAAAGGATAGGCATTGCTATGGCTCTCTTGGGCGATCCCGCGCTGCTCATTCTGGACGAGCCTATAAACGGTCTCGATACGGACGGAATGCGCCTCATGCGCGAGATCCTCGTGGACATCACGCAAAACCTCGGCTGTACGGTACTTATATCCTCGCACATTTTGGGCGAACTTGAAAAAATCGCCACCCATTACGGCATTATACGTCAGGGCAAGATGATAAAGGAGATCTCCGCGGCGGAGATGGACGGCATTTCAAAGGCGTACACGTCTGTAAAGGTGCGGGACGTCGAGGGCGCGGCGAGACTGCTTGCGGGACGTTTCAAGACGGAAAACGACGGCGAATATCTCAATGTGTACGGCGTGGATGACGCGAGCGCGCTTTCGGCATATTTGTTGCAGAACGGGCACTTTATCAGCGAGATAAGGCATAATAAAGTTGGACTTGAGGAATATTACGTCGATTTGATGAGCGGAAAGGAGGCGCTGTAATATGGAAAACGCAAACGTTCTTAAATTTGAAAAACCGAGCTTTTTTGAAAGGCTCAAGGGCATGCTCGGCGTGGATTTTTACAGGCTGTTTCATACCCCGCTGTTCTACATATTTATTGCCATAGCCGCGTTTATCCCCGCGCTCGTCTCCATGGGCGGAGGACAGGGCGAGGGCGCGATGTATACGAATGCCTGGCAGATAATCGCGGCGAACAGCCCGCTGTATGTGATAAGCAATATGGGCGAGTACGCCAATATGAACATGGTGTTCATCTTCGGAGGCATAATGGTGTCCATTTTCATAGGGCACGACTATCAGAGCGGATACGTCAAGCAACTTTTCACGACTCACGCCAAAAAGCAGGATTATATGATGAGCAAGACGTTGCTCGGCGCGTTCTCGATGATCTGCATGTGCGTGACATATATGATAGGCGGCATGATATCGGGCGCGGCGTCGGGACTGTCCTTTCAAATAAACGCGGGTTCGCTCCTCTGCGCCATACTCGGCAAGATGATAATGAGCCTCGGCTGGTCAAGCCTGTACACGTTTATCAACATCATCTTCCGCAGGAAATTCGGCATATCCATCGCGCTCTGTTTTGTGCTCGGGACTGGCATCCCCGTAATCGGCGCGGCGGCGCTCGTAGGCAACAGCGCGGCGCTCAACATCTTCTTGTACGGTTCGTCGGTGTACGCCTGCCTAAGCGCGAACTTCCTGTCCGTGCTTGTGTGCCTTGCGTGCTCCGTCGTGTGGGCTGTCATATACAACATACTCGGCACGGTGGTGCTGTATCGTAGGGACGTTTATTGAGGAGGGATGACTATGAATGCGATAGAAATCACAAATTTGCATAAAAATTTTGGCGAAAAACATGCCGTGGACGGGCTTGAGATGACTGTGCCCGAGGGGGCGATATACGGCTTCATCGGCGAGAACGGCAGCGGCAAGTCCACGACGGAAAAGTGCATATGCGGGCTTATCCCTCCCACAAGCGGCGAGATCAAGCTGTTTGGCAAGGACCATAAGGACGGCGAAGCGCGCAGTAAAATAGGCGTGCTCATCGAAGCTCCCGGCTGTTTCCCCGATATGACCGTTTGGAACAATATGAAGTTGCAAGCGGCAAACCTCGGCATAAAAAACGAAAACGAGGAGATACGCCGCGTATTGCACCTCGTGCGTATGGACGGCGCGGCGAGCAACAAATTCAAAAACTGCTCGCTCGGCATGAAACAGCGCATAGGCATAGCGTTCGCGCTGCTCGGAGACCCAAAGTTGTTGATTTTGGACGAGCCGATCAACGGACTTGACGCGGACGGTATGCGCATAATGCGCGAGATACTCATCGACCTCACCAAAAACCAGGGCTGCACGGTGCTCATATCCTCGCACATTTTGGGCGAACTTGAAAAAATCGCCACCCATTATGGCATTATCCGCGGTGGAAGGATGCTCAAAGAGATGACCGCGGAACAGCTAAACGCAAGTTGTCCCACTTATGTCTATCTCAAAGCGGCGGATATGAACAAGGCGCTCGCGGCCTGCAATAATGCTTTCGCCCGCGTCGAATTTGATGAGGAAAAAGGAGAGATAAGAATATACGACAAATTGTCCGCGGAGGAAGTGGCAAGTTATCTGTTCGGCAACTTCGGCATATCTGTGACGGAACTCGGGACGACGAAGATAAGCCTCGAGGAATACTATATCGACCTTATGAAGGAGGGCAAATAAATGAGCGCGAAATTCGATGCAAAAGACTTCGGCAAACGTCTTAAAACTATGCTCAAAGTGGACTTTCGCAGAATGTTTTTGACGCCCACCGTCTACATCATGCTCGGCGTGAGCCTTGCGCTGCCAATACTTATACTCGTTATGACGGGCTTTATGGGCGGAACGGATCCCGAGACGGGAGAGCAGAGCGCGGCAATGTTCACAAACGTATGGCAGGCGATAGGCTCTGCGGGCGGCGGAATGAGCATGGACCTCACGGGCATGTGCAACATCAATCTGCTGTACTTCTTGGTCGCGATATTCGTATGCGTGTTCGTGGGCGAGGACTTCAGAAGCGGCTACGCAAAAAACATATTCACCGTGCGTTCCAAAAAGCTCGATTACATAACTTCAAAAACAGTCGTGTTGTTTACGGCTGCGGTCGGAATGTTCTTGCTCTTCTTCGTCGGCGCGATGATAGGCGGCTCCGTGGCGGGGCTGTCCTTCGACCTCGCGGCGGTAGGGGCGAGCGCGGGCGGCATAGTCGCGTGCATGCTGAGCAAAATATTCTTCGCTCTCGTCTTTGTCTCCATAGCCCTTACGCTCGCTTGCGTGGGCAGGCAGAAGGTGTGGCTGTCCGTGCTTTGCACTCTCGGCGCGGGAATGCTGCTCTTCACGATGATACCAATGATGACGCCGCTCAATGCGGGCGTGCTCAACGTCATATTGTGCGTAGCGGGCGGAGCGCTGTTCGCCGTAGGGCTGGGCGCCATATCCAACGTGATACTGAACAAAACGAGCTTGGTTTAATGTAATAACGCAACAAAAACGATCATGTTGCTTGGATTTTAAAATTAAACGCGAAGGGAGCTACTTCGCGTTTGATTTTTAAATAAAACTTGCAGACGCGACTTGCAGATATGTTTATATCCGTTATTATAAATAAATAATTGCGTTATTTTGAGATGTGTGATAAAATCATAAAAAGCGGGGATAAAAGGAGTGGAATATGCTCGGCATTGAGGCAAAAACCGTGTACGATATCCTGTCGGAGATCGCAGGCGACACCGAAGTCTACAAGATCATAGACGCCGAAGAGGTGCTTGAAAAGCTGCCCGACGGGTTTTCGCTTACAAAGATACAGCTGTCGCAGATGATCCGCGAGCTTAAAGATCTCGAATATGTTGACGTCAAATATTTCACGCCCGACGAGTACTGCTTGCAGATAGTGAGGCGCGTCGAAGTCGCTCCCGCGCAGACGGGAGTTGCTGTGCAGGCAAAGCCGTCCGAAAAGCAGGAGCGCGTCCTCTACGGCGAAAAAAAGGACAAGGAAGAGAAACAACAGGTGTCCGTCAAGCGCGGCGCAGTGTTTTTTATGGCGTTTTTGGGCGCGTTTTTGGGGAGCGCAATAGTCGCGACCGTGACGGCGCTCATCATCAGATTTGTGTTGTGAGGGGCTTATGAATCTTGAAAGACAACACGTTTTGACAAAAAAGGAAAAGGCGGTCATGCGCGTCATATATCAGGCGGCGGATCTTGCGGGAGGGAGTTGCCTCATAACGCCCATCGCTATATTCGAGCAGATACCTCTCGACCTCGATATAGCCGAGGATGAGCTTGACGTCGCCATCAAAAATCTCGAGATAGACGACTATTTTGACGTCACGCCTTCTGACAGGAAGGGCGAGCTTGTGTACTGCATCAATATGCACAAGAAGGGGCTGCAATTCGCGCGCGTGGAGAGGGCGTTCAAGTCCAACGTCACTTTCCGCATTTTGCTTGCTGTCGCGACGGGACTCACTTCGGCGGCGGTAGGCTGGGGACTCAAGACTTTGCTTACAGCATTGCTCAACAAATAAGAGAGCGGGACAATATCGCTTGACAAATAAAAGCGCAAACGCGGGGCAATACTAAAAAAGACAGCGAAACAAAAATCGGCGATAATAGCAAAAAACAGATATTAAACATACAAAAACGCATAGTAAACATAGAGTTTTGACATATGGGTTTTGAACTTGTAAGCAGTTATAAGCCCACGGGAGACCAGCCTCAAGCGATAGAGCGTATCGTAGAGGGGCTGAAAAGCGGGTTCAATACGGAGGTTTTGTTGGGGGTCACGGGCTCCGGCAAAACTTTTACTATGGCAAACATTATCGCGCGCATAAACAAGCCTACGCTTGTCATCGCGCACAATAAGACGCTCGCCGCCCAGCTTTGCAATGAACTCAAGGAGTTTTTCCCCAAAAACAGGGTGGAGTTTTTTGTCAGCTATTACGACTACTATCAACCCGAGGCGTACATTCCGCGCACGGACACCTATATCGAGAAGGACCTCGCCGTCAACGAGGAGATAGACAAGCTCCGCAACTCCGCCACCGCGTCGCTGTGCGAGAGAGAGGACACAATAGTCGTCGCGTCGGTGAGCTGTATATACGGATTGGGCGCGCCAACGGACTACTTCGAGCAAGCTATATCCATACGCGAGGGGGACGAGATAGACCGAAACGCGCTTGCGAGGCGGCTTGTGGACATACAGTACAAGCGCGCGGATATGGATTTTGTGCGCTCCACTTTCCGCATGAGAGGGGACATAATCGACATTTTTCCGTCCACGAGCTCGGAAATAGCCATACGCATAGAGCTTTTCGGGGACACTGTGGAGAGAATTTGCGAGATAGACGGCGTGACTTCGAAACCCGTGAGCGAGCTCGAACATACGCTTATTTTCCCCGCTACGCAATACGTCATAAGCGGAGACAGGGAGGAGATACTCCGCCGCATTATGCTGGACAAGCAGGACAGAGTGAGATATTTTCAGGAGCGGGGCAAACTCATAGAGGCGCAGCGCATCGACGAGCGCGTCAATTACGACGTAGAGATGATACGCGAGGTGGGCTATTGCAGCGGCATAGAGAACTACTCACGCTATTTTGACGGCAGACAGCCGGGACAGGCGCCGTATACGCTGCTCGACTTCTTTCCCAAAGACTTTTTGCTGTTCATAGACGAGAGCCATATGACCATACCCCAAATACACGGCATGTACAACGGCGACCTCGCGCGCAAGCATAACCTTGTGGAGTACGGTTTCCGCCTTCCAAGCGCATACGACAACAGACCCCTAAGATTTGAGGAGTTCGACAGCCACATACGCCAAGTCGTGTGCATGTCCGCGACCCCCGCCAAGTACGAGTTGGACAGGGCGGACGACGTCGTGGAGCAGATAATACGTCCGACGGGACTGCTCGACCCCGAGATAGCGGTCAAGCCCGTACAGGGACAGGTGGACGATCTCATAGGCGAAATAAACAAAGTCGTAGAAAACAAGGGCAGAGTGCTCGTGACTACGCTCACAAAGAAGATGGCGGAAAACCTCACGGACTATTTGAAGGAGCTGAATATCAAGGTCAAATATATGCACTCCGACATAGACACGCTCGAGCGTATGGACATAGTCAAAGGCTTGAGAGAGGGCGATTTTGATGTGCTTGTGGGCATAAATCTGTTGCGAGAGGGGCTCGACTTGCCCGAAGTGCAACTTGTCGCCATTCTGGACGCCGACAAGGAAGGCTTTTTGCGCAGCGAGAGCGCGCTCATACAGACGATAGGCCGCGCCGCGCGAAACGACAAGGGCAGAGTTGTCATGTATGCGGACACCGTCACGGACAGCATGCGTCGCGCCATAGACGAGACCAATCGCCGCCGCGCGCTTCAAGACGCCTACAACAAGGAGCACGGCATTATCCCCAAGACCGTAGTGAGCAAGATCAAAAACTCGCTTGAGATAACCAAGAAAGCGCCGAAGGGCGAGGTGCTCAGCGCGAAGGACATCGCCAAAGAGATAGAACGGCTCAAAGGCATGATGAAGGTCGCAAGCGAACAGCTTGACTTCGAGCGCGCGATACTGCTCCGCGACGAGATGAACGAACTCAAGCGCAAACTCAAAAAGCTGAGTTGATAAAAGCGCCAAAGGGTGATAAATTTGGCTGAAACTGTATGATAAATGCGCAAAATGCGCAGATATCGCAAGTTTTAAAGCGGCGGGCGCGCAACACAAGCGCAAGAACGCGCGAGGGGGGAGCAATGCACGACGCGAAACAAAACTTTGAATTTCGGGGACATATAGAGGGTGAAAAATGGATAAGATAATCATAAAGGGCGCAAGAGAAAACAACCTTAAAAACGTGGATCTGGAGATACCGCGCGATAAGCTCATCGTGTTTACGGGGCTTAGCGGCAGCGGCAAATCCTCGCTTGCCTTCGACACCATATTCGCCGAGGGGCAGCGCAGGTATGTAGAGAGCCTGTCAAGCTACGCGCGCATGTTTTTGGGGCAGATGCAAAAGCCCGAGGTAGAATACATCGAGGGGTTGTCTCCCGCCGTATCCATAGACCAAAAAACGACGTCGCACAATCCGCGCTCCACGGTGGGCACGGTGACGGAGATATATGACTATCTCCGCCTGCTGTACGCGCGCATAGGGCATCCCCATTGCCCCAAGTGCGGCAGACCAATAGAGCGGCAGACCGTGGATCAGATATCCGACCGCATTATGGAGCGCACAGGCGCGAAACTTCAGATAATGGCGCCCATAGTGCGAGGCAGGAAGGGCGAATACAGGAAGGAGCTTGAACAACTTCGGCGCGCGGGCTATGCGCGAGTGAGGGTGGACGGCATAAACTACACGTTGGACGAGCAGATAGAGCTTGACAAGAACGTCAAACACAACATCTCCGTCGTAATTGACCGCATAGTGATCAAAGAGGGCGTAGAGGCGAGGCTGTCAGAGGCGCTCGAGACGGCGATAAAACTCAGCGAAGGGCTTGTCGTCGCGGACGTGGACGGCGAGGAGACGACATACTCCACGCGTTATGCCTGTCCCGATTGCGGACTGTCTTTCGAGGAGCTGACCCCGAGGCTGTTCTCTTTCAACAATCCGTACGGCGCGTGCCCCGAATGCAGCGGGTTGGGTTTTAAAGAGGAAATAGACCCAAATCTGCTCATCGCCGACCCCGAAAAGAGCATAAACGAGGGCGCTATCAAGGCGTCGGGATGGCTTGTGGACACGTCGTCCATGGCTACTATGCAGTTTGCCGCGCTTGCGGACGCGTACGGATTTTCGCTGGATACTCCCGTCAAGGATCTGCCCAAAAAGGCGCTTGACATCATCTTTTTCGGCAACGGCGGCGAGCGCATACCCATGTCCTACAACTCGCGCGGCTTCAAGGGCTTTTATCAGGCTTCGTACGAGGGCATAGCCACCAACCTCATGCGCCGCTATCGCGAGACGGACTCCGAGATGATAAAGGCGGAGATTTACAAGTATATGAAAGAGGTGCCGTGCTCCGCCTGCAAGGGCAAGAGGCTCAAACCCGAGGCGCTCGCGGTCACCGTTGGCGGCAAAAATATATTCGAGATGACAGAGATGTCAATAGGCGCGCTGAACAAGTTTTTGGGAGGGCTGGAACTCACGCATACCGAACACCTCATTGCGGACAGAATACTCAAAGAGATACGCGCCCGCCTCGACTTTTTGAACAATGTCGGGCTTGACTATCTCACGCTATCGCGCTCGGCGGCTACGCTTTCGGGCGGAGAATCCCAGCGCATACGCCTCGCTACGCAGATAGGCAGCGGGCTGACGGGCGTGCTGTACATTCTGGATGAGCCTAGCATAGGGCTGCACCAAAAGGACAACGAGAGGCTGCTCGCCTCCCTCAAAAACCTTAGGGACATCGGCAATACGCTCATCGTCGTTGAGCATGACGAGGAGACTATGCGCAATGCGGACCATATCATGGACATAGGTCCCGGGGCGGGCATACACGGCGGCGAGATAGTCGCGCAGGGCACAGTCGCGGATATAATCGCCTCGCCGAGGTCCGTCACGGGCAAGTATCTGAGCGGCGAGTACAAGATAGAAGTGCCCATCGCAAGGCGGCAGGGCAACGGCAATTTCGTGACCGTGAAAGGCGCCTCTCAAAACAATTTGAGAGGGATAGATGTCCGAATCCCACTTGGGACGTTCACCTGCGTGACAGGCGTGAGCGGCAGCGGCAAGTCCTCGCTCGTGAACGAGATACTCTATCCGCGCGTCTCGAATTTACTCATGAAGAGCAGACTCCCCGAGGGCAAGTGCGACGGTATCGAGGGCGTGGAAAACCTCGACAAGATCATCTGCATAGACCAAAGTCCAATAGGGCGCACTCCCCGCTCCAATCCCGCGACGTATACGGGCGTATTCACTCCCATTCGCGAGCTGTTTGCATCCCTCCCCGACGCCAAGGCTAGAGGGTACACTGCGGGACGTTTTTCCTTTAACACTTCGGGCGGCAGGTGCGAGCATTGCTCCGGCGACGGCATAATCAAGATAGAGATGCACTTTTTGCCCGACATCTACGTGCCCTGCGAAGTGTGCAAGGGCGCAAGATACAACCGTGAGACGCTCGAGGTGCGCTATAAGGGCAAAAACATCTCCGAAATTTTGGATATGACTATTGAAGAGGCGGTGTCCTTCTTTGAAAATATCCCAAAAATACGCAACAAGATCCGCACTCTCAACGACGTCGGGCTCGGCTATGTCAAGCTCGGGCAGTCCTCGACTACGCTCTCGGGTGGCGAGGCACAACGCGTCAAACTTGCGACAGAACTCTCCCGCCGCTCCACGGGCAAGACGCTGTACATCCTCGACGAGCCCACGACGGGACTGCATACGCACGACGTAAGCAAGCTACTCAATATTCTTCAACAGCTTGTAGAGCAGGGCAATACCGTCGTCGTCATCGAGCATAACCTCGACGTGATCAAGGTCGCCGACTACATCATAGACCTCGGACCCGACGGAGGAGACCGCGGCGGTCGCATCGTCGCCGAAGGCACGCCTGAACAGGTCGCCAAAGTAAAGAACAGCTATACGGGCGAATTTTTGCAAAAAGTCCTGCCGTGACAGGTATAATTATCTGTGGGGCTACTCGCCCCGCACCCTCGGCTGCTTGCATTTGCTCAGTGCCCGCGCCCATTACGGAGTAAGGGCGATAGGGACACACCGCAAGCTGCTGCGCCACTCCGCGCGCAAAAAATTAACGCTTCGCAATTCTGCATTTGACAAGAAGCGAGCCATAGCAGACAAAATGCTCATGGCTCGCTATTTTTTGCGCTTGGGATACGCGGGCTCCGCCCGCTTTTTGCTTCGTCCCCTGCACCCCAAGCTAAAAACGCGAACTAGGCAAATACTTGCCGTCGCTCGCGTTTTTTGATTGTATACAAGTGTCAAAACTCCCGCGTGAGAGCTTGTTATTGGCGTCACGCATTATCCGAGAGTTTTTTACAATAGGACCAGGGGATTCCTCGACTGCGCTGCGCTCCGCTCGGAATGACATTATATACACTGTCATTTCGAGCGTAGTCGAGAAATCCCCTAGTCCGAGCGATTAACTTGTCCTATGTCCGAACCCGATAAAAAGCATATGATTTGTTAAAAAAATTAAATGTAGTTGCGAAATTTCAGCAAATTGCTAAAAACGGTTGACATTTATAATTTTAGATTGTAAATAACATATAGATATATCAATAAGTGCGCGGGCGCAGGGATATTCGGGCGGAAGATGAGTATGCTTTGGATATGTGCATTTGAGCGAGCTCGTGCCGTTAGCTTGTGACGTATGTGCGTGATGTGAGAGCGTACGAAAAGTCGACGCGCGCAGGTGCAATTGCGCTGAGGGCAATGCGCAGACGCACAATTGATATGTGCCGAGGGACAAAATATGTCGCTCGGGGCGCCCCTTGTGAGTAAACCTCCGAGGAGCGGAATATATTGAACAGTATCAAATTTTTGATATGCCGCGCTCGCGGCATAAAGGTGATTATGGCAAGACAACAAAAACAGGCTATGCCAGGTAGGGACTATTCTATCCCCAAGACGAAGGGCGGCCTCAAAAAGCTTGCGTCCTGCATAGGCGAGTACAAGGCTCCGTCCATATGGACGTCAGTGCTCGTCGCGCTCGAGGTGCTTTTTGAGGTGTTCATACCCATAGTTATGGCGCAGATAGTCAACGTCGGCATGGCGGACAACACGAGCGGGAATTTTACTTTCTGGTTCAACATGGGCAAGATCAACGAGCCCATATTTACCATGCACGACCGCGTGGGATTTATCGTCGTATGCGGCGTAATTATGGTGGTCATGGCAATGATATCGCTGCTGTGCGGCGTGCTTAGCGGCAAATTTGCGGCTACGGCGTCCACGGGCTTTGCGAGCAATCTGAGGCAAAAACTCTTCTACAAGGTGGAAAATTACAGTTTTGCCAACCTCGACCGGTTCAACACCGCCAGCCTCGTCACAAGGCTGACGACGGACGTCACGAATATGCAAAACTCGTACATGATGATAATCCGCATAATGGTGCGCGCGCCGTTTATGCTCATCATGGCGCTTTGCATGGCGATATCCATAAGCCCCGATCTTAGCGTTATATTCGCAATTACGTTGCCCGTTTTGATAATCGTTTTGCTTGTGGGCGTGAAGATAGCTTTCCCGCGCTTTGAGAAGATGCTGCACAAGTACGACGATATGAACGAATCCACGCAGGAAAACCTTATCGGTATACGCGCGGTCAAGGCGTTCGTCAGAGAGGACAACGAGATAAAGAAGTTCAAAAAAGTCAGCGAGACGGTGCAAAAGTTGCAATTCAGCGCGGAGAAGATAATCGTCCTCGCGTTTCCGTTCATGCAGCTCCTAGTGTACGCGTGCATAATTTTCATCATTCTCCTTGGTGGCAACGACATCATCAACAACCACAACACACCGCCGGGACTTACTATGGGCGATCTCACCGCGTTTTTGAGCTACGTCATGCAGATACTCATGTCGCTTATGATGGTCGCTATGACGTTTATGACGATCGTCATGTCGCGCGCGTCTATGGCGCGTATCGTCGAAGTGCTGGACGAGAAGATAGACATCGAGGACAAAGAGGACGCTACGGACGTTAAGCCGGTGGACGGTAGCATAGATTTTGACAACGTGGACTTCTCATACAGCCGCAGCGCGGACGTGCTCAACCTTGAAAACATCGACTTGCACATCAAAAGCGGCGAGACGATTGGCATAATCGGCGGCACGGGCTCCGCAAAGACGACGCTCGTACAGCTCATCCCGAGGCTTTACGACGTGTTTGATGGCTCCGTCAAAGTGGGCGGCGTGGACGTAAGAGATTACAAGATAGAAAATCTGCGCGGCGCGATAGGCATGGTGCTGCAAAAGAACGTACTTTTCAGCGGCACGATACGCGAAAACCTGCTGTGGGGCAATAAGGACGCCACGCAGGAGGAGATAGAGCACGCGGCAAAGGCGGCGCAAGCGCATGACTTCATCATGTCCTTCCCCAAGGGCTATGAAACGGACCTTGGGCAGGGCGGCGTAAACGTTTCGGGCGGACAAAAACAGAGGCTTTGCATAGCGCGTGCCTTGCTCAGACACCCAAAAATAATGATACTCGACGACTCTACGAGCGCGGTGGATACCGCGACGGACGCCGCGATACGCGACGGGCTAAAGAAGGAGTTCGGCGATACGACGGTCATCATAATCGCGCAGCGCATCTCCTCCGTGGAGCAGGCGGACAGGATAATCGTCATGAACGACGGCAGGATAAGCGCGATAGGCACGCACGAAGAGCTGCTTGAGACGAGCGAGATATATCGCGACGTCTACACTTCTCAGCAGAAGGGCAGCGCGGACGACGTGGTTGAGAAAAACGATACGCCCAATGACGGCGGAGATAAAGAAGGAGGTGAGCAAGATGTCTGACGAGCTGAACAAGGATGTGGAAATGCAAGAGTCAACGGATATCCAAGCGGCGAACGCCGATACGCAGTCGCCAAACTCTGAGCACGGGAAAAAACGCTTCCGCGCGCGTAGTCCTCTCGCCACCTTCAAGCGCATTTTGAGCTATCTGAAGGGATACAAACTGCAGCTGTTCTTTGCTATTATCTGCATATTCGCAAACGTCATCTGCAACATCGGCGGCACTTTTATGATGTCAATTGTCATAAACAACTACATTTTGCCGCTTTCGGGGTTCGATCCCGCAAGATATCCCGCGGAGCTTGCAAAACTCGGCGGACTTACGGGACTTGACGCATTCGGCGCGATAATGGGGCTTATGGCGGGCATATACGTCATAGGCGCGGGATTGCACTACGTCTACAATATCATAATAGTGCGCATTACGTCCAAAGTGCTGCAGCGCGTACGCGACGAAATGTTTGAAAGATTGCAGACGTTGCCCATCAAGTATTTCGATACGCACACACACGGCGATCTGATGTCGCTTTTCACAAACGATACGGACACTTTGCGCGAGCTGCTCTCAAACGGATTGCCAAACCTCATCACGCAAGCGCTCACAATAGTAGGCATGTTCGTCATGATGATGGTGCTCAACTGGGTGCTCACGCTCGTATCCATAGTCATGCTTGTCATCGAGCTGTTTATCGTAAAATACGTCGGCGGCAAGAGCGGCAAGCATTTCGTGAGGCAACAGCGCAAGATAGGCGAGATAAACGGCTATATCGAGGAGCACATCGACGGGCTCAAAGTCGTCAAGGTGTTCTGCCACGAGGACGCCGAAAAGGCGGGATTCGACTCCCACAACGGCGAACTTCGCTACGCCTCGCGCAAGGCGCACACCTACGCGAATATCCTCATGCCCATCATGGGCAACCTGTCCTACGTCTCGTATGCGGCGACGGCAATACTCGGCACTATCATGGCGATAAACAGCTTCTACGGCATGAATTGGGGCAATCTTGTCAGTTTCATGCAATACTCGAGGCAATTCTCCAACCCCATAGCGCAGATGGCGCAGATGATGAACGGCATACTCATGGCGCTCGCGGGCGCGGAGCGTATCTTCGACCTGCTTGACGCTCAGCCCGAGACGGACGACGGATACGTCACGCTTGTCAATGCTCGCGAGGACGAGGATGGAAAACTTGTCGAAACAGAAGAGTATACGGGCGTTTGGGCGTGGAAACACTTCCACAAAGCGGACGGCACTACGACATATGTCAAGTGGACGGGCGAGGTGGAGTTTGAGGATGTGTCATTCGGCTACGAACCCGAAAAGACCGTGCTCAAACACATCACCATGACCGCATACCCGGGGCAGAAAGTCGCGCTTGTCGGCTCTACGGGCGCGGGCAAGACCACCATAACCAACCTCATCAACCGCTTCTACGACATCACAGACGGCAAGATAAGATATGACAACATCAACATCACAAAGATAAAGAAGGCGGACCTCAGACGCTCCATGGCTACGGTGCTGCAGGATACGCACCTGTTTACGGGCACAGTCGCGGACAACATCCGCTTTGGCAAGCTCGACGCTACGGACGAGGAGGTCAAAAACGCCGCCGTACTCGCAAACGCGGATTACTTTATACGCCACTTGCCCGAGGGCTACGATACCATGCTCACGGGCGACGGCGAAAACCTGTCGCAGGGACAGCGCCAGCTGCTCGCCATAGCGCGCGCCGCGGTCGCAAATCCGCCCGTGCTCATCCTCGACGAGGCTACGTCCTCCATCGACACCCGCACCGAGAAACTCATCGAAAAGGGCATGGACAGGCTCATGGAGGGCAGGACGGTATTTGTTATCGCACACCGCCTCTCCACCGTGCGCAACTCCGATATGATCCTAGTGCTCGAACACGGCGAGATAATAGAGCGCGGCAATCACGAACAGCTCATCGCCGCCAAAGGGAAGTATTATCAGCTGTATACCGGCGCCTTCGAACTCGACTGAAAAGCAGACCCCTATGCGGGGGCGCTGCCCCACACCCCGGCAAGGGACTTCATCCCCTGTACCCCAAGCTA
>CANRBM010000031.1 GCA_947628855.1 uncultured Clostridia bacterium | reverse complement strand
ATCCCTGTCAGATACGAATAGCTTATGCGACATACCCTTGCTAACGTCGCATTTGCTTTTAAAGTTTTCCCTCGCCGATTGTCCCAAAACGACGAGGTCGGTGATGATTATGGAACGGCAATATAACCTCCGACAAAATACACAGAATAAGTTGTTCTATGGACTTTGCTCATTTATAATATGCAATATTTCACGTCTTGTCAAGTGAAAAATGCGCTTTTTCGGGACTATTTTGTTTGTCAAATATTTCTTTGCCGCGCGAAAAGCGCTTTTTCTTTTATGTTTTTGTCTCATTTATTCCATAGAACAACTTATTCTATGTACTTGCGGAGACACGACATATCGCGTCTTTTTTTATAGTTTTTCAGCGGACTTAAAACGGCGAAATTTTTTAAAAAACCGACTACAGGTATCAAAAATCGTGCAAGATGACCGTTTCATCCACTCTAAATCATAATAAGATATAATTCGGACAGAGGCATATTAAAATCCGACATGAAAAGCGTTGGGAACTTGGACGAGGGGATTTCTCGACAAGCTCGAAATGACAGGTTTATTTTTGATGTCATGTTGAGCGGAGCGTGGCGAAGTCGAAACATCCCCTAGTGCAGAGGGTGACGAAGTGAGACAATCCCCTCAGTCACCTGACGGCGACAGCTCCCCTTGCTAAGGGGCGCCTTGAATGGAAAGGATAACGGAACGCTTGTCTGAGCGATCGGGATCCCCACGAAATTACGCAGTGATTTCGTGGGGTGAGGACGAGGGGATTTCTCGACAAGCTCGAAATGACAAATAAAAACACATCGCTTGGACAAAGCTAACGTCAATATAAAGCTCTCACGCGGGAGTTCATACCATACACACAATCCAAAGAGCACATACCCTGCCCTCGACAAAACGCGGAGAGGACGCTTGCAAATCACGTCAAAGTCCTGTATACTGGAGACGTGATCAAAGTCGTGCTTATTGACATAGACAACACGGTCATGGATTTCGACCGCTGTTCAAAGCGCAGTATGCGGCGCACATGCGAGGATTGGGGCATCCCCTTCGAGGACGGCATGTTTGACGCGTTCAAGCGCTACAACGACCGCCGCTGGCAGGAGATCGAGAGGGGCGAGCTTACGGTGGCGCGCCTTTTCGAGGTGCGCTGGAAAGAAGTGTTCGCCTCCCTCGGCATACCCATTTCGGACGGTCCCAAATTCGAGCGCGATTTTCACGTCTACCTCAACGTCAGCGACATACCCGAGGACGGCGCAAAGGAAGCCCTTGCCTACCTATCAAAAAAGTATCGCGTATTCGCCGCGTCCAACTCCAACACCATGAAACAGGAGCTACGCCTCCAAAAGACGGGAATGCTGCAATACTTCGAGGGGCTTTTTCTATCCGAAGATATGGGCGCGACAAAACCCGACCGCGCGTTTTTCGACATAATATTCTCAAAGCTGGACTGCGTGGCGCCCGAGGAGGCTGTGATGATAGGCGATTCGCTGTCAGCGGATATCGCGGGGGCGGCGGCGTACGGCATGCGCACGGTGTGGTACAACAAAGCCCGCCTTTCATACGACCTCTCTCGCCCTCCCGCGGACTTTGTCATAAACGATATGCGCGACGTGAAGAATGTCCTGTAAAAATTTTTCTGCACTTCCCCGCCCTCTGTGCCGAAACGGAGGGCGATTTTTTATCTTCCTAGGTAAAACGCAAAAAAATTCGCATTTTTTAAAAATAAAAATCTTTAATTTTTCATTTTTTGCAAAATAATGCTCGTCATCGCTTGCTTTTTTTGAAAAATAAGTCTAAAACTTAAATGCACACCTTGAGATGTGCAAATTTTTTTAGGCAGGTAAAACGTGCGCAAGTTGGCTTTGAAAAAAGAATACGATATGACAAGCGGGCCGCTTTTCGGCAAGATAGTCGCGCTTGCGCTGCCCCTCGCGCTGTCGGGGATATTGCAGCTGCTTTTCAACTCCGCCGACCTCGTCGTCATAGGTCAATTTTCCGCGACGAGCACGGAATCGCTTGCGGCGGTAAGCTCAAACAACGCGCTAATAAATCTCATAGTCAACGTCTCAATCGGCTTGTCCGTGGGCGCGAACGTCGTTATGGCGCACGCCATAGGCGCGAAGGACGGCGAGCGCGCCGAGCGCGTTTTGCATACGTCAATGCTGATCTCAGTCATATGCGGAGTGGCAATGGGCATAGTGGGCGTATTTATGGCGCACCTCTTCCTCGCGTGGATGAAAACCGACCCCGCCGTCATAGGCAAGGCGACGGACTATCTGCGCATCTACTTCATCGGCACCCCCGCAAACATAATCTACAACTTCGGCGCGGCGATATTGCGCGCAAAGGGCAACACAAAGCGCCCCCTCATATACCTCGCCATAGCGGGCGTCTTAAACGCTTGCCTCAACCTGATCTTCGTCATATGCGCGGGACTTGACGTCAAAGGCGTGGCTATCGCGACGATAGTATCTCAATACATCTCCATGATACTCGTGATCATCGCGCTGCTGAGGGAAAAAGGCTACTGCAAAATGGAGTTCAAAAAACTCGCCATCAAAAAACGCGAGCTTTTCGATATCCTCAAAGTGGGACTGCCGTCGGGCATACTCAGCTCCTTCTTCTCTATCGCGAACGTCATCATACAGTCAAGCATAAACGGCTTCGGTCCCGCGGTCATGGCGGGCAACTCCACGGGCTCCGCGCTGGAGGGCTTTGTGTATACGTCTATGAACGCCGTCTCAAGCACGGCGACGACCTTCGCGGGACAAAACTACGGCGCCAAAAAGTACGACCGCATAAACACTGTGATGTGGGAGTGCTCCTTGCTGATAGTCATAATAAGCGTCGTCATGGGCGGCGCGATACTCCTGCTTGGCAGGCCGCTTGCGTCCATATACTCCCCCGACCCGGAAGTCATATCATTCTCCGTCGAGCGCAACAAGATAATTCTGCCCATATACTTCATTTGCGGCATAGTCGAAGTGCTTGTGGGGTGTTTGAGGGGTATGAATTATCCCATTATACCTATGATACCCTCCTTCCTGTGCGTGTGCGTGTACCGAATAATCTGGGTGTACACCGCCTTCAAGGCGACGCCGACGACCTTCATTTTGTATCTCAGCTATCCCATAAGCTGGGTGCTCAACCTCATCATAGACGCCATACTGTACGCTATCTTCTACAAAAAAATGACGCAACCGAGCAAGGTCATGAGAGGCTACATCAAGACGGCGACCTACTCCCGCTCTACACTCCCCGAAACTTACGACGTTTCGACGATTTGAGCAAATTTCGAGCATAAAATTTTATTATCATCGCATAGGGCGCGCTCGTTGAAAACGCGGCGTTTTTAAATCGTCTACGCTCTTTACATTTTGTATGCGAGATGCTATAATAAATCATCAATGTTGTAAGGAGAACAAAAAATGCAGACATTCGGAGATATTCTGAACGAACTCAAAACCAAAACAAAAGCGGAACTCAGCGACATCGTGCAAAGCTACGCCGACAAAGCCGCGCAAGAAATCGGAAAGTACATGAACGGAAACACAAAATTGGCAAGCTATACCGTGTTTTCGACGATCATCGGGACGGTAATTTCAGACGGCTATTTCAGCGAGGAAGAGTATGAAGTCGCAAAACCCGTCATCGACATGATAATGGAGGAGGACGTCTCCTATGAGGATGTAGCCGAGGGTATAAAGATCGCCAACCTCGATATTAGCAACTTTAACGCCGCTGTAGACCTCATCGCAGAAGCAGGAGATAAGGAGCTCAACTATGCTCTGTTCGTACTTTGCGCCGCTCTGTGCGTCGCGGATAATGATCTGAAAATGGAAGAGCTTGCTTGGCTGAACAAGTTTGCGGGCTGATACGCTCCGCGGCGGAAGCAGTACAAAACATACGGCAAAAACTGCACGCATATCGCACTTTTTAAGCCCCATTCGGCATAAAATAGCTCTTGACATTTATCCCCTCTGCTGTTAGAATTGTCTTGAGCGTGCAGCATATGAGTCGCGCCCCCGCGCGCCAAAATAATTGCCAAAATCAAAATCAAAAACCAAAAAATAAGGAGATATGAAATTATGCAAACACTCATGGACATCTTGAATGACATGACAACAAAAAGCAAACTCGACCTTCGCAACATGGTAGACAACCTTGCGTGCACAGCGCTGCAAGGACTGAAAACCAATATGGATTTCAACGACGCATGCTATACGATACTTACCTCCGTGCTTGCGACAATATCCGCCGACGGATATTTCAATACGGACGAGTATTATGTCGCACAGCCCGTCATCGAGGCGATATGCGGCGACGGCTACACCTATGATCAGACCCTTCAATTGATAAGGGACACGGGCATCGACTCTGACAGAGTGAGAGACTCCGTGGACTATCTGATCGACAACGCCGATCAAACGACCAAATCCGCTCTCTTCCTCATTTGCGGCGCCATCTGCGCGGCAGACAAGAAACTCAACGACAAGGAGCTTGAATGGCTCAATCAGCTCGCCGGCTGATCCTCTCGGCTAAAACGCAAAATATCCGCTCTCGTCTCGGGAGCGGTTTTTTTGCGAAAATCGAAATCATCGCGCTGTAAATCGTATTGAAAATTTTTGTTCAATAATAAAAATGAACTGCGATATACAAAGTATTGCGGTTTGGACGGGGTCAGCGGAGTTTGGACTTGACGTAGTCGAGGAGGGCGTTAAAATCGCCGTGGGGATAGCGGGAAATATCCTCGCCGTTTTTGTTGATGAGACAGGCGGGGTTGAGAAATACGTCTATGCCAAGCGTGTTTGCCACCATATCCTCGCCCACGTCGTTGCCGACCATGAGGCACTCCTCGGGGGAGGCGTCAAGCAGCGAGAGTATCTCGCCAAAATAGCGCGGATTTGGCTTTGAAAAGTGCATGAGCTCATAGGACGTGAACATCATGAAGTCCTCGGGGTCCGCGTCCGTCCATTTGAGGCGAGCCCTCTGCCCTATTTCGGGGAAAAAGGGATTGGAGGCGAGCACGAGCTTTAATCCCATGTCCTTGAGCGCCTTGATGGTGGGCGCAACAAGCGGATCGAAACCGCATACCGCCCTTACCTCGTCAAAGGCGGAGGTGTAGTACTCGTTCATTATGTCCTCGTCATCGCGCGCCTTTTGTCCGAAAACGCCTTCCATGACCTGCCAGAACGCCTCGCTGTTCGTCCTGCTGCCGTCATTCGCCGTCATCGCAACGGTGCCCTTCCACATCGCGGTGACAAGTTCATCCTTCTTGTAGCCGTGCGGAGCGAGATATTTGGACAGCGAAGAAAAATACGCCGCGACAAACTCTTCAAGCACCATCGGGAGCAACGTCCCGTCCATATCAAAAAATACGTATTTGAGCATAAACCCACCTTTATCTGTTCAAAATGTTCGCATTATCCTCGTTTTAGAGCGATATGCGGCGATATCATATTTTCGTATGCGAAGCGCTTTTCTAAGGCGCTCGCCACAAAAGCTATCCCTTTCGCTTGTCAAAAGTCAAGCGCGCTTTCCCTCATAAAAGCTATTTCCTCTTTCGCGCCGTCAAGGACGCTTTTATTTTCCGTCGTCCTTACAAAGAACTTTCCGCCGTCGAAGGACGCATATTCAAGCAGCGCGTCCTGACTTTTGAGCGTCTCGAAGAGGCGCAAGCGCTCATAACGCTTGCAGAATATCCTATCCTTGTACACGTCGAAAAAGAATGGCGCGGTCGTATACATTTTGAAGTCCGCTCGCTCGTCTATGGCGGAGAGCAGCATTGGCACCGTGCCGCAATATCCCGATTCCACGACGATGAGTTTGTCATATGGTATGGAGTCGAGCAGGCGCGCGAGCGTATCCTTGACGCGCGGATATGCCCTTAGCGTCTTTGTCGTTTCGCGCACGAAAAACTGCTTGAACTCATTGAGATCGTTTATTCCCTCTTCCGCGCCCAAATATATGGGGAGCCTTATTTTGTCGTCGAAATTCTCCTCGCCGGATATATCCCTCAAAAAAGCGCGCCCTATGGGATAGGCGTACAGCCCCTCGCCTCCGTCCTTCGCAAAATACATATACGGCAAGAGGCAATCGCGCAACAAAAATATGTAGGCGACGTCCTTCTCCCGACATATGAAGCGACTGAAATCGGCTATGTCCGAAAGCAGATCGCTCCCCTCGGGTCGCGCGGGTTTTGACAGATTGGCGGTCAACGCGCTCAAAAAAGCGTCAAGCTCCCTCTCGCGTTTGCCATATACTGTGGGAGCATGCGCTTTAAATACGGCAAAAGGCTGAGCGCCGTTACGCACGAGCACGGCTTTCAGCCTTGTGACACAATGAAATTTGTCCTCCAGATGCTCGCTGAGCGTATGATATCCCTCATCGGAGAGGTCGTCAAGCACTTTGAGGAGCTGTTTCGCCTCATATATCTGCGCGTCCGAGAGCACCCCGCCCTCATACTCGTCGAGCTTGCGAGCATAATATTTTTCATTGAAAGACAAAAAGCCCATAGCCGTCCCATGCCGCTTGCCGCGAGGCGTCCGTCCCGCCCTATTGCGAGCGGACGAAATGCGTCACAGCTCGATAAGCTCATACTCCCTGCTGCCGACGCCGAGAGCCGCCGCCGCTTCTATGGTATGCACGCCGTTTCTGCTCTCTATGCGCTTGAGCAGGTGTTTCTGCCCCGGGTCGTCCTTTGCGGCATAGACGAGATCGATACACGCCTGGTCTATCGCGACGGGATCCGCCGAGACGAGCACGCCGATGTCCTTCATGCAGGGGTCCTCCGCCTTGGCGCAGCAGTCGCAGTCAACGGACATATTTTTCATGACGTTGACATAGACGGCGTTGCCCTTGAAATAGTCCACCACCGAGGACGCCGCGTCCGCCATAGCCTCGAGGAACTTGTCGTGATTTGCCGTCCACATGAGTTTGGGATGCCCCGCGCCGTGGATATATGCCTTGCCATAGGATGAGGCTATGCCGATAGAGAGCTGTTTGAGCGCTCCGCCATAGCCGCCCATGGGATGCCCCTTGAAGTGGGACAACACGAGCAAAGAGTCGTAATTTGCGAGGTCCTTGCCCACAAAATTCTTTTTTATGACCTTGCCGTTTGGAATGTCCAGCTGAAGGTCGGGACCTTCCGCGTCGAGCAGATCCACCTTGAAAAGCTTGCTCCAGCCGTGTTTTTCAAAGGTCTTGAGATGTTTTTGAGTGGTATTGCGCTCGCCGTCATACGCGGTATTGCACTCGACGACTGTGCCGCCCACATACTCTACCGTGGGCTGCCAAAACTCGGGATGAAGGAAATTTTGATTGCCTACCTCGCCCGAATGCACCTTGATGGCGACGTTTCCGCCGAGCTCCTTACCCAAAGTCTTGTACAACTTGAGCACGCTTTCGGGAGTTATCTCCCTCGTAAAATAAACCTTGACTGCCATACGCACCTCCTATATATATGAATATAATAATATAATCTCTTTCTTAAATCAACAATAAAAAATCTTATAATTTCCGAATTTTTTTGCAAATCTTTATAAAATCTTAATGCTGTCGCTGCTATATTTTATGTGATTTTTATGCGGCGAGTGCGATAATATCCAAAAGCGAGGAAATATGAAGACCATCCTTAAAAGGCTTACGGGCGCACAAGTGATAGCCCTCGGGTTTGCGGGGGCGATAATAGCGGGCACACTGCTGCTGCTTTTGCCGTTTGCGACAAAAAGCGGCAAGTGCGCGGGATTTATGAACGCCTTTTTCACCGCTACGTCCGCCATGTGCGTCACGGGGCTCGTGGTGCAGGATACCTCGACGTATTGGTCTGTCTTCGGGCAGGTCGTCATACTGCTGCTCATTCAGATAGGCGGCATGGGCGTAGTCTCGTTCGCGGCGCTCATCGCTATGCTCGCGAGGCGGCGCATAGGGCTTTTCGAGCGGAGCACCTTGCAAGAGGCTATATCCGCGCCGTCCATTGGCGGCATAGTGCGACTCACGGGCTTTGTGCTCATCTTTACGGCGATAATGGAGGGGCTTGGGTTCGTCTTGCTGCTGCCCGTATTTTGCAAACAGTTTGGAACTATAGGCATATGGTACAGCCTTTTCCACTCCATATCCGCATTTTGCAACGCGGGATTCGACATCGTGGGCAAGGGATATTCCTCCCTCACCGCATACGCCGCAAACCCCCTCATAAACATCACCATAGTGATACTCATAGTCGTCGGCGGCATAGGCTTCACCACTGTGCACGACGTCTTTACGCACAAATTCCGCCTGCGCTCCTACTCCTTGCAGAGCAAGATAATACTCATCACAAACGCCTTTTTGCTTGTCATCCCCGCGCTGTACTTCGGCATTTTCGAGTTTAAGGGCATGCCCGCCTCAGAAAGGGTATGGACGGCTATATTCCAATCCGTGACGACGAGGACGGCGGGATTCAATACGGCGGACCTCACGACGCTCAGCGACACGGGCATAGCGTTTATGATATTCCTCATGCTCGTGGGCGGCTCCCCCGGCTCCACGGCGGGCGGCATGAAAACGACGACTCTTGCCGTGCTGATACTGACAGCAATATCCGTGTTCCGCCGCAAGGACGACACAAATTGCCTGCGCCGCAGACTGCCCGAAAGCGCCGTGAAGGGTGCGGTAGCGATACTCATACTGTACCTCATGCTCTTCTTCGTCGGGGGCATGGCGATAAGCGGCATAGAGGGGCTTCCCCTCACGGTATGCCTCTTCGAAACGGCGTCCGCGGTGGGCACGGTGGGGCTCACGCTCGGCATAACGCCGACGCTTACGGCGGGATCCAAAGTCATACTGATCATACTTATGTACCTCGGCAGAGTGGGCGCGCTGACGCTAGTGTTTGCGGCGTTCACCTCGCGAGTTAAAATTTCGGCAAAACTTCCCGAAGAGAAGTTGACCGTAGGATAAAGGAGAACTATGAAAAACATTTTGCTTATCGGGCTCGGCCGTTTCGGACGGCACATCGCGGAGGAGTTGAACAGGCTGGATCACCGCATTATGGCGGTGGATATGGACGAGAACAGAGTAAACGCCGTGCTCGGCTTCGTGACAAACGCGCAGATTGGCGACAGCACTGACAAACTTTTTCTGTCCTCTTTGGGCGTGGACAATTACGACGCGGCGATAGTAGCCATCGGCGACGACTTTCAAAGCTCGCTCGAGACGACTTCCCTCTTGAAAGAGCTGGGCGCAAGGCACGTCATATCGCGCGCGGCGACGGAAGTCCACGAGAAATTCCTGCTCAGAAACGGCGCGGATGAGGTCATTTACCCCGAAAAGGAGCTCGCAAAGTGGACGGCGGTCAAGTGCACGTCCGACCACATCCTCGACTTCATACCCATCGACGGAGACCTGTCCATACTTGAAATAACCGTCCCGGAGCATTGGCGCGGTAAGAGCGTCATCGCGCTGGATATCCGCAAAAAGTACGGCGTAAACATACTCGGCATAAGAAGAAACGGAAATATCGAGCTGAATTTCGATCCCTCGACCGTAATGACCGACGATATGTCGCTGTACGTCGCGGGAGACATGCGCTCCATAAAGAAGTTCCTGCACTTTTGAGGCATAGTTATGAAAAGAGACGACGCATGTATCGATATTGACGTTACGGACAAGGCCCTGCTCAGCGCGCTCGCGGCGCTCCCCGACAAGTGCAGGAGCCTCAATCCCTTCCTGCGCTGTACGGTGGGCGTGGAGCGCGAACAGGACATCCAAAAGCGGCTGAGACGGCGCAGATCCGACATCGCGATCGTAAGCGCTAAGACCGAAAATTCGCGCGCTACGACTTCGCTTTGCGTGGGCGCGTACAGGATAGTTTGGCTGAGTAGAGACGTCTCGGACCCAAAGCGCGAGTGGATCGTAGGGCTCATCGCGGATATGCTCAAACAAAATTATGTACATGGCGCAGACGATGTGCTATAATGTAGCATATGGAAAGCGTTAAAGATGAAAAGCGGGATATGCCTTTAAACGGCGAACACGTGCTCGTATGCCTGTCGTCGGCGCCCTCCAACGCGCGCATAATACGCACGGCGGCGGATATGGCAAAGGCGTACGGGGCGAGATTTACCGCGCTGTTTGTGGAGACTCAGAACCTCGAAAAGGCGTCCCCCGAAAATAAGTCCCGCCTTCAAGCGAATATGGAGCTCGCTACGGAGCTCGGCGCGGAGATAGAGACGGTGTTCGGGGACGACATCGCCTATCAGATCGCGCGATTTTCGGAGGCGGCGGGCATTACAAAACTTGTCATAGGCAGGAGCACTTTCACAAAAAATCGCTTGCTCAGAAAATCCAACCTCGTGGAAAGCTTGCTTGCCTACGCGCCCGAAGTCGAAATACACATCATCCCCGACAGGTCCGCGGACATCAGATATGTCCCAAAGCGTTCGCACGGGGGCTGGCGCGAGATACTTGAAAATTTTGCGATAAGTTTCGCCATTTTGGGCGGCGCCACCGCGATATGTTACCTCTTTCAATGGCTGGGCTTCGCGGACGCGAACATGATAATGGTGTACATTTTGGGCGTGCTGGTGACGTCCGTCGCGACTTTGAGCATAGCCTTCAGTATGATATCCTCCCTGGCGGGAGTGTTGCTCTTCAACTTTTTGTTTATCGCCCCCAAATTTTCTCTCGCCGCAAACGGGACGGGCTATCCCATGACCTTCCTCATAATGTTTTTGACGGCTTTCCTATCGGGACTGCTTGCTCAACGCTATAAACAGCAGGCGAACGTCTCCCACAAGATAGCGCGCCGCTTGAGGTTGCTCTTTGACACGAACAAGCTCCTCTTCGCACAGACGGATCGCGACAAGATAATCTCCCTCACGGCGGAACAGCTCATCAAGCTTTTCAAATCCGACGTGCTCATTTTCGACGGGGATATGAACGCGGCATACTTCCCCGAAAACCCCTCCGCGACTGCCATATACGACGTTGATTTGGAGAAAAAGCGCGCGGAAATGGCCATGAGCGGCGTAACTTCAAAATACGAGGACGACGAGGCGAAATTCTTCTATCTCCCCCTGCGCGTGAACGACAAGCTGTACGGCGCGGTGGGCATAGACGGCGCGGGACTGAGCGCGTTTGACCGCGATACCTTCTCGTCCGTAGCTCTCGAGTGCGCGCTCGCCCTCGACAATGAGTATAACCGCCGCGAAAAGGAGCAAGCCACCATAGTGGCGAGCAACGAGCAACTGCGCGCGAACATACTGCGCTCCATATCCCACGACCTGCGCACGCCGCTGACCTCCATATCGGGCAATGCGGCGAACCTGCTTGAAAACGGTGAAAAATTCGACGCCGAAACGCGAAAACAGCTGCTTTCGGACATATTGAGCGACTCGGATTGGCTCATCAACCTCACCGAAAATTTGCTCGCGTCCACGCGTATGGAGGACGGAAAACTTGGGCTCAGACTCGCGGACGAACTTATTGACGATATTGTGGACACTGCAGTAGGATATTGCAAAAAACGCGCAAACGGGCACTTTATCACACTGAAATCGTGCGATAAACTTATGTTTGTGAGCGTTGACGCAAAACTCATCGTACAGGTGATCGTCAACCTCATTGACAACGCTGTCAAGTATACGCCCGAGGGCTCGCATATAACGGTAAGCATAGAGGACGCTTTAGAGAACGTGCGCGTGAGCGTCATGGACGACGGGGGCGGCATATCCGAGGAGGACAAACCGCACATTTTCGACAAGTTTTTCAGCGGCGCCTCTAAACTTTCGGACAGCCGCCGCTCGCTTGGGCTTGGACTTTACCTTTGCAAAGCGATAATCGAGGCACATGGGGGCGAAATTCGCCTCAAGGACAACGCGCCCCACGGCAGTATATTTGAATTCGAGCTCAAAAAAAAGGAGATCACGATAAATGAGTAAACCGTTGATTTTGGTAGTTGAGGACGACCCGTCCGTGCGCAATCTCATCGTCACCACTTTGAAGGCGAACGAGTACAGCTTTATCGCCGCGGGTTCGGGAGAGGAAGGCGCCTCGCAAGCGGCGACCCACAATCCCGACATAATTTTGCTCGACCTCGGACTCCCCGATATCGACGGAGTGGAAGTCATAAAACAGGTGCGCGGCTGGGCTATCACGCCTATCATCGTGATAAGCGCGCGCAGCGACGACTCCGACAAAATTGCCGCTCTCGACGCGGGCGCAGACGACTATCTGACAAAACCCTTCTCCGTCGAGGAACTTCTCGCAAGGCTTAGGGCGACTCAACGCAGGCTCGCCTATATGAACAGCGCGAGCTCTTCTTCCGTATTCGAGAACGGCGGACTCAAAATAGACTACGCCGCGGGTTGCGTCTATTTGGACGGAGAGGAGCTACATCTGACTTCCATCGAATACAAACTGCTCTGCCTCCTCGCGCAGAACGTCGGCAAAGTCCTCACTCACAAGTTTATCACAGGAAACGTCTGGGGCACTAGTTGGGACAACGACATCGCCTCCCTGCGCGTCTTTATGGCGACCCTCCGCAAAAAACTCGAGAGCGCCGACAGCGAAAGACAGTACATCCAGACCCACATCGGCGTCGGCTACCGCATGGTGCGATTGTAAGTTTTGCACATGGAGCGCCGCACCAAAGACAAAATATGAGGTAAATATACGAGGGGCGAGGAGCCCACATAAAACTCAAATCACGTCGAGGAGCATTTTGGCTTCGCAGAGGGCGCCGTAAAGTTCCATGGCGACGTGCGAGGCGTCCGAAAGATTTGAGAACTGTTTTGAGAGCACACAGTCGCCAAAGAACATTTCATGTCGCATGAGCAACATATAAAATTCCTGCCTTACGCACAGTTTTCCCTCGTCTTCGGGTTCAATGAGCGTATGGCGCAAAAAGAAACTCCCGTCTTCGTTGGAGGTGAGGAAGGGGACGTATGGGATCCCGTCGGGCAGGTAGAGTGAGGAGACGAAGTATGCTTTTTTCCATCCCTCCAGCTCAGTCTGTTTCTCGTTCAGTTTGAAGGAGTCTCCAAGTTTCAAGCCGAAAAATATGACGGCTTCCTTTTGAATGACGCGCGACGGGGACTGCTGCTTTTTCTTGTAGACTTCCATTATCCTGTCGTAATAAGCCTGTTTTGGTATATAGGGCATGAGGTCGGGCGTCAAATAAGGGTCCATATCCTCGTCGATGGGCTCCTCGGCGGTTTTGTCGTCGTCTTGATCCTCCGATATGATGCGAAATAGTTGCGCAAGCTCGTTGTCGTCGTCTTGCTCGTCCTCATCTTGCTCGCTGTCGTCTTTGTCATCATCGTCTGAAAAATCGAAATCGTCGTCGTCAAAGTGCCAATGCTCGTCGTCGTCATCGTCGTCTTTTTCATCGTTAAAGTTGTCAAGCTTCAGTTGCTTGAGCCTTTCGAGGAGCTCCGCCCTTCTTTGCCGGATATATGACTCCGTTTTGTCGTCTTCGTCGTCATCTTGCGCGCTTGCCGCTCTCTTGGCGTTGACAGTGTAGACTATGCCTCCCTCGAAGGTGACAACGCCGTCTTCTTCAAGCTCCGCCATCTTTGCGCGCGCCTCGTCGTACGACAAATTCATATCCCTTTGCAGCATTGGGACGGTGAGCTCGCTCTTGCCTTCAAGATATTTCACAATTTCATTATTTTGCGTCTTCATATCAATACCTGCTTTTCAACCTGAAAGTGTAGAGATACTTTTTGTCATATGGGTCCACTTTCGGAGAGAACGACTTGATGTCAAACAGGCTGGCGGGGGCAAGCTCCGGACACTTGTAGTATCTTTCGAGCTTTGTGAACATGACGCAACCCGTGTTTGCCTCCGTGATGACGCACTCGCCCTCCTCGAGGTGCGCGAGCTTGCTCACGGGCATAAGGGGTATCGTCTCAAGCTGAAAATCTTCGATATACTCCTTGTCGCCGTTGACAGCGCTCATGGGCGAGATGCGGGTCATCTTGCCGCACTCCCTCGAGAACGCCTCCAAAGTCTCGATGTTGTTGCTGCCCATAAATATGTGCAGATTGAGGTTGTCCTTGATTATATCGGCGGTGTTCTTCCCGTATACGCCTTCAAGCTGCGCGTAGCTTTGGATGACGAGATTGAAATAGATATTTCTGCCTCTGCACGCGCTTATCACGGTGTCGAAATCCGTCATGCGCGGGAAATTGCCGAACTCGTCAAGTATGAAGTACCACGGATCCTCAAGCTTGCCTCTCACGCGGCCGTTAGCCTCGCGAATGAGGTGGACATAGAGGTCCTGCACAAAAAGCGATATCAAGGCGTAGCTTGTCCTCGCCTCGTCGCGGTAGTTGATGAATATGGCAACGGGACCGTCGAGCAGGTCTGAAAATTCCACGGAGTTGCAACGCGTGATAGTGCTTGCCGCCGCCTCTTTGAAGGAGACCATATGCGAGTTGAATGAGCTCAAAAATCCC
Source organism: uncultured Clostridia bacterium (assembly GCA_947628855.1). Classification (GTDB taxonomy): domain Bacteria; phylum Bacillota; class Clostridia; order Christensenellales; family CAG-917; genus CAG-475. Next base: position 7,815 of record CANRBM010000031.1, on the reverse strand, counting down.
GCCCTCGTTGCCGTCGCCTTTACGAGCGCGGTGTTCGCGGCATAAAAATACGCCTTGGAGTCATCCGTCCTCTCGCTGAAATATCCGTCGTCGTTGTCGCAGGAGCCGCCCGAGAGGAAGTTGGAGACTTTGAGCATAGTCTCAAACGAATAGGTGTCCTCGGTGATGAGCTCGTGCGCTATGCTCGTTTCGGGACGGCTGTCCTCAAGCATTGCCCACAAAAACGCCTTCAAAATATCCCTTCCGCCCGCGTCCCACATCTTGTCGTTTGCCGCGCCGCTGTCGGGAGCGATAATGTTTGCTATCGTGTCGATATCCCCCGACACTTCCTGCAACATCTTGGCTTTTGTCTGCTCCAACATGTTGTCGAGCCTGCTCTGCTCGTCGTATATCTTGCCGCGAAACATGTTTCTGGGGCCGTCCTCCGTATCGACGACAGTGACCTCGGAGCCGAGCTCGAACGCGGCGTGATATTTGCGGAAAATGGGAGTGAGCGGATTCCAACACTCGCTGTACGCGGGGTCCCTGAAATTGAAGAGCAACAGCCTGTAGCCCGCCTTCTTAAGATCCTCGCCGCACGTGGCAAGTATCTCGCCCTTGGGGTCGGATATCACCAAACTCGCCTTTTTTTCGCGCTTGGGCAAAAATTTGACGTACGGTATTACAAATTGCGTCGTCTTGCCGAGACCCGTGCCCGCAACTATGATAGAGTGGCAATCTTGCTTTGAAAATATCTGCTTGAGTTTTCCGTCCACATAATAATTCGCTTTTAGGATGCCGACAGCGTCTCGCTTTGTCTCCGCGTCGCTCCATTCGAGCCCGGGCATTCCCTTGAAGTTTGTCTCATAGGAGTAAAAGCCCATGTTTTCATAATCTTTTGTCAATTCTTGATGTTTCATTTTGTCCTCCTTTGCCTTGCGGGCGCCGCATTTTAAGTCGCAACGTCGCCTTTTGCATATATAATTATTTTTAAAAGCCTTCCTAAAATAGCATAAGACCCGCCGCCTGTCAATATTTTTTCAAAAATATCGCCGCGACCGCTTGTCAATATGCCTCAGACCTTTTTGCCCGCGCGACGTCAGTCCTCCGTCATCTCGGACATATACTTGAGATAATGCTCCGCCTTGTCCTGCGCCTCGGCGAGCGTCGGGCGAGAAGTCTCGACGTAAAATTTGAGTTTAGGCTCCGTGCCGCTCGGGCGCACGCAGATCCAGTCCCCGCCCTCCAGATACAGCTTGAGCGCGTTTGTCTTGGGGAGCGTGATGGGCTCGGTGTCGTTCTCTTGCGCGTTGAGATATGTCACGCCGTCCACGAAATCGCTCTGCGCGAGCACGTGCGCGTCGGCGAGGGTGATAAAGCGCGTATCGCGCAATTCGCTCATGATCTTTTTCATCTTCTCCATGCCGTCCAGCCCGCCGAAAGTGACCGACTTCGACATTTCCACATAGTAGCCGAAATGCTTGAAGGTGTCCTGCAACACGCCGTAGACGGAAAGCCCGCACTGCTCATAGTAGCATACCATCTCCGCAAACATCATCGCGGCGACGACGGCGTCCTTGTCGCGCGCGTGGGTGCCGACGAGGGATCCGTAGCTCTCCTCGAAACCGAAGAGGTAGGTATATTCGCCGCTTGTCTCCCACTCCTTTATCTTTTCGCCTATAAACTTGAATCCCGTAAGCACGTCGAAAGTCTTGACGCCGTACCTGTCCGCAAGTTTGCGCGCGAGCTCCGTCGTGACTATGGTCTTGACTATGGCGCCGTTTGAGGGCAGCGTCCCCGTCTCCTTGTTGCGACGGAGGATATATCCCAAAAGCAATACGCCTATCTGATTTCCGTTGAGAAGTACGAATTTGCCGTCTCCCCCGCGCACCGCGATCCCCATACGGTCTGAGTCGGGGTCCGTGCCTATAACGATGTCGCTGCCAATCCTGTCCGCAAGCTCTACGCCCAACTTGAGGGTGTCCGCCTCCTCGGGATTGGGCACGCGTACGGTGGAAAAGTCGGGATCGGGAGAGGCTTGCTCCTTTACGACGTTGACGGTTATGCCCATTCTGCCCAGCACCGTCGTGACGGGCATATAGCCGCTGCCGTGTATTGGGGTGTAGACTATGCGCACGTCCTTGCCGTGCGCCTTGACCGCCTCGGGAGAGAGGGACAGTTTCATGATAGCGTCAAAATATTTGTCGTCTACGCTCTTGCCTATCACGGTGATATGGCGCTGTACTTTCTTGCCGTCAAGCCCTTTTATGCTTGCCGCGTCCAGCTTGGCTCTTGCCTGTTTAATGCCGAAATACGGGGTTTTTGATATGAATTCGACCACTTTATCCGTCGATTCGGGCGACATCTGCGCTCCGTCCTCGCCATAAACTTTGTAGCCGTTGTAGATCTTCGGATTGTGAGAGGCGGTGATCATTATACCCGCGACGCACTTAAGATGTCTTATCGCAAAAGAGCACATGGGCACGGGGCGGACATCCTCGAAAAGATAGACCTCTATGCCGTTTGCCGCAAGCACTTTCGCCGCCACTGAGGCAAATTCGCTTGAAAAGCGGCGGGTGTCATAGCTTATCACCACTCCCCTCTCCTTCGCGTCCCCGCCTAGAGACTCTATCCAACTTGCAAGCCCCTTCGTCGCGCGCGCTACCGTGTAGACGTTCATGCGGCCGACGCCCATATCGAGTATGCCACGCATACCCGCCGTGCCGAATTCGAGAGGAAGTGAAAACGCCTCCTTTATCTCGTCGTCCGTCATCTCGGCGAGCCTCGCTTGCTCCGCCTTTGTGAGTTCCGGACAACTGCGCCACTCATTGTAGCAACTGATATATCCCATATCTACCTCCTCTTGACAATACTGAGTTTATTATATAAAACTTTACGCTTTAAGTCAATAGCGCGAAAAGTCAAGCGCAGCGCTCCTTCAAAAATTTGCGACACCACTTTTTTGCATATGCATGCAGGTCGTCGAGAGTGAAGGCAGACTGAGAGCGGCAATACTTGACGTATTCAAACAGGCAACCCTCGAAAAATACGCGGATCTCAAGCTCGATATTGTCACGATTTTTGATGCGCGTGTCGTTGCAGGCAAGCTGCAAAAACTTGTTGCATACGAGCACTATGAACCTGCTTGCATAAAGAAGCGTCGCGTCCGACCTGCACAATATTTTGTACATCTCGCTGTGTTTTTTCATGAACGAGAATATCACCTCGAAAAACTGCTCGAAGTCGTCCGCGGATCCTAGCTCCTCATTTGAGAAGAGCGCGTCGAAAAGTTCCGCCTTAAACTCCTCCGCGACGGCATAGATGTCGTCGAAATGCGCATAGAACGTCGCGCGGCTTATGTTTGCGCGCTTTGCGAGCTCGCTCACGGTGATTTTGTTTATTTCCTTCTTTTCGGAAAGCATCTCGGAAAATGTGTCTTTGATGAGTTTGCGCGTCTTAAAAGAGGAGTTGTTTGCGTTTTGCACTTTCATAGTTGCCTTCCTTTTTTACAATTTTATCGACATTGTCAAAATTTTGACAATTTTGTCGATTTTGTTCACCATATTTTTTTTGAATACATTATAATCTATGCAGTTTGGAAAATCAACCACATAGTAAAGAAGTTTACTTTTTTATAACGCAGGAGACGCTATGAAAGTTATCGAAGTAAAAAATCTGACGAAGGACTACGGCAGCGGGCGCGGCGTGTTCGACGTGAGTTTTCAAGTGGACGAGGGAGAAGTTTTCGGATTTCTCGGACCAAACGGCGCGGGCAAATCCACCACGATACGCCACCTTATGGGGTTTTCTAAGCCCGGCGAAGGCGAGACGTATCTTTTTGGCAAGCCGACGTTTGAAAACTATGCGAAAATATTGAACCGCGTAGGCTACATCCCGGGCGAGATAGCCCTGCCCGCGGGACTCACGGGCTGGGACTTCATACGCATGATGCAGTCCATGCAGCATATCCGCAACGACGAGCAGTTGAAAAAAATGCTCGATCTCTTCAAGCTGGACGACGTGACGCTGAAAAACGAGACGAAGAGAATGAGCTTGGGCGAAAAGCGAAAACTTGCCGTCGTGGTGGCGTTTATGCACGACCCCGACGTGCTCATCCTCGACGAGCCGACGAGCGGCCTCGACCCCGTCATGCAAAACAAATTCATAGAGTTCATACGCGAGGAGAAGGAGCGCGGCAAGACTATACTGCTCTCAAGCCACATCTTCTCGGAAGTGGACGCGACTTGCGACAGGATCGCCATCATCAAGGACGGCAAAATAGTTTCGGAATTTGTCGCGGACGAGCTTAAACACGCCTCGAGAAAATTTTATGAGATAAGATTTTACAACAAGCAGGACTCGGCGGACTTCGCGAGAAAGGCGAAAAAGCTCCCCTCCGTGCATATTTTGGACGACAGTAGCGCAAGGCTTTTGCTCACTATTGAGGACGAGGACATAAACGGCGCGCTGTCCCTCCTGTCTGCGTATTCCGTCAAAGAGTTCGGCAACCGCCGCGAATCGCTTGAGGACTACTTCATGAAATTCTACAAAGAGGATATAAATTTCGGAGGTGCGCTCAAATGAGTTTGATAGAGATCAAAGGCCTCACAAAGGATTACGGCTACAACCGCGGCATTTTCGATATCGACCTCAATATAGAACAGGGCGAAATGGTGGGGTTTGTCGGCACGAACGGCAGCGGCAAGACGACGACTATACGCAGTATGCTGGGTTTTATAAAGCCTACGAGCGGCACGGCGAAAGTTGGCGGGCTCACCTCTTGGGAGCACTCGAGCGAGATACTCAAAAACATCGGCTACGTCCCCGGGGAGATCGCCTTCCCCGACCTCAGGACGGGCATAAACTTTTTGAAGAGCCAGGCGGAGTTTTTGGGAGTGGAGGACATGTCCTACGCAAATGAGCTCATCGAGAGGCTGCAACTCGACCCGCGCGCGAATTTGAAACGTATGAGCAAGGGCATGAAGCAAAAGACGGCGCTTGTCGCGGCGCTAATGGCGGACCTGCCCATAATAATTCTGGACGAGCCTACGACGGGTCTCGACCCGCTCATGCGCGTCACTTTCCTCGACATACTCAAGGAGGAGCACGCAAAGGGCAAGACTATATTCATAAGCAGCCACCTCTATGAGGAGCTCGAGACGACTTGCGACAGGGTCGCGCTCATTGACGGCGGTCACATCGTGGACATCGCGGATATGCACGCCCTGCGCGCCCGCCCCGAAAAGGAGTTCAAAATAGAATTTCTCACCGCGGACGACTACTCCCGCTTTCTTAAAGAAAAGTTCGAAGTCATCCGCACACAGGAGCAGTATAACCAAGCGACGATACGCATTTCGCTGAATGAGACGGGGCGGCTTTTGAAAACGCTCAAAAACTACTCCGTAAAATTCATTTCCGAGATACCTTATACCCTCGAGAGACACTTCAAAGACATTTTGACAAAACAAGGAGAAGATAAAAATGTTCAGTAAAGCATTGTTCAAGCAGTCCTGCAAAGCAAACGGAACTATGTGGGCTATAATCACTTTTATGGAGTGTTTCATGCTCGCCTGCGTCATGCTGATAAGCGGAAACGGCAACATAAGCACTACACTGACCGCCGTCGGAGATTCTATGGTCAAAGAGCAGATCGACTCCACTATCGAGAGCAGAGAGCTGAATTACTACGAGACCCAGCTTGACGGCATGGAAAAGTTCGACGAGGTTTTTTGGCCTAAGTATGATGAAAACTCAAAGAACGTAGTCTTAACGACGGATTTTACGCAATATTTGAAGGATATGGTAAATGCGTTTGTAGACGCATACACCGATTCCATTGAAAGCGTAAGGCAATACATGCTTGAAAAGGCGCAGAAGATAGACCCGTCTTACACCGAGGAGTCGGTGGAGTTTTTGGAGCTGTTTGGCTGCGTGGCGTATGCGATAAACCCGCCCGACGCAGACGCAATAGATTTGAGCGGCGAAACTATGCCCGACCTCAACAACATAAAGGGCATGTTCGACGACTTTTACATCTCGCACGGCGAAGATATCCCCAAACAATATCTCGACTCCGGCCAGATCGCGGGACAAGGCGAAAGATACTTTACGGGCGAGAAACGCATACAGTTCCGAAAAGACCGCGCGGCGACTTGCTCCGCCATATTCCTTGCGGGAAATCTGACTCTCAAGGAAAATATGGACAAGATACTCGCGGAGCTTGAAAAATTCGATATATCGAGCGAAAGATTTGAGAGCTACGGCTATGACTACGCGCACGTGAAGGACGTCGCCGAGAGCACTTTGGTGACATATCTGAGCAGGCTCGACCTCGAGATAGAAAAAGCAAAACTCGATCCCGAAGCGGAGGACTACGCCGCAAAAGTCGCCGAGATAAAGACCGCGATCGCGGGTGATATTTCCATGAATTTCATGTCCTCCCTGCCCGAGGACGTCGCAAGCGCGCTCGAAGAGCTTGCGCAACTCAACCTGTATGACCTTGTCGTCGGCTCCATATTCTTCAGGCTAGCGGGGCTGCTGCTGCCCATAATCTATATGATAATGGTCTCAAACAACCTCATCGCGGGACAGGTGGACAGCGGCTCTATGGCATACATACTCTCCTCATCGACAAAGCGGCAATCCGTCGTGTTTACGCAGGCGGCTTTCCTCGTCCTATCCCTGCTTTTGATGTTCGTGTGCACGACGATAACCAGTTGCGTATGTATGGCGATAGTGGGCGAGGCAGTTGCAAAAATAACCTATAAGACGATGATACTCTTCAACGTCGGCGCATTCCTCGTGCTGTTTACCCTCTCGGGGCTGTGTTTCTTCACCTCGTGCTGGTTCGACAGGAGCAAGTACTCCATGGCGATAGGCGGAGGGCTCAGCATATTCTCGCTCGTCGCCGCTATGCTCGGGCTGTTCGGCAGCAAGATGATACCGTCGATCGTGCGCCTTAGCGCGCTCAACTACTTCAACTACGCGACGATAATCACGCTTTTCGACACTATATCCATAGCGGGCGGCACGCTGACCTATATATGGAAATTCGCGATACTGCTGGCGCTTGGGCTCATTGGCTATGTGGTCGGCTCCGTGAAATTTATCAAGAAAGATCTGCCGCTGTAACGCTTGTAGCGGAGGATGACGGCAAGATATCAGACGCACAAAAGCGCTACGTCCTACATGTGACAGATCAACAAAATACGCCCGAATTCGACATTTCCAATTTTAAATCAAAATTTCAAAGCAGAGTGTTTAAATTTTCAAAGCCGAGCAAGTGCGCTCGGCTTTTGATTTTGAATATATTTCCGTTTGGCGCTTTCATTAAAAATAATCGGCGAGGAGGATATATTTATGTTTGCTTTTGCAGGCGGGTTGGATTAAAATAGCGGTATGAAAGTAAGAGACGACGTGCCGCACGAGATAATAGTGCGCGGCGCAAATGTGCACAATTTGAAAAATATCGACGTCGAGATCCCTCTCGGAGAGATAGTGGGCATAGCGGGCGTGTCGGGCTCGGGCAAATCCTCGCTCGCGCTGGGAATTCTGTATGCGGAAGGCTCGCGCCGCTATCTGGAGTCGCTGTCCACCTACACGCGCAGGCGCATGACGCAAGCAGAAAAGGCGCAGGTGGACGAGGTACTGTACGTCCCCGCGGCGTTGGCGCTCCGTCAGCGCCCCGCCGTACCCGGCATACGCAGCACATTCGGCACGGGGACGGAGCTTTTAAACAGCCTGAGGCTGATGTTCTCCCGCCTCGCCTCTCACCGCTGTCCAAACGGGCACTACCTGCCGCCCTCCCTCAACGTAGCGGCGGGGCTGGAGCTTGTG
>CANRBM010000030.1 GCA_947628855.1 uncultured Clostridia bacterium | reverse complement strand
CGCCGTATGGCGGGTGGTGGGGGTCCTTCACAAGGGGATCTTTCGACTTCGCTCAAGATGACAGTAGTATTAGGTGTCATTCCGAGCGTAGTCGAGGAATCCCCCGGTTTTTTAGTAAATAACCTCGGACAAGCGTTGCGTTAAGCTCGTACAAAACGTCCGTAAATATCATGCTCTCACGCGGGAGTTTGATACTTGCAAACAATCAAAAACGCGAGCGACGGCAAGAATTTGCCTAGCTCGCACCTTTAGCTTGGGGTGCAGGGGACGAAGTCCCTCGCCGGAATGTGGGGCGAGTAGCCCTGCGTGGAGCAACGAAGTCCCTTGTCGGAGAGTGGGCGAGGAGCCCGCATATACTATCGTAAATTACAAAAACTGTCCAAAAGGCTATTGCAAGGGCGGTTTATTTAATGTATAATATATTTATAATATTTTTTTACATATTTTTGGGGAGGAAATTATGACCGAAAAAGATTATAAGACCATCCTGTCAAAGCTCACGCTTGAAGAAAAGGCGTCGCTTTGCTCGGGCTCTACCAACTGGCTCACGCAGCCCATCAAGCGTGACGGCGTCGATATTCCCGCGGTTTGGGTGTCGGACGGACCGAGCGGCTTGAGGAAGGAAAAGCAGAAGTCTAACGGCACCAACATTATGGGCTCGTCCGAACCCGCGACATGTTTCCCGGGCGCGGCGGCGACGGCGTCAAGCTGGGATCCCGCCCTGCTTGAAGAAGTGGGCGCGGCGATAGCGGACGAAGCGAAAGGACTCAAGGTATGCACGGTTTTGGGACCGGGCGTAAACATCAAGCGTAGTCCCCTTTGCGGCAGAAACTTCGAGTATTTTTCTGAGGACCCCTACCTCGCGGGCGTCATGGGCGGCGCGTGGGTGCACGGCGTACAAAAGGAGAACGTCGGCACATCGCTCAAGCACTTCCTCGCCAACAATGAGGAGCACATCCGCATGAACATAAGCTCCGTCGTGGACGAACGCGCTTTGCGCGAGATATACATGCCCGCCTTCGAGCGCATAGTGAAAGAGGAGCAGCCCACCACGGTGATGTGCTCGTACAACCGTCTCAACGGGACTTATCTCTCTGACAACAAGCGCATGCTCACGGACGTACTGCGCGACGAGTGGGGATATAAAGGCATAGTCGTAAGCGACTGGGGCGCGGTCAACGACCGTGTAGAAGGCATAAGAGCGGGGCTCGACCTCGAGATGCCCGGCAACAAGGGACTCAACGACCGCAAGATAGTCGCCGCGGTCAAGGACGGCTCACTCAAGGAAGAGGAGCTTGACAAGATAGCGCTCAGAATGATCAAGTTCGCGTTTGAAAATGTCGAGCGCGAGGTCGAGGGTCACAAGACGAACTTCGATAAAAATCATAGCATAGCAAGAAAAGCCGCCGCAAACAGCGCGGTACTCCTCAAAAATACGGACGACGCCCTGCCCCTCAAGAAGAGCGAGAAGATCGCCGTCATTGGTAAACTCGCAAAGCAAGCGCGCTTCCAAGGCGCGGGTTCCAGCCACATCGCCGCGACAAATATAGTGTCCTTTACGGACGCCCTCGACGCGGCGGGACAGGCGTACGAATATGCGGAAGGCTACACCCTCAATGGCGACGGCATGAGCAAAAAACTGTTGAAACAGGCGCTCAAAACGGCGGAAGGCAAGGACAAAGTGGTGGTGTTCATAGGTCTCACGGACGCCTACGAATCCGAGGGTTACGACCGCTCCCACCTCAATATGCCCGAGGCGCACAACCTGCTTGTGAGCGAGCTGCTCAAGGTCAACAAAAACGTCATCGTCGTGCTGTCCCTGGGCGCGCCCGTCGTGCTCGGCGATTGGGAAAAGGACGTCAAGTCCATCCTCAACCTCTATATCGGCGGACAGGCTGTCGGCGAGGCGGCATACGACGTGCTGTACGGCGCGGTCAACCCCTCCGGCAAACTCCCCGAGACCTTCCCCGTCAAGGGCGAGGACAATATTGTGTCCAAATACTTCCCCATGGGTCCGCGCACCGTGGAATACCGCGAGAGCGTGTATGTGGGATATCGCTATTTCGACAAGGCGAACAAGCCCGTGCGCTACCCCTTCGGCTATGGACTCAGCTACACGACGTTTGAGTACAGCGACCTCAAGCTGTCCGCGGACAAGATCAAGGAAGGCGAGCCTCTTAAAGTTACATTCAAGGTCAAGAATACGGGCAAAGTCGCGGGCGCGGAGATAGCCGAGCTGTACGTGAGCGACGTCGAGAGCACTATTTTCCGCCCCGTCAAGGAGCTCAAAGGATTCAAGAAAGTCTACCTCGAGGCGGGCGAGGAAAAGGAAATTACGATCACACTCGACAGCCGCGCCTTTGCGTACTACAACGTCAACATAAACGATTGGCACATCGAAAGCGGCGACTTCGACATTTTGGTCGGAGCGTCCTCCCGCGATATCAAGCTCACCGCGCGCGTCTATGTCGAGAGCGCAAACCCCGACGCGCCCATCCCCGACTATCGCAAGACAGCGCCCTACTACTATACGCTCAAGGGCGAAACCGTCCCCGATAAGGACTTCGAGGCGCTGCTCGGTCACGCAATTCCCGACAACTCCGACTACAAGAAGGGCGAACTCACCTGCAACAACAGCCTGGGACAGGTCAGCGTATCGCCGTGGGGCAGATTTATCACGGGCGTAGTCAAATTCGGCTGCAAGCTTGTGGCGAAATCCGCGGAGAATCCCGAAATGATCATCAACTCCGCCCTAGATATGCCCTTGCGGTGCACTGTGCAGTGGGCGCCGACTATAATCTCCGAGCGCACCCTCGAAGGGCTTGTGGATATGGTCAACGGCAAACGCGGAGGCTTTGGCAAATTCCTCGGCGGCTTCAAAAAGAAATACCGCCTTCCCGACTCCGTCAAAAAGAAGGAGCAAAAAGCGGAGTAATTTCCCCTGTCTCAAACTCTTCCTTACAATTCAAAACGGCTCCAAACGGAGCCGTTTTGATGATAGTTTCAACTTGAAATTGCAAACTTATTGCGCAACGTACGTATTGTCGATATGCGTACGCTCCGTGATCCACTTTTGAACCTTGCAGGGAACCCACAATCCATAGATGCCGATCGTGATGATGGTGAGCAACACCCAGCCCAGCCAATGACCGAACAAAGAGCCGCCCTTGCCATCGAATTTGAGCTTGTGTCCGTCAATGATCTGATGGTCTATCTTCCAACGATACTTGCGGCAGACGACCCACGGATACGCTAATCCGAGCGTGATGAGAGTCAACAAGAAATTGACGATGTTGTGTCCGAGCCAGCTCAACATCGTACCTGTAAACTTGCTCTCGCCTACCGGAGCCGGAGCAGGTGCAGGTGCAGGTGCAGGAGCCGGGGCAGGTGCAGGTGCGGGTGCAGGTGCGGGTTGCGCCTTGACAGCCGCGGGTGCGGGTTGCACGTCGGCCGCTACGGGCGCGGGCGTCACTTCTTGTGCGGGCGCAACATAGTACGGATTTTTATACTTCTTTCCGCATCCCGAGCAAGTGACGATCTCAAGATCCGGCGTTACGACGATAGCTTTTCCGCAATTGTTGCACGGCAATGTCGGGACTTGCGGCGTCGGCTCTTGAACGGGAGTAGGCTCTGCCTGAGGCGTCGGCTCTACATATTTGGGGTTTCTGTACTTCTTTCCACATCCGGGACACACGACGGTTTTAATGTCGGGAGTAACTTCGATGTGAGTTTTGCAATTCGGGCATCTCATTGTTGCCATAATTTACCTCCGCTTTTCTTTTCTAAGTCCGTATTAACATACGGCTATCCTTATAGAAATATAATAACATGATTTTGCAATAAATCAAGTAGAAATGTTAAAATCAGCACGCTTATCCGCACTTTTTTTGTAATTTATATGCGGATCGGCGGATATTTTCCTCTTTTTCTCTCGATTTATGCGCTCCCTCTCCAATATTTTCTTGAAGTATCGCGCCTCGCGTAAAAAAATAAGCTTGCGCTTGCCACTGTCGTTTGATTGCATAAAACGCCGACGTGTGCTATCATATCTCCATATGGATCTATTGAAGGACAACGTTTCAAAGCTCTACTTCAAGTTTTTGGTCGCCGCGATGGGCAGCGCGGTGGTCATTTCCATATACAGTTTTGTGGATACTATCGCGATCGGCAAGTCGGAGAGCGAGGCGGGCGCGGCGGCTATGGCGGTTTTGTTGCCCTACTTTGCGATAATGAGCTTTTTCGCGGTGCTATCGGGTATGGGCGGCGCGGTGCTCATGAGCCAGTCCTTCGGAGAAGGCAATGTGAAGAAGGGGCGCGCCTATTTCACGGTGTCCGTATCCATACTTGCATTGCTTCTCGCGGTTTTTTGGACGGTGAGCATAACTTGCAAGGAGCAGATATTCCGCCTCTTCGGCGCAAACGACGCAATAATGCCCAAAGTGCTCGAATACGGCGACCTCATAGTATACTGCATGCCGCTTTTTGTGATACCCAACTTTATGGGCTGTTTCGTACGCAACGACAAATCTCCCGCGCACGTCATGGCAGCGGTGATCTCTGGCGGCATCGTCAACATAATCGGCGACATAGTATTTGTATTTCCTTTGCATATGGGTATGCGCGGCGCGGCGCTCGCCACCGTGCTCGGCGCAGGATTGCAGACCGTAATAATGCTGCTCCACCTCTTCAAAAAGCGGAGCAATTTGCGCTTCGTAAAGCCCGTGGACTTTCCCCGCACGACGGGCGTCGTCCTGCTCGCCGGCTTGAGCGCGGGCGTGCTGGAGCTCGGGACAGTCGTCATCTCCACCGTCATGAACAACCAAATTATGCGCTACGGCACGGAGGCGCACCTCGCCGTATTCGGGGTCATCTCCACCGTCGCCGCGCTGTTTCAAGCGCTTTACGGCGGAGTCGGGCTCGCCGTACAGCCCATATCCTCCGCAAATTACGGCGCGAGACAGCCCGACCGCATACTGCGCGCGCTCTTTCTCGGAGTCATCTGCACCGCCTCGCTCACCGCTGTGTTTACCCTTGTTTTGGAGCTCGCTCCCGTCGAGGTCGTAAGCCTCATTATGACCACCACTCCCGATGTCGTAGCCGCCACGCCGCGTATGACCCGCCTATTCTCGCTGTGGTTCGTAGTGCTCGGCTTCAATGTACTCGGAGTCTACTATCTGCAATCAATATCCCGCTCCCGTATGGCAATGTTCATATCCATACTTAGGAGCTTCGCCCTCTCGACCTTGCTCATCTACACCCTGCCGCTCGGCATGGGACTTGACGGCGTAATGCTTGCCCTTCCCATCTCTGAAACCGCCGTACTCATCCTCACCGTCTCCTACATACTCTATATCCACCGCAAAATTTTCCACCCCATCCACGTCGCCCGCCTCGTCTACACCGACGCATATACCCACGAGATGTGACTTTCATACTAAGCTCATCAAAATTTCGCACTTAAAGTTTTCCTGTCTTGGATAGAACTTTTTATATATAATATAGCTAGGAGAAATCTGTGTTTATCCCTCGAATAAATGAAAAACCTCTTCACAAGGGCACTTCCCCTACACCGAGGGATTTCTCGACTACGCTCGAAATGACAGAAAAAAATTGACCCTCGGATTATACGTCCGCCAATATCAAGCTCTCACGCAGGAGTTTGGTACTTGCAAACAAACAAAAAATCGCGAATGTGGACGATGCGAGGTCCCACAAAATTATGTAGTAATTTTGTGGGGTTTTCAAAGAGTCACATTCGCGCTTTTTAGCTTGGAGTGCAGGGGACGAAGTCCCTTGCCGAGGGTGCGGGGCTCGCAGCCCTGCATAGGGCGTGGCGGGGCGGAACCTCGCATAAACAAACTCAGTCCTCGGCGGAGGCGGGTTTGGATGAGATGGAGTATTTTGCTCTGACTTTGGCGTCGATCTCGGCGAAGATGTCGGGGTTAGCCTCGAGGAAGGCGACGGTCTTGTCTCTGCCCTGGCCTATCTTCTCGTCGTTATAGCTGAACCAGCTGCCGCCCTTCTGCACGACTCCAGCTTCGACGGCGAGGTCGAGCACGCACGCGGTGTTGGAGATGCCCTTGCCGTACATGATGTCGAACTCGGCGACTTTGAAGGGAGGCGCGACCTTGTTTTTGACTATCTTCGCCGCGACGTGGTTGCCGATGATGTCCGCGCCGTCCTTGACGGAATCCTTTTTTCGTATATCTATACGAACGGACGCGTAAAATTTCAATGCTTTGCCACCCGTTGTCGTCTCGGGATTGCCGTACATGACGCCCACTTTTTCACGCAGCTGATTTATGAAGATGATGGTGCACTTGCTCTTTGAGGAGACGGCTGTGAGTTTGCGCAGCGCCTGCGACATAAGCCTGGCTTGAAGTCCGACGTGGCTGTCCCCCATATCGCCGTCTATCTCCGCGCGCGGAGTGAGCGCCGCAACGGAGTCCACGACGATGATGTCCACCGCGCCGCTTCTTACAAGCGTCTCGCAGATGTCGAGGGCTTGCTCGCCGTCGTCGGGCTGAGAGATGTAGAGGTCCTCGAGCCTCACGCCAAGATTTTGCGCGTACACGGGGTCTATGGCGTGTTCCGCGTCTATAAACGCCGCCGTGCCGCCCGCCTTTTGCACCTCCGCCACGCAGTGCAGCGCGACGGTGGTCTTGCCCGACGACTCGGGGCCGTAGATCTCGATTATCCTGCCCTTCGGGATGCCGCCTATGCCTAGCGCGATGTCAAGGGTGAGGCAGCCTGTCGATATAGCCTCGACGGGTTGCACGTTGTCGTCCCCGAGGCGCATTATCGAGCCTTTGCCGAATTGCTTTTCTATCTTGTCGAGAGCGTCCTGCAAGCTCTCCTCTCTTGATTTAGGCTTTTGAAGTTTGTCTGCCATACTTTACTCCTTTTCCCGTACGGGTGGTTGATGTTGATTATATTTTAACGCGCGTTATGTCCCAAAACAGGTACATTACAGCGTAAATACTTCCCCTCTCAAATATTTTATCAAGTAATACAGCGCGAGGTTTGCGGTCTTTTTTCTGATCTCGTTTCTCGAGCCGTCGAGGCGCTTTTCAAACGCGCGTATGAAGTCCCCGGCGCCCACGCCTATATACACAAGGCCGACGGGTTTTCCCTCGTCTCCGTCGGGTCCGGCGAGCCCCGTAGTGGACAGCCCGATATCGACAGGCGGGACGTTGAGCCCGCGCACCATCTCGATCGCGGTCTGCTCGCTTATCGCGCCGTAGTTGGACAGCGTAGTCGCCTTGACGCCCACCCTCTCCTGCTTGGACTGCTTGCTGTAACACACTACGCCCTCAAAGAAGTTGCCGCTTATGCCGGGTATCGCCGCGAGAGCGGAGCATATCATCCCGCCGGTAAGGCTTTCCGCGACGGCGAGCGTCTTTCCGTTGCGCTTGAGCAGCGCGGCGGCAGTCTCGGCGAGCCCTTGTCCGAACGCGCTGTAAACCTCCGTCTCAAACGAGCGGTATATCCAGCTCTTGAGCGGGTCGAAATCCTTCTTTGACAGCGTAGAAGTCACGGTGAGCGTGACGTCGAGACAGTCCTCTACGATATCGAATTCCAGCCCCTTATTTTCAAACGGAGCGAGGCGCCTTTGCACCTCATCTTTTGTCAACCCGCAAAGCTTGACTATCTCCTGCTGCATTCGATCCTCCTCTCAGACCGCCCTATCTCGAATATGATTTTTGATATGGCGCGCATCGGCGCGGTATTTTCACTTTTTGCGCTGTACAGTCCTGCCCGACAGGTCGAGCCCCAGCGTCCCCGTGAGCTCGACGTCGTAGAAATTGCCCACCTCGAGCGGCGTTTCGGATGTGAAATATATTTTTGTATCTATGTCGGGAGCCTCGCTTTGAGACCTGCCCGCAAACATCTGCCGCGAGAAGTCTATATCCTCATACAAGACCCGCACGGTCTTTCCTATCCTTTCGCGCTGTTTTTGCGCCGTGACGCTCTGCTGCAATTTTTCAAGCTCTTTCGCTCTCTTCTGCTTCACCCTGCTCGGGATATGCCCGTCCAGCCTGTCCGCGGGAGTATTCTCCTCCCTCGAATAGGCGAAGAACCCCGCATAATCCAAATTTCCTTCGGCGATGAAGTCTTTGAGCTTGCCGTAGTCCTCCTCGCTCTCCCCCGGAAATCCGCATATAAAGGTGCTTCTGAGCGTTATCCCCGCCTCGCGTACTCTCTTTACGAGCGCCCTCGTCGTCGCTTCGTCGGTATGCCTGTTCATGCGCTTGAGCACGCCGCTTGCGATGTGCTGAAGGGGGATATCCATATATTTTGCGACTTTTTCCTCGCTCGCCACGAAGTTGATAAGCTCGTCCGTGACCATCTCGGGTTCAAGATACAGAAGGCGTATCCACTCGAAGTCCAGCCTCTCGAGCTCTTTTACAAGCTGCATCAAATGCGGCTTGCCGTCGAAGTCCACGCCGTATCTCGTGACGTCCTGCGCGACGAGGATGAGCTCCTTCACGCCGCCGTCGGACAGCCTTCCAGCCTCTTCAATGAGGTCGGACAACGCCTCGGAGCGATACTTGCCGCGTATAGAGGGTATCGCGCAATATGTACAGCGATTATTGCACCCGTCCGCGATCTTGAGGTATGCCGTATGCAGCGGCGTAGTGAGCACTCGCCCCGCATAGAACTTGTCCAGCCCCTCTTTGCACGTATATTTTTTGTCTGCGGCGACGCTGTTCACCGCCTCGAGGATTTTGTCGTAATCGCCTATGCCGAGGAAAGCGTCTACCTCCGGCATTTCCGCCTCGAGTTCCTCCGCGTATCTCTGCGCAAGGCAGCCCGTAACGATGATATGCCTGCCCTCGGCGCGCTGTTTGAAATCTATCGCGTTCAATATCTCCGCAATGGACTCCTCTTTCGCGCTCTTGATGAAGGCGCAAGTGTTGACGATGAGGATGTCCGCGTCCTCTTCGCGCGAAACTATGCTGTGCCCGCCCTCTTCAAGCCTTGCCAAGAGCTTTTCGGTGTCCACTCTGTTTTTGTCGCAGCCAAGCGATATCGCACCTATCCTCATGCTCTGCCTCAAAAGCTCACTCCTCGTCGTCGCCTTCGTCTGTCGGCTCTACGGACGCTCTGAACTCCTCGAGTTCCTCCCTCGTCATAGTGACAATAGTCTTTTTCGGGTCGCGTTCGCTCACGCCGATATAGTCCATCTCCTTGATGGTATCCACTATCCTCGCTGCCTTCTGATATCCGAATCCGAGCTTGCGCTGAATATACGAGGTGCTGAACGAATTGCCGTCCGTCTCTCTGAGCTGTATGCCGAGTTCCAAAGCGTCCAAAAGATCGGTATTTATGCGGTTGGATCTTACATCCTTTTGGGAGGTTTCGGGCTTCTTGTCCGCTTTATCGTTGAATATCTCGTCCTTAGCCTGCGCGTCGAAATAGCAATCGTTGTGGCTCTTTACAAATTCCACCACTTTCTTGACTTCGGGGTTGGATATGAATGCGCCCTGTATCCTCTTGAGGTCGGACGAACCGGGCCCCATATACAGCATATCGCCAAGTCCCAACAGGTCCTCTGCACCCACTGCGTCGAGTATGGTGCGACTTGAACCGTTGTCCGACACTTTGAAAGCCACTCTCGACGGGATATTGTTTCTTATAGTGCCCGAAACGACGTCCACGGACGGGCGCTGCGTTGCAAGCACAAGGTGTATGCCGACGGCGCGCGCGAGGCTCGCTATCCTTCCCACCGACTTCTCGACGGATTTCTTCGACGTAGCCATGAGGTCCGCAAACTCGTCTATTATGATGACTATGAGAGGCATCTTTTCGAGCCCGCTGTTCTTGACGTCAGAGTTGTACTCCGCAATGTCGCGATATCCCGTCTCCTGGAAATATCTCGTGCGGCGCTCCATCTCTTTTTCCGCCCACGCGAGCGCCTTTATCGCCTTGTCCGATTCGCATATTATCTCGTCCATCAAGAGGTGCGGAATGCCCGCGTACACCGACAGCTCCACCCTCTTGGGATCCACAAGGATAAACCTCACGTCGTCGGGGGACGCCTTATACAGCAAACTCACGATCAAGGTGTTTATACAGCAGCTCTTGCCGCTGCCCGTAGTGCCTGCGACAAGCAGGTGCGGCATCTTTGCGACTCTCGCTACATGGCTGTTGCCATACAAGTCCACGCCAAGCGCGAACGTAACGGGATCGGGCGCTGTATTGAAGGTGCTTGACTGCAGTATCTCGCTTATGTTGACGGTGCGGCGTCTCTTGTTTGGAACCTCTATGCCAACCGCATTCTTGCCGGGTATGGGGGCCTGTATGCGCACGCTCTCCACTTCCATCTTCATCGCGATATCCTTTGAATACTTGAGTATGGTAGCGACGGAAATGCCCTTCTTCAGCGTGACCTTCACCCTGTACATCGTAAACGTAGGGCCGACGTCAACGCTCTCTACGTCGCCCGCGATATCGAAGTCCATGAGAGTGCTGATGAGCCGCTCCTTCTTTTCCTCTATATCGTCGTCCGGCGCGAGCTTTTCAGTAGGCGGTTCAAGCAGACTTAGCGGAGGCGCGACATAAGGACGCTTTGGCTTTACGGGAACTTCAGCCTGTTTTATGACCTGTTCGAGCGTAGGTTGATGCACGTGCGGACCCTCTGCGGGAGCCGCCCTACGCGCCGCCGCCTTAGCCTTTTCTTCCTTCATGCTCTGCGAGTCCGTAAATGACGGAGTGAGTCCCTTGCTCTTTTTGATATTCTCAATGCGCGCGTCCATCTCCGCGCTCTCGACGTCTTTTGCGCTCATATGCGCGATATCCGTAGCGCTTTGGATCGCCGCCGCGGACATCTTGTCCCCCGTGACCTCTCTCGGCGCCTTTATGGGTTCGGACGGCAGTTGAGCCTCCTCCTTAGGCTTTTCCTCCTCGAGAGGCTCAATAGGCGCGGGCTGATACGGCTCTACCTTCTTTAAGGGCTGATATGTCAGCTTGTCCGCGGGCTGATATGTCGGTTTTGCGGGCTCAACAGGTTTAATGGGCTCCGCTGACTTTGCGGGAGTTTGATCGACCGCGCTGGATTTAAAAGCGCGCGGTATCTTCGTGCTGTTTGACGGCGTATATCTCACGCTGTCCAGTCCGGGCTTCTGCACGGGAGTATATCCGCCCTGTCCCTCGCTGCGCGCGAGCTCCGCCCCGGGAGTGGAGCTCTGCGGATTTTTGTATGCCTCTACTACCGTCTCTTTTTGTTTTTCCTCGACGGGTCCCGCGGGTCCCTCTTTCGCCTTATTCAGCGCGCCAAGCATGCCCACGTTGACATTCTCATAGGACGCCTTATCCTGCGGAGCGGGCGCGGCTTTATCATCGATCTTCGGCATTTGCCGCGTGGGACGCGCAAGTTCTTTCTTATCGTCGGCCGCATTCGCCGCCCTCAAGACCTCTCCGCCGCTCGGAGCTCCGCTTGCGTCCGCCTCGAATATGGGCGCGGGAGAGTTCTGCCACTGTTTGAGGCTTTCGTTTTTCAACGCTTCGAAATCCACTTCGCCGTTTTGGGAGACCGAGCTCTTGCCCTCGTCCTCGTTTTCCGCGCGGTGACGAGCTATAAAATCGGAATGCGGGTCCTCTCCTCCGCCCAATGCGTCCATCATATCCTGTCTGCGCCTTGAAGGAGTTGTATACGTGCGCCCGACGTCGGACATAGGCTCCAGCTTGCCCCTGCGCGCCGCCTCGTATCTTGCCACATTTTCATCGCTTGGACCGCTGCCGAATAATATCTCCCTCGCGGAGTCCTTTATGGGTGCGTACGTCTCCCTTTCTGGGGCGGGGCTTCTGTATTGGTCGTCTCGTGCCATGCGTTGCTCGTCCTCGTATCCGCCGTTCTTGTTTGGATAGAGCGGATCGAAGTCTATGGGCGTATAACCGTGCGAGCCCTTGCCCTTGCGTAGCTTTTCGGGCTTGCCGTCCACGTCCACGACAAACAACCTCGTGCCGTCCGACGTATGCGCAAAATCCGTGATGACGGGTTCGCTTGCGGGAGTGACGCGGTCTCCCCTGCGCCTCTTTTCATTGCGCGGAGCAGACGCGTTTTTCATCTCTTTCTTTCTCTCTTTGGGGGTCGCCGCCTTGTATACGACGTTACGGCGCAAGCTCGGCACTATCAAGATCCCCGCCATTATCAAGAACGCGGCGCATGCGATCGACAGCGCACCCACGCCCGTCACGACCTTCATAAGCGGATATGCGGCAATACCGAAGAGCATGCCGCCCGCCGTATTCGTCGCATGATAACATTTGAGCAGGTATTCGCCGTAATTCGCACCGATAATGTGTCCGCTCGACGTGTAGATGTGCAGCGCGAACACTCCCAAAAGCAACATTCCGAAAAGGTATGCGGAGCGCGCAAAGCGCTGTCTCACTCTCACGCCGAACGCAATCGCAATGCCGAAAATTATCCCCATAAGCGCATACGCATAGGACGCCAGACCGAAAAATCCCACCAAAAAGCCGTAGACCATTCTGCCTACGCCGCCGAGCGCGCCGATATCAGACAAAAAACAGAATAAAGAAACAATGGCGATAAGCGCGCCTATCGCGATCCGATTGCCCTTGTTTGCTCTTGCCTGTCTTGTGTCCGTCACTTTTGTCCTCTCTTGCGCGCCTTGCGCATAATTCCCGCGCCCGCCTAAGTGGATTGTAATAGCAAATGCGATTTATACGCTTATGCATTTAATATATTATGCAATATTTACTATTAGCTCAAACATTATATCACACGCCCCCTGCAAATACAAGCGTAACGCCGAATTTTTTCAAACTTTGTCCCGACGCGTTTATTAAGCGCCATGTTGAGCAAACGTATCACCGTAACGTCGGCTTTCGAGAGCCGCCGTTTGTCGTCTATAGGCGTGCTCGGACAAAGGTTGCTAGAGTCCAAGCACGAAAAGCGTAAGTATCTCAGACAAAGTTATTGAAATGACCCACCCTCGCCTCACGGCGTTCCCCGTGTCCTTACCCCACGAAATCACTGCGTAATTTCGTGGGGACCCCGATGTTGCTCGGACAAACGCTACGTTATGCGCACAAACATATCCCATACGTAACGGCGCGGCAGGGTCGGGGAAAAGCTGCGCTCGCTCACCACGTTACGTCGTGCAGGCAAGCCTGCAATTATGCCACTTGTTCGGGCGGAAAGAAAACAGAGCTTCGCCCTCACTGCGTACTTAGCGTAAAACCGCTCGCTCCGCGGAGTCGCTCGGACAAGGCAGACGGCGTGTATAAGAACGCTCGGACATAGGTTGCGTTAATTCGCTCGGACAGGGGGATCTTTCGACTTCGCTCAAGATGACAGTAGTATTAGGTGTCATTTCGAGCGTAGTCGAGAAATCCCACGGTTTTATAGTAATAAAGACCTCGGACAAAGCGTGACGTCAATATCAAGCTCTCACGCAGGAGTTCATACCTTACACATAATCAAAAAACGCGCGAACTAGCAACGAAAAGTTGCGACGTTCGCGCGTTTTTAGCTTGGGATCGCAAAGGGCAAAGCACCCTTTGCCGGGGCGTGGGGCAGCGCCCCACCTGGGGCGTGCAGGGCTCGCAGCCCTGCGTGGGGCGACGAAGTCCCTCGCCGAGGTATGGGCGCGTAGCCCACATAAACACAACCGTCTTACTTTTTCTTGACCTTGAGGGCGATCAAGACGACGAACACTGTCGCGGCGATCACTAAACCCGCCGCCGCGCCGATAAGCGCTATGCCGAGCGTGGACAGTTTGCCGTCCTTGCTGTCCTTGCTGTCCTCGAGGATATGTACTGTGAAGGTGAACGAGTCCGTCCTGTTTCCGTCGCTGTCAACGGCGTACACCTGCGCGATATAGTCTCCCTTTTTGGTGAGGTCGCCGTTTATGTCCGCGTGGAGGCAGCCGTCGTTCAAATCGAGACGTCCGTCCTCGGCGTCGATGACGTCAAGCAACTCGTTCCAATTCAAGGCATTCTTGTTTTTTGCCGTGACGGACTGCGCCTTGACGGTAGCCTCGGGCACGCCTCCGCGCTCTATCTTGTCATAGATCTCCTTATACTGCGCCCTATCCTCCTCGCTCATCTTGTTGTACCAGCTCTTGAACTCGTCCTTTTTTGTGCGGTCGAGATATTTTTTGTCAAGCGCGTCGGGATTGTCCTCAAAATACTCGTTTAGTTCGCCGATATTTTTCTCGCACAGCTCCTTGACCGCGCCGTACATCTCCTTTGAAATGTCAAAATTCTCCTTATATTTCGGCGCTACGCCTGTGGCGGTTATCTCGTATACAAGCTCCGTCTCGACGTCGTTTATGCCGTTTGCATAGCCCTCGACTACGTCCAGCCCCTTGTTATTTGCGCCCTTGCCGTTCAAAAGCGAGCACACGTATACCAGCTGCGGCTTTGGAGTGAGTATGCTCACCGTATAGCCCACGTCGAGCGCCACCGTCTCGTCGGGATGTTGATAGTCGAAAAAGTCCCTGCCCTTGATATCCTTGCGCCACACTTCCCCGCCGTTCCTGTCGCGAATTACGACGGACATAAACGTATCGTTCGGCTTTTGCTCCCACGTACTGTTTTGATTGCCGAGGTCCGCCGCGCCGTTTTTGATACGTCCTTCCTTTGTCGAGAGGATGTCTATGGACCAGCCATGCGTGCCCCTTATGCCCGCGATGTATATTTGCGTCTGATAGAATTCCGCGTCGAAGGGCTGATATTCGAACACTTTTTGTACGCTCTTGCCGTTTTCCACCCTAGCCATCAAGGTGGATGTCTTAAATCCGTCCACGACGGGCAACCTGAGCGCATAATTCCCGACGGGGACGTCATCAAACGCCGCCTCGCCGTCCTTTACGACGGTTTGCGCGACGATATCCTCTCCCTTTGTGAGCAGAGCCGTCCTGCCGTCCGTGAGCTGTGCCTCGAGTTGTGACGCCGCCTTCGCGACAAAAGTGCCCCGCATATCGTATTTTTCAAGCTCGCCGTCCTCGACGAGGCCGAAGCGTTGAGACCTCCCGTCGTCCTCGACGACTTCCTCAAGCTTATCCCCCGCGCTGTCCGCAAGCACGGAGTAGCACTTTGACGCCTTGCTCGCCTCTTCTGCAACGTCGTCCGAGACGCTCACTCCCCACTGCTCGAAGTACGGCAGCACATTAGCGTCATACTCCTGCGCAAAAAAGTGAACATAAAAATCCTCCTGCGACGGGTTTTTGCCTGCGGCCCTCTCCTCTCGATACAGGCTGAACAGCTTTGCGTACGTATCTTCCTTCTCAAACGCCTCGAAAAGATTGACGAGGAAGTACAGCTTTATCCCAACCGCGACGCCAGCGTCCTTCATATTCAGAAGTCCCTGCGGATCTTCCTCGTTCAAGCGAAGCGAGTTGCGGTTTTTCTCGTTTTGCAAATTGTGTATATCTCCAAGCCACGTGCCGCCGCCGCGATAGATATAAAGACTCTCATCTTGCTGGATGTAATATCCCAAAATGTTGTTGGACACCTCGCCCAAGCCCATACTTCCGCCGCCGAGCCCGCCTTGATAGCCGTGCGCTATCTCGTGCAGCCCGCCCCAGTTCATCTGGAAAAACGCGTACATCTGCCCGCGCCACCCGTTTGGATATCTGTCGTCAGCCACCCTGCTGTTTATGCCTACGTGGTTGCCCGCATAGTACGCCGCGCCCGCGCCGTGCGCGTTTGCCTTGACGATGTATTTCGCGCGCAAATTCTGGTCCGTAGGCTTTTTGGGGTTAAAACTCAGACCGATTATTTTGTCCATTCTGTCCACGACTTTTTGATAATAGCTCAAAAACGCGTCTATATTTTCAAATACAAATCCGCCTTCCTTGCTGTGCAATTTTGGCATATCCTCTTTGGGTACGAGCACTGTCAAGACCTCGTTTTCAAGCACGCCGTGCCCGTCGCCCGATTTTTCCCACTCCTCAACGAATTTTTTCTCGCCATCATTGCCTCCGCCAAAGTCCATATAGTGATAGTAGTTTAGGCGATGCACGTCGTCCGCATTGTAACGTATCGCAAATTTGAACGTCGTGTTGACGTCCATGCCTCTAAGCAGCTTATTAGAGGACAAAAACGGCACGCTCGCATAGTTTCCCGCATAGCTGTCGCTTGCGTGGTTATTATCCTTATAGTCGTTTGTCACGCGCACATATCCGTCGTTTGTCTGCGCCTCTTCGGACGGAGCCACGGGCACTGTCACGGCGGTCTCCCTGCGCGCGTCGTCGTTGAGCATGGAGACTGTGAGCCCGCTTATGCCGCACTTCGCCTTGAGCTCCTCCGCCGTACTCAGAATTTTCATCTCAAACGATTTATTGTCGGGCAGATATATGCCGAGTATTTGCCTGTCCCCGCCGTTACAGCGTGAAAACCCCGCGGCGGTCATGTTCCAGTCGTTGGGGATGAGATACATCGTACGCTCCACGGTTATCATTTTTTCATCGTCATTTGTTACGGTGACGGGGACGGTAAGCTCCGTCTTGTTGCTATGCGAATCCGTCACGCTGTACTTGAGTTTATATGTGCCGGGCATATCGGATTTTACTTTATCCTGTCCCTCGCATTTAAGTGACTGTTCGAGGTCGCCGTCCTCGAAATCCTTTGCGAAAAGTCTGAACCTGCTGTCCTTTATGTCGAATTTGTCTATGGCGTTTTTGGACAGCGTTATACTTGTCGCGCCGTGCAGCACGGGCACGTTATGCTCGCTCCAATACGCGTCACTCCCCTCCGTCTGCGCGCTCGCCGTATTCCCCGCGTTCAAAAGTGCGAAACTCAAAGTAAATGCGAGCACGAAGATCGCCGCTGCCGTCACATACTTTATGAAGTTCCTTCTAGCCTTAGCCATATCCTCTCCCCAAAAGCCGTCGCGCATACGCCCGCCGCCTTTGTCATATTATTGTACAAAGTATATCAAGCACGGGACACTTTTTCAATAGCAAAACAATGAAAATTTTTGCACTTCAAAAACAATTTTTGTTTTTGACCTCAACTTTCGCTATAGATATTCCCTCTCATATCGCATCAAAAAACCACTTTCATTTGTGCAATTTCACATATCGGGAGTCCTCATATGCACTCTTTTAAATATCGGGAGTCCTCATATGCGTTAGCTGCCATATTGAAACGCCGCTCACCCCTTTTCCACTTTAAAAACTACTCTAATTTGCTCGTTTTCGCCCTCGCCGCCCTCTCTCATATGCGCACTTATTGCATTTTGCCATTTCCACGCTACATACATATCAGCTCTATAAACTCGCATATGCGCAAGCAATACGCCGTCGCTCCTCTACATATGCGCAACCGTGCGCTTTCCCCGCCCCGATAACTGCGAAAAATGTCATAGACAGTTTTCTCGCTTTTCGACAATTTTCTCAAAAATCGTAATTTTCCGACATTCTAAACGATTTTTTTAATTAGCGCCCGCAGCCCCACAACAATGTGTATTGCACATATAGCCATTTGAGCATATGAAAAATTTTTCCGTTTGCCGCCACGGACAAAAGCAAAAACCGACATTTTTCGACATCTCGGAAAACTTCAGTCTTGTCCATGGCGCAAAGTTTTGTCACGCGCGCGAACTCCGACCCGTTTTGCAATACGCCAAATGGGAGGATCTCCAATATATGGTTAGTTTTTTCCCCTCACAACTTTTTGCGCTTGCGTATGAATATTGCGACCACCGACCCTGCGACCGCCAAAACTGCGGCGGGAATGACCGCTGCAAGCCAAATCAAGTTTTCGCGTTTCTCATCATCCGATATATCGCCCGCTTGATTTTCCGACGGATCTGCCGACGGCTCTCTCGGCGGAGTTTCTTGCGGGACTTGTTCTTGTTCTTCAATTATGATTTCAAAAGTAAGTTCTGTCGTTTTATAGCTGCTTGCGTCATCGCCGATATAAATGGCTTGTGCGCTCACCCTACTCCCCGTAATTTCCGCATTTTCATCTTCCCAGACAAATCCGTTCGGGAGAGAAACATCGGACAACTTGGCGACTTTTTTATCGCAATGTATAGTCGTGTTCACGCTCGGCTTTTCTGCCTGAGATATTGTGAAAGCAAGTTCCTTTGTGCCTCTAAAATCGTTTTTGAAAGTGACGATCGCCTTACCCTTTCCCGCAAATTTATTGTTTTGATATCGGACGTCATAATCCGCGCCCGATGTCAGCGTCACATTCCCGTCTGCGGCGATGATCTTCGGAGTTTTTTCCTTTCCGTCATAGACAAAGTTTTCGACTTCGAGATACACTCTCAGCTCGGAAACATCCTTTGGAGCCTCTTTTGTCAATGTGATCTCGACGCGATAGGTCTCGTAGTTTTTTGTGTCGAAATATACTGCCCACGCCTCAGTTGTTTCCGCCTCGATTTTTGTGAGCGGAACTTCCCACTGCCAACCCGCAGCGTCAAGTGCAACTTCTTGCAAAGTCTTGATTTTCCTGCCTATCGTCATTGCGGAATTTGGCATTTGCGGCGGATTTTTTGCTTTCGCAATGGTAAAAGGCGACTTCGTCTCGGCGGAGTTGTAGTTTTGCGACTGCTCTACCGCCGCTTTGATCCAATAATCGCCTGCATTTGTTGGCTTGACCGACGTATAAATGCCATCTTGCGCGTCCGAATAGGTATAAGTCACATTTGCCGCTTCGATTTGCCCTTCTATGCTTGGAGCAGGAGCGGGCTCGCCATATGTCCACCCGCTTTGTACGACTTTCAGATTTTCAATATCTGCTTTCGCTATCGTAAAATACAGCGTTTTTGAACCCATATAACCATTTTTGCCTTTGATGATAACGCTCGCTTGCCCCGCGTTTTTATTGTTTTTATATTCCACCTCAAAGTCATTGCCTTGTGACAGTATTGTCTCCCCGTCCCGCGCAACGACGCTCGGCGTCTTTTGATGTCCGTCATACACGAAATTTGTCTGTTCAAGCCTCAACTCCGATATCAAATTGATGTATTTTTGTCCCGTTTCGCTTTCACGGATCATCGTCACGACCATTTTTGTATTTGCATAATTATACATATCCTGTCCGGTATATACGGCTGTGGCTTCAAAATGATCGCTTGTGATGTCAAGTTGTTCTTGCCAGGACCACCCGGGGCTATCCAGTTTAACGTTATTTAGGTTTTTTATATCTTTGCCGACATAAATTATGCTCTTTGGGCGGTTGCTTGGCCATCTGGCCTTTTTGACTTCAAATTCTTTTGTCATCTGCCCCGTGTATGCGCCCTTACCCGTTATGATGACAGTTGCGGCACCGACATTCACGTTGTTTTGATATTGCAAAGTATAATCGCTGCCCAACTTTAATTCGTGACCTTTGCAAACGACGCGCAAATTCGGCTCTATCTGCGTGCCTGTATAGACATATTTGCCATCGATCGTAACTGTAGAGCCTGTTATGTCCAACTGAGCAGGTCTTGGAAAAGTGTTTTTGAAAATTTTGACGCTGCATGTGATATATTGATAGCAGTCATCATCGTCGCCTGTATACTTCATTTGATATCCCCAGCCCGAATCTCCCGAAGCAAGGACCAGATCCTCATTCCACTTCCAACCGTCGGGAGTAGGAACGTCATTAAGATGAATTGCGTCGCTGTAAACTTCGATATACCCGCTTATCATTCCGGGCGGATATTTGGGTTTCGCGATCTCAAAAGAAGTCGATTGCTCGCCGTAATAAGATCCCCGGCCGACAATTTTTACCGTAGCCTTTCCGGGCTTTGAATTGTTAAGATATGTGACGTCATAGTCCTCGCCCTCTTGAAGTATCTTGTTGCCCAAATACACCGTAAGTTCCGGCATTTGAGCTTTGTCTTTCTCATAATCCACAAGTTTGCTTACAAGTTCGATCCTCGCATATTGCAAGTCGTTATCAAATGTATCGGCGGCTTTAACGACATTCGTTATAGCCCTAAGTCTGACGCACGACCCGGGCGCACTGCCGGGATATGTGTTTTTGTAGCCTTTAAAGCTGGTCCACTCTTCCTCATATTTGCGATAAGTCATGTCGTTGAGCGAGTCAGTATAATCAAGCGCAAAATATGGATTTAATCGTCCGCCTTTTGAGTCCTCCCCGCTGATAACTATTGAGAAAATTTCGCCCTGTTTTAGGTTTATAGGCTCGTCAAGATCGACCGTATAAAAGCCGTCGTCTTCAAAATAGACTTTGTCTTTATGCCCTATCAAAGTGCCCGAATCCGGCTTATTGATCTCATCATTGACATTGCCGAAATTCGCGTCGCTCAATTTGTAGACCTTGATGTCGACTGTCGCCTTATTGTTTCTTATGCCAAAGGAAACGGCAGTGAGTTGCTCCTGTTCGCCGGCAGTCGTGAGCTTCGCTTCATAAATAGCGCCATACGCATCGGCGTAATATTGCGAAGTGTCCTCGCTTATAGATCCGTCATAATAATAGATGTTTTGATAATCATCTCTTGATCCCATATCGACGACATAAAGATTGTCTGTCATGTATGCCTCATAAGAAAGATAAAAACAATGAGTGCCGTTCACTCCCTCGTCACCGCCGGCGCCCCAACTGTTCTTGACGATCCACGCCCCATCCGACGCAGGTTTGTCCGGCCAAAATAAAGTTTTTGAAACGTTGTCATCCCAGCCTATAATAAGCGACGCGTGACCGGCTTGGCTTTCGGCGTGGTGCACATACTGTTGAGATATAGTCTCCGGCGCTTTATACTCCATTGTTACTCCGCCATATTCAAGTACCGCGCGCTTTATTGCTTCTTTATCATGATCTATCTGCTTGAATCCCTGCACAAAATATTTTGACTGCTCGAGTCTTTGTTTAAGCGCCCAGTCTTTCCAATTCTGATTTGAAACTTGATCGACAAGCGAGTATCCCTGCGTCATCGACATAAAAGCATTATCGGCAAAATCGCCGCTGCTCTTCCAGGTATCGCTGCTATAAGTGTCATTCGCCGTAAGATAAAGCGGATCGTTCTCGCCGTCACGGTTGAAACGGGCATACGCCGCTATCATTTCATCCAAATTGAGCGTACTCTTGTCCACTTCCGCATCGACGCTATCACGCAAGATGTTGGCTTCGACCGCGCCGACCGCCGCATAAGCCCAGCATATTCCCAAACTGCCTTGATTGCCTTCGGGAGTTATGTATCCGAATTTTCGCCCATCAAAATCTGAAAGGTGTCCGGCCCAATAATCAAGTTGCCCGCTTCCCGCGCTTTGAAGATCGGCAAGTTCTGTCGGAGGAGCTTCGTTTATGACCTCGGCTTCCCCACTCAGAGCGCTTGCGTAGACCTCGGCAATATCGTTTGTCCCAAAATAAAAAATACCAACGCTGAGCAAAAGGAAAATCGCCAAAAACAAAATCACAGCTGACAGTTTTGATCTTACGACGTTTTTCACAAGCGACTCCGACTTCAAAATTCTGTTCGGGTGAATGACGAAATCGGGATATGCCGAAATTCCGACCTGCTGCCCGATAATATTGTATGATACAATATTATGTCGGTTTTGTCAACTTGTTGCAAATTGCGGCAAGACCATCGAACCCCCACGTAAGTTTTAATATATAAACTTACAACTCCCGACAAAAAATCGTCACGCGCTCGCATCGGCTTGCCTTTATATATGTAGTATGCTATAATGCAAGTGTGTGGATAAATTGACGATGGTAACATCAAAAAAGAGAGATGTTTGGATATATAGCGTATTTGTATTTTTCGGGTCGCTCCTTTTTGCGAACGGCATATTTGGCTTCGTTCATATCAATGGCTTTGATAGCAGGTTTTGGGCATATGTGATTTTATCGGCTTGCGCCGTTTTCTCTTGCTATTTTGCGGATACAAAAAAATCAAAATACATGATTTACTCCTGCGCTGTCATTTTGCAATCGCTGTTGATCGTCGATCTTAATTTTGAAAACATCGTTATACGTTCGAGCATTTGCGCCCTATTGATCGGTTTAACGATATTTTTGCTCATAAAGTACAGAAACGCAAAAACAACAAAAATCGTTGAAAGAAAGCGGTTGACAGAACCTGTTTTTTCTCAGATCAACAAATTTAATCTTTTTGCAAATATGATATGTATTGTCGGACTTCTGGCGTTGCTGTTTGGCATTTCTGAAAATGCTATATTCAGGATCGCAATCGTATTTGGTATCTTGCTTATTTCTTTATCTCTCATTTATATCAAGCAACGATATAAAAGATCCGTTTTTGGTCAAAACCTTGATATAAGGGAGTTTATTTTTGTCGCATTTTGGTCGGTTGCCATGCTGCTCAATGCAATTATTTTGCGAAATACTCGGCAGGTTCTGGGATATGTCGCGCTTATGATCATTGTCCTTATGACTGATTACTTTATATTCGACAGACCGCTTGTTATAGAAAAATTGATTTGCATATCAAAGCAATAATATGGATGGCGTTCCTTAAATTGCAACGATTATTATTGCAAAATACAAAAACTCATGTATGAATTCATCCGAGAGCTTTTGTCATCGCTTAAAAGTAAAACTTTATAAATTTTTCTTGTTACTATAGAAATTGTGTTTTTCCCCGCCGCTTTGATTTTTGCATTTTGAACCTATATCCGTTGTCCGTGCAAGCACGCTCCGTCGGAACTTCTTTAAACGGAACTTTGGTACTTCCTCGCCTTTTGGCTCGTTGTACCAATCCGCAGGCTCTTATATTCTGTGAAGTGAGGGTTTCCGTCACTTCGCAGCCCTTACGGGAGTGGTGGCGGCATAGCCGACAGCGGGACGCAACTCCCGCCGTGCAAGACTTCGCCATAGGCGAATCGGCACACGATTGCGCAAAATTGAGCGTGAGCGAAATTTTCATTCGGCGCAAAAAAACGGCTTCGTGCACTTATTGGTACTTCGCTTGCAAGCAAGCTCGTTCCACGTCAAAAGTTCGGTGAACTTTTGACACACTCTTGTTCTATCCCCAATGTCCGTGCAAGCACGTCCCTGAGGATA
>CANRBM010000029.1 GCA_947628855.1 uncultured Clostridia bacterium | reverse complement strand
GATCCGACCGCGCATCTGCTGCCTGTGGAATATGCGCTAAATGATATGAGGAGCATAATACTTGATGAGGCGCAGGCGAAACTTGCTCTAAACGGCGTGCTTTTCGCCGTCTCGACAGGGGACGGTCGGTGCGTAGTCAAATGCGAAGGCTCGTTGCTCGGCATAGGGAAGATAACGGACGGTGTACTGAAATTGGAGATACGACTGTGAAACTATTAGACTTTTTCTCAAAATATGACGCGCCTATATCGCTTGCACTCGGCTTTTTCGACTGCATACATCTGGGACATAGGGCGCTCATAAACGCCGCAAAAAGCAGGGCGGCAGAGCTTGGCATAGAGAGCGCTGCGCTCACTTTTTCAAACGATATCGGCGCGTATTTCGGCGCGGAAAAGCAGATATACACCTTCGAGGAGCGCGCATCTGTGCTCGCAGAGCTTGGAATAGACAATGTCATCGCTGCCAAATTCGACAGTAATTCAAGGAGATGACCGCGGAGGAATATTTCCGCCTGCTTACAGGCAATTTCAACGTCAAGTGCATATTTGCGGGTGCGGATCACACATTCGGCAAGGACAGAAAGGGCAATATAGACCTGCTGCGGGATATGTGTTCAAAAGCGGGAATAGAATTGCACGTCGTGCCGTTTGAATCTATCGACGGTGAAAAAATATCAACTTCGCACTTGAAAACGCTTGTTAAAGCAGGGAATATGGGCGCGCTCAACGCACTTCTCGGCGCGCCGTACATTATTTCGGGAAAGATAGAAGAGGGAAGGCATGTAGGCAGGTCCTTCGGCTTTCCGACCGCAAATATACCTGTGCGAGAGGATAAACTTACGCTGAAGAGCGGCATTTATGCTACAACATTGACCGTTGGCGGGGCTACGTACGGCGCAATGACCAACATCGGCGATAAACCGACATTCGGGGACAGCGTGCCGACGATAGAAACTTACATTTTTGATTTCGACGGCGATCTGTACGGCAAAGATGTGAAGATAAAAGTGTACGAGCGTACCCGCGACATCAAAAAATTTGACTCGCCCGCGGCGCTTAAAGCCCAGCTCGAAAGCGACGAGACAGAAATCAAATCATTGCTTAAAACGCTCGCATTATAAAATGTCGTTGTTTGGGGCTGATCATGCGTCATAGCGTTTAAACAAAAAAACTATAGATAAAAAATATTCGAATAGAATGTCGAAATTTGCTTAATAACGACATAAACATATTCTAAACAGGTGACATATGGAAAGAAATTACGGCAGGGCGGTCTTTGGACCGTCGGGACACGATGAAAGTTTTGCGGCGGAAGGGCACAGCCTCACGCTTGAGATGCCGGAATGGTTAAAAGCTAAGGGTCTTGAGCTTTTTGAGTACTCCTTTGGCAGGGGCGTAAGACTGAACGGCAAGACTGCGGAGGCGATAGGCGCCGAGGCGGACAAGTACGGCATCGAGATGAGCGTGCATGCGCCGTATTTCATCAATTTTGCCTCTCCCGAGCCCGAAAAAGCGGAAAATTCAATCACATATCTGACTTCTTCACTAAAAGAGCTTAGGCATTTCCACGGCTCCAGGTGCGTTTTTCATACAGGCGCGCAGGGCACACAGACAAGGAAGGAAGCCTTCGACAGAGCAAAATTTATGTTTGGCAAAGCTCTCGAACAGATTTCCGCCGAAGGGCTGGACGACCTCATAGTGTGTCCAGAAACTATGGGCAAGGGCGCGCAGATAGGCACCGTGGACGAGATAATCGAGCTGTGCAAGATGGGCGATCACGTCTATCCGTGCGTGGATTTCGGACATGTCAATAGTCTGTGGCAGGGCGCGCTTAAGACTGCGGACGATTTTCAGCGCATAATCGACAGCATGTTTGACGGCTTAGGCGAGCAAAAAACCAAAAATATGCACGTGCATTTCAGCAAGATACAGTACGGCGCGAAAGGGGAGATACGTCACTTGACGTTTGCAGACACCGTTTACGGACCCGAATTCGAACCTTTTGCCGAAGTCATCGTCAAAAACGGCTTGACTCCGCACATCCTCTCCGAATCCGCCGGCACCCAGATGCTCGATGCTCAAACGATGAAGAACATGTACGAATTCGCAAAAGCGAGATAATTTTGCACAAACAACCAATTGCAATATACACAACATAAAATGCGGCTCGAATTTTGAGCCGCATTTTAAAGTCGTTATCAATTATTTTATCATATCAGCACTTGCTCTTGTAATCCTTTAACTCGTCGGGCAAAACTACGCTTGTATTGTTAAAATCAAATAACGTGTACTTTTGATTTTCGATATTAAAAATTATCGAATTATTTTCAATCGTTAAGGGAATTTCTTTAAAATCAAGCTCTGAATCCATCATATATGACAGTAATGCCAAAGTAGCAAAATTATGTCCGTCAAACTTTTCGAACTCAAGCGGCAATTTTGAATAGCTCCATCCATTAGTCATAAAATTGTTCATCAAGACATATTGATATTTTTCAGTTAAGTCAGGCAAAACATACATCTTTACGTTAGTTTTGGCTCCCGTTCCGAACATGTCAACTGAAGAGAATGTGTACTCCTTATCTTCAGTGAAATACATTGTAGATTCAGTTGTGAGTTTGTTCTCATCGTTATATTCGAGAATTTTCAACGTAGCGGATGAAAACTTGAACGTTCCATCGGATATGGCTTCATAAAGGTCATTTAAATTTGACATTTCTGGCATAGAAAAGTTGTTATCGCTGGTGTTCAATTTTCCGCATGCGACAAATGCAAAGGAAAGTACAAGTATAAGCAATAATGTGATACTTGCAAGTGTGATTTTTTTATTCATTTTAACCTCCTGTATCGGCAAGCCGATAATTCATCATAATATTATCACTAAGGCGATAAAATGTCAATGATATGAGTACAATAGATATCAAAGTTGTTAAGAATATTAAACAACTGATGGCTACTGAACATTTGACTCAAACTGAGTTGGCAAAATGCTTAAACGTGGGTCAGAGCACGATCAGTGAATGGTTGTCCGGAAAAAACGAACCAAGCATTGAAAGCCTTTGGAAATTGGCTGACTATTTTGACGTGAGCATCGATTGTATTGTCGGAAGAAAAGAAATTTAAAAAATGCCTCAACAATGAATTGTCGGCGATATTTTTTTGTTTTGTAAAAGATTAAGCCAGTGAAATACTTTGCATAGATGATTGACAAACCCTATTTAATAGGGTATTATATTTATGATCAAAAAAATTGGAAAATGATATGACACGTACATTTATAGAATTGCCATTGTTCAGAAGCAAGTGGTCAGATTTGGGGCTTAATGATAATGATTTGAAAAGATTGCAGGAGCAATTGCTTGAAGATCCCAAAGTTGGTGCCGTCATGAGAGGCACGGGCGGTGTACGCAAGATGAGATTTGCATTTGAACATAGAGGCAAGAGCGGCAGCGTAAGGGTGATATATGTTGACTTCGAAGTGTACGAGAAAATATATCTTATCACAGCATATACTAAGAGTGAAAAGGATAATCTGAGCGATAGCGAGCGCAATGAGATACACAGATTGATAGATATACTCAAAGAGCAATTGGACGATAATAATAAATAAGGAGGCAGACATATGGGCGTTTATGATGATATAAAATTAGGACTTGAGCAAGCTATAGAATATGAGAAGGGCACTTTGAAAGCGAGAAAAACAAAGATGTCCATTACTCCCGTTGCCAAATTTTCCGCTCAAGAGATAAAGGATATACGCCATAAAACAGGGCTGTCGCAGGCGATGTTTGCAAAATATATGGGCGTATCTGTCAAGACAGTCGAGGCGTGGGAAGCAGGGCGCAATCATCCCGACGGCGCGGCATCTAGATTGCTGTCGCTTACAAAAGCAAATTCATCCTTTCCGATAACTTCGGGAATAATTACGGTGTAAAAACATCCCTCGGATGAGCTGTCCGAGGGGTGTTTTTTATCACTTTTCTTTGAAATTTATCTGACCTTCTTTTATGTTATGTTGTTTTTATTAAGTTTTCTATCTAAAACTGTATACAAATATTTCAGAGAGGTCGTGAAATGAGGCGGAAAATTCAAAAAATTTTGGCGGGGAAAGGGAAAATTTTGATATTCACACACATATTAAACTATGCGCAAAACTCAACTTTTCAAGTTGCGAAGGTCAAAAAGTCCACGGAAATAAACTCCGTGAACTTTTTTTGCTTGGGCTTGAAAGGGGCAGAGTAGAATACTTTGCATATATGCTTGACATTATGTGATTTATCACATATAATACATATGAAAGATATGGAAGATTTGAAGAAGGGTATACTATATGGAGATAGAAATAGTCTTTTATAGCAAGGCAGATGGGACGGAACCTGTAGTTGAGTTTTTGAACAGCCTCGATAATAAGATGAAAGCGAAGGTGTTCCGAACGATCGATATGTTGTCGAGCTATGGTTTTGAGTTGCGCGAGCCGTTTTCAAAGCCATTGGAAGATGGAATATTTGAGCTTCGAGCACAAGTCGGCAATAATATCTCAAGAGTGTTATATTTCTTTATGGTAGGTAGCAAGGCGGTATTGACCAACGGATTTTTAAAAAAGACACAAAAAACTCCGACAAGCGAGATTGCGCTTGCCAAAAAATATCGAGCTGATTTTCTCAGCAGGGAGGGAAATAAAAATGACTGATTATCGCGAATTTTTGAAGAAACAACTTGATGATCCCGAATTCAAAGCGGAGTATGATGCGCTTGAACCCGAATTTGCATTGATGAGAGCTATCATGGATGCACGCATCGAGCAGGGACTGACTCAACAAAAATTGTCTGAACTCAGCGGAATTTCTCAAGCGGATATCAGCAGGCTGGAAGGTGGAACCGCCAACCCATCACTTAAGACAATGCAACGTATCGCAGCGGCTTTGGGCAAAACGGTGCAAATCAAATTTGTTTAATGCTGATTTGTAAACACATCCCTCGGATGAACTGTCCGAGGGGGTGCTTTTTATCATTTCTCTTTGAAATTTATTTGACCTTCTTTTATGTTGTTTTTATTAAGTTTTCTATCTAAAATTGTATACAATTTGTACATAGATCGACAAAAAATGTTGTCGTCAATGATTTTGGTAATGGTGAAAAGGAAGTGATATATTTTCCCGAAGGGCTAACATGTATTGATGAGGCTGTAAATGTAGACATAGACCATGGACGCAATTACGTTGAAATCGACGGTTTATTGTTTCCGAAGGAGGAAAACATGGCAAACGTTGCGTTTCTTGAAAATACAGCAAACAGTTTGAGACAGAGCACAGACGCATTTTGGGGCTATGCACTTAGTAATAAGTGGGATTATTTTATAACTTTGACGACTGATAAGCGTAAAGTTGATCGCTTTGACGACGAGGAAGTCAAAGCGCTTTGGCGCGCATGTAGGCAAAGGCTGCAGCGTTTTGATCCAAACGTCAAGATTTTGTTGTTGCCGGAGAGACACAAAAACGGCGCTCTACATTTTCATGGGCTTGTGGCGATGGAAAAACAGTTCACTCTGAGGCTGCATATGATAGAAGACAATCAGCAGTATTCGGCGACGGGTGCGCCTTTGTTTGAGTTTCCGTTTTGGGATTTTGGCATTGCAAGCTGTGCAATAATATCGTCGTCTGAGTATGTCTTTAGGGGAGAACGGCTTGCAGAGGCAATAGACGAAAGCGGAAACGTAAGGACAACGTCCCAAAGGCGCGTCGTTGCGTATTTGAGCAAGTATATGGGGAAAGAGTTCGGACAGCTCGGATATAACAAAAAGCATTTTTACAGGACGAGGAATGTCGTAGGGAAGAATAAGACGGTAGACAACTATATGTATGATGATTTGCTTCAAGAGACCGGCGCCATGATAGGAAAGTCGGAGGATGAGGCGGAACCTTATGAGGTGACGATGACCGATGACAGCGTTTTTTACATGTATAAGCAGGATAAGCGAAGGATAATATTTAGGACTAAGTCCGAGACGCATGATGAGCATGACGTCATGGGAGTGTTGGTTCTTGCCGCCGGTGGCATTACGTATCGGTCGCTTGAGGAGCTCGAGGCGATGCAGGCGTCGGGTGCTGCGGAGCTCATCGGCGAGAATTGCCAATACAAATATTTCAGAGAGGTCGTGAAATGATACGGAAAATTTTAAAATTTTTGGCGGGGAAAGGGAAAATTTTGATATTCACACACATATTAAACTATGCGCAAAACTCAACTTTTGCGCATAGAAAGCGTTAAAAACGGTAATAAACAGCAGGGATTGTATAAAACTGATTTTCGTACATGTGTTCATTTGATTATGGTTTTAAATTTTTCACGTATGATTTATGTTCAATTTTATCCGTATTTATTGGACGCTCACAATTCTTAATTTACTGGAAACTCACAATTGTTATAATCTTATTTGGAATCATTATTATTGATGCGACCGATCAATTTATATTGTTCAGGCTGTCGGATTAGCTCGATCGACCGATTTCGTTGATTATGAATTTTACATAAGCGTCGGCTTACAGTTTGAGCGTCGTGAGCGTATGCTCGAGAGCGATCTCGGCGTGTTCAAAGGTCAAGCCGCCTTGCAGATACACC
This sequence comes from uncultured Clostridia bacterium, assembly GCA_947628855.1. Classification (GTDB taxonomy): domain Bacteria; phylum Bacillota; class Clostridia; order Christensenellales; family CAG-917; genus CAG-475. The sequence continues at coordinate 16,382 of CANRBM010000029.1, read as the reverse complement.
ATATACGGAGGTTTGAGCGGTCCGTCGGCGCTAAGCTCTATGGACGAGCCTTGCACGAACGCGCCTGCCGCCATAATGACTTGATCCTGATATCCCGGCATATCCCAAGGCATCGGCTTAACATTGCTGTCGATCGGCGAACACTCCTGTATGGCGCCGCAGAAGTCAATAAGCCGCTCAGCGGTGCCTAGTTTGACGCTTGTCACGATGTCATACGGGGTCATATTGCCGCGCGGAAGCGTCTCGAAACCGAGTTTTTCATAGGTTTTTGCGAATAAAAGGCAGCTTTTCAGTGCATTTTTTGTGACGGACGGCGCCAAAAACAGCCCTTGATAATATGGCAGATAGCCATACGCATACGAGCCTTCCTCCATGCCCAGTGACGGCGCGGTCAAGCGGTATGCAGCGAGCTGAACGAGGTCGGCTTTGCCCGCTATGTAGCCGCCCGTAGGCGCCATTCCGCCCCCGATATTCTTGATAAGCGAGCCCGCCATGAGATCCGCGCCGACTTCTGTGGGCTCCGTTTCCTGTACGAATTCGCCATAGCAGTTGTCAATGAGCACAAGCGTGTCGGGACTGAGCGACTTGACGAATTTGATGAGCTCCGCGATCTGATCCACAGAAATCGCCTGTCTTAGGCTGTATCCGCGGCTGCGAGCGGCAAAGATCGCCTTCACTTTGCGAGTCGTCAGAAGTTTCGAAATTGCGTCAAAGTCGAAAATCGGAGTGAGATCGTCGGCGATTTTAAGCTCCACGCAGTCGAAATCCACTCCGAAATCCTTGAGAGAGCCTTTGCCTTCCGCTGAAATTACGTCCGTGAGCGTGTCATAGGGTTTTCCCGAGACGCTCACGAGCAGGTCTCCCGGGCGCAAGACTCCGAACAACATGAGCGTAAGCGCGTGCGTGCCCGAAACTATCGAGGGAGACACTATCGCCGCCTCCGCGCCGAAAATGTCCGCATACAGTGCGCAAAGCGCATCCCTACCTATGTCGTCATAGCCGTAGCCTGTCGTACCTACAAGATGGCGAGCCTGTACTCCGTGGCGTCTGAACGCGTCGAGCACTTTGCGCTGTCCTAGGAGCGCTATTTCGTCAAGCCTGTCAAACTGTTGCTTGAGCGCGGTCTTGCTATCGTTGATGAGTTTGCGCGCGGATGTGATGTCCATATTGATGATCCTTTTATATTTATATCCTTATATATTTATCATTTACGCATCTGTTTTTGTGAATTGCGCGTTTATTTATGCAAATTCACATATATATGCATAAGGTTTTAGATTTTATTGTATACAATATTTTCTGCATATTCAAGTGCGCCTTCGATATCGCTGACGTCGAACCATTTGACAAAATCATAGCGCTTGAACCAAGTGATCTGACGCTTGGCATAGTTGCGTGTGTGCTGTTTTATGAGTTGTTTTATCTCCGCCAAAGACCCACTGTTTGGCTGCTTTTTGCCATCTACAATGTCAAATTGCAGCTGCTTGAACTCCTTGTAGCCTATCGCTTGCATGCTTTGATATTCAAAATTGCCGACACTTAAAACCTCGTCTACAAGCCCCGCCTCGAACATTTTGTCAACGCGCTCATTTATGCGTTTATACAGCAATTCTCTGTCGCAAGTCAACCCTATCATAGTGACATTTTGAGGCATTTTATACATTTTATCGCCGCTTTTTGACATAGGCTTGCCCGTTGAGAGCACTATCTCGAGCGCGCGAATTACGCGCTTTACGTCGTTTACGTTCAACCTGTTTGCGCTCTCCTCATCGAAAAACTCAAGCATGTCGTGCAGCGCTTGCGCGCCGTTGAATGTACAAAAATACGTCAGATAGTCGCGGAGTTCATCGTTTTTGAGCGTTCCTGCGAAGTTCATCGGATATATGAGCGCCTCAAAATACAGCCCCGTCCCGCCTACGACTATCGGAAGCTTGCCCGCGCTTATCGCACTTTCTATCTCTTTTCGCGCAAGGCGCGCATACTCCGCGACGGAAAATTCGGCATCGACATCCACTATGTCTATCATCTTGTGCGGGATCTCGCGCATGACATCCTTTGAAACTTTGGCGGTGCCTATGTCCAGACCTTTATATATTTGCATGCTATCGGCGGATATAATAATGCCGTCAAGCTTCTTTGCGAGCTTAATCGCGAGCTCGGATTTCCCTGTCGCCGTCGCTCCGACAATATATATAGGCTGTAAATTTCTGTCGTTCATATGATTCAGTATTCTAATTTATTGCATTTTTTAGAAAACTTTTTACACAATGCGTTTAAAAAGTTTCTCCAGATCGGTCTTTGTCAAGGTTATGACTGCGGGTCTGCCGTGAGGGCACTTTTCTGGAAGTTGACCGTCCTCCGATGTGAGCGTGGCAAGCACGCGCTCTATTTGTTCTCTGTTTAAGTTCTCTCCTCCCTTGATCGCCGCTTTACAAGCCGTTTGCGCAAGCTTATCCCGCATTATATCCGCAAGCGAGACGCTTTCTACTATGTCCTCTGCGAGAATATTCGAGAAAAAATCGCGCAAATTGAGGTGCGAAACAGGCTCCGGGACGCCCTCAATGACGTAATGCGCACCGCGTAATACTATGTCGAAACCTATCTCTTTGAGGGGCACGAGAATAGTCTCTAAACGCTCCGTTTCCTCGCCTGACAGGTTGAGAGTGTACGGCACAAGCAGCGGTTGGGTGTACTCGGACACCGTCCTTTTGCGTATCTTGTCGTAGAGTATGCGCTCATGCGCGGCGTGTTGGTCTATTATGTAGACGATATCGTCACGCTCCACGACAAGATATGTAGCGAAGAGCTGCCCTATTATCTTGCCGTCGAAAACAGGATCGCCGTCGTTGTCGCCATATTTTTCACTTCCGCCGTATTTTGACACGTCAAAACCGTTGTCTGCCGCTTTTTCCTCGGCTAATGCGGCTTGGTTTACTCCTTCCGAGCCGTACTTTTGCGCTTCGGGAGCATAAGATACGCCATATTCGATGTCGTCGTATCTCGTCACTCCGAAGTCGGAGGCGTATTTATGCGATTTGGAACTCGTATATGCGGGGATAGCGCCCTCTCTGAACGTATGCCTCGGCGGAGCAGAAAAATAGCGGGAGTCTATTCTCGGCTGTATAACGTTTCGGGCGGCGTTTCTGCCTTGTTCGTCGTCCTGTTTCTCATCATTTTTGATCGGCGCGACGGTCGAGGACATTTTGTGGACGGCGTCGTATACGGCGTGATAAACCGCTCCGAATATGCCCTGCCTGTCCGCAAAGCGCACTTCAGTTTTGGATGGGTGCACGTTGACGTCAACTTGGTCGAACGGCAGAAGAATATTGAGCACAGATACGGGAAAATTGCGCTTCATAAGCAGGTCGCCGTACGCTTTTTCCGCGGCGGTCTGTACGGTAACGTCCTCGACTGCTCTGCCGTTGACTATGATCGTCTGATACGCGCGCGTCGCTTTGGAGTTTTCGGGCGCGGAAACATAGCCCGTAACCCTTATGCCGTTTCTCTCCTCGCTTACTTCGATGAGTCCGTCAGCTATTTTCGCCCCATAAACCGCCGCTACGGCGTCAAAAAGCGTGCCGCCGCTGTGGAAAAGCAAGCTCTCTCCGTCCGCGGTCAACGATATGGAAAGCTCTGGATTGGCAAGAACGAGCCTGCGCACCGTCTCCTCGATATATTTGAGCTCAAGCGAGGGTTTTTTGAGGAATTTCAAGCGCGCGGGCGTGTTGAAAAATAGGTTTTCGACGCATATGACGGTGCCTACATTTGCGCTGGCCGCGCCCTCATAGGTGACCCTACCACCGCTTAGCACTATTTTCGCGCCCATATCCGCGCCGCGCTGAGCTGAAGTCATAGTAACTTCGCTTACGGACGCGATAGACGCAAGCGCCTCACCCCTAAATCCCAGCGTGGACAGGCTGTCAAGGTCTATTATTTTGCTTATCTTGCTCGTCGCATGCGGCAAGAACGCGGCGCGCATATCCTCTTTGGATATGCCTATGCCGTTGTCGCTGACCTCGATGAGGCGAGTGCCGCCCTCGCGCACGGATATGTCTATGACCGTCGCGCCCGCGTCGATGGAGTTTTCCACGAGCTCCTTGACGACAGATGCGGGCCGCTCCACGACCTCGCCCGCGGCAAGCATATTGAATACGGATGCGTCAAGTATGTTTATCTTTCCCATAGCTTTGCGTCCTTAATAACTGAACGGTTGTTCGATATTTGTCAATTTTTGTCGGTTTTATGCCAAGATAATGAACACGTGTTCATTACTTTTGCATTTTAGTCCTCGTCAAGCTGCTTTTTGAGGTCTATGAGCACGGTCAAGGCTTGCAATGGCGTCAAATTTTCGGGATCGATGTCGCGAAGTTGTTTTACTATCTTGCTTTCCTCGCCGCCGTCGAAAAGGCTGACCTGCTCCGTCTTGGCGCTCCTGCCCGCGGACAGCAACATCTCGTTGGTGTCGCGGCTCATACTCTCCTCTTCTAGGCGCGCCATTATGCGCTTTGCGTGCTCTATGACGGGCTTTATAACGCCCGCGAGCGAGGCTACCTCTATGCCGAAACTGCGCGACGCGCCGCCGCGCGCTATCTTGTGCAGGAAAACTATGCTTCCGCCCTGCTCCGCGACGAGCACTCGATAGTTTTTGACGCCTTCGAGATCTTCAAGCTCGGTAAGTTCATGGAAATGCGTGGCGAAAAGCGTCTTTGCTTTGAGGTTTTTGGTGATGTATTCGAGCACTGCCCACGCGATGGACAGCCCGTCGAATGTGGACGTCCCGCGCCCTATCTCGTCGAGAATGAGCAGACTCGAGGACGTGGCATAGTTCAATATCGTCGCGACCTCTATCATTTCCACCATAAACGTGCTCTGCCCGCCGCTCAAGTCGTCGCTTGCGCCGATCCTTGTGAATATGCGGTCGGTGAGGGATATTTCGGCGCTCTTCGCGGGCACGAAACAGCCTATGTGCGCCATGAGCACTATAAGCGCGACTTGACGCATGTATGTGCTCTTGCCCGCCATATTGGGCCCTGTGATTATCATTGTGCGGTTGTCGCCTCCGTCGAGCAGCGTATCGTTTGCGACATACGCGCCCTTTTGAAGAATGGATTCGACGACGGGATGTCGCCCGTCCTCAATGCGTATAGCCTTGACTTTTGGCCCTATCTTCGGCTTGACGTAGCGCCCCGTGACGGATACCGTCGCAAAAGATTGAAGTGCGTCGAGGGCGCCAAGCGCCGCCGCGCTCTTTCTCATAGCGGGAAGTTCGTTGTACGCGAGCTGTTTTAGCTCCGCAAAAAGTTTTTCCTCAAGAGCGAAAGCGTCCGCCTCGGACGAGAGTATCTTCTCCTCGAGCTGTTTGAGCTCGTCGGTTATGTATCTCTCGCCGTTTACAAGCGTCTGTTTGCGTTGATAGCGATACGGCACCTTGTCCACGAATGTCTTGGACACCTCGATATAATAGCCGAATACTTTGTTGAACCCCACCTTGAGCGTGCGTATGCCCGTCTCCTCTTTCTCGCGCTCCTCCAGCCTGTGCAGCCACTCGCCGGAGTGGAGCTGTATGGAGCGGATGCCGTCAAGCTCCTTATCGTAGCCGTTGGCAATAAAGTTGCCGTTGCGGAAATTGTTGACCTTTTCCCTGTCGAGGGCGCTGAGCAGTACTTTTTTGAGCTTTTCGAGTGGAGATATGGACTTGTTTATATCCTTAAGAAGAGTGGCCGTCGCCGACTTGAGCGCGTCCTTTACGACGGGCAACGCCTCAAGCGTGTCGCCTATGGACAACAGATCCCTCGGGGTCGCCGAGCCGAACGCCAACCTCGCGGTAAGTCGCTCGAGGTCGTGGACGTTTTTCAAGGCGTCCCTCAGCTTTTCGCGCATAATGTTGCCCGAGACGAGCTCCTCAACGGCGTCGAGGCGCCTGTTTATCCTGTCTGCGTCCTGCAAAGGCTGTTCTATATATTTTTTGAGCGTCCTCGCGCCCATAGCCGTGCAGGTCTTGTCGAGCACGCTGATTAGCGAGCCCTGTCGCTTGCCGTCCCTCGCGCGCGAAGTGAGCTCAAGATTGCGGCGCGTGGCGGCGTCGAGCATCATAAAGGATTTGTCTCTGAGATAGGATATAGACGTGAGCTGCGAAAGCTCCCTCTTTTGCGTTTGAGAGAGATATTCGAGAAGTCCGCCCGCCGCGCATACGGCGTACGGCTTGTCCTCGCACTCGAACGGCGCAAGCGACGAAACGTTGAAAACGGAAAGCACCTTCTTCGTCGCCGCCTGCAAACCGTATGCAAAATCGTGATAGCAATGCGCCCTGATGTCCGAAGTCTTGAAATATTGCAGCTCCTTATACTTGCCGACAAAGTCGCCGTTGCACACGACTTCGCTTGGCGTTATGCTGCAAAGAAGGTCGCTCAAGCGGTCAAGATAGTTCTCGCCTTCGAACTCGTATACGTAAAACTCGCCAGTGGAAATGTCCGCCCACGCTACGCCGAACGCGCCGTCTTTTGTGTATACGGACGCAAGATAGTTTGAGGACTTCTCGTCGAGGATGTCCTCTTCCATGACAGTGCCGCTCGAGACGACTCTTACGACGTCCCTGTCCACCATGCCCTTCGTCGTCTTTGGGTCTGAGAGCTGTTCGCATATCGCGACTCTGAAACCCGCCTCTATGAGTCGGCGGATGTAGTTGTCTACGGCATGGTACGGCACGCCGCACATGGGAGCGCGCTCTTCAAGCCCGCAATCCCTGCCCGTGAGAGTGAGGTCCAGCACTTCGGACGCCGTCTTTGCGTCGTCGAAAAACATCTCGTAAAAGTCGCCAAGTCTGAAAAAGAGCAGACAGTCGGGGTATTGCTCCTTGACCTCAAAATATCTCTTCATCATGGGAGAGAGTTTTTCTTTGTCAACTATCATTTTTCCTCCTTATTGCCAAACAGCGAGGCGGAGCGGGACGCCGTTATCCGCACGTCGAAAAATTTGCCCATGTCGGAAGGGTCGCCGCCGAATGTTACAAGCCTACCGCTCGCTGTTCTGCCGCATATCATGCCCTCGTACTTGGGCGCGACGTCCTCCGCAAGCACCTCATAGACTCCGCCCGTATAGGCGTCGGAAAGCTCCTTCGTGATGCGGTTTTGCGCCTTGATGAGCCGCCCTATGCGCTCCTGCTTGACGGCGTACGGGATCTGCTCCATCTTGGCGGCAGGAGTGCCCTTGCGAGGCGAATATATAAATGTGAAAGCATTTGAAAAGCGTACGCGCTCCACGATGTCCATTGTGTCGAGGAAGTCCTCCTCCGTCTCCGTGGGAAAGCCGACCATTATATCCGTGGTTATGCCAATATCCGGCATGCGACGGCGCAGTCCCTCAATGAGCGACAGATATCTCGCCCTGTCATAGCGCCTGTTCATGTCGCGCAAGACCTTGTCGGAGCCGGACTGTATAGGAAGGTGCAGATTTGAGCATATCTTGCTCGATGCCGCCATCTCGTCCATGACTGCCTCAGTGAGGTCCTTGGGGTGCGACGTCATAAATCTGACGCGGAATTTGCCTTCTATCTTGTCTATCTCGTGCAAAAGTTTTGCAAAATTCGTGCCGTCAGAAAGATCGTTGCCATAGGAATTGACGTTCTGTCCGAGCAGCGTTATCTCTTTGTAGCCGTCGTCCACGCAGCGTTTCACCTCGTCGAGGACTTTATCCATGCTCCTGGACAGCTCCCGCCCGCGCACATACGGCACTATGCAGTAGCTGCAAAAGTTGTTGCAGCCGTAAATTATGTTTATCCACGCATTCGGAAAGCTCGTGCGAAGAGTGGGCGTCGCCTCGTCTATCTCGAGGTAGTTTTCGGGTAGACGGGTGTCCGCGCCGCGATAACGTTTGTCGCTCTTTTTGCGCTTCGCCTCGCGCGAGGCAAGCACTTTGCCTATCTCTTCGGGGAGTGAGGAGATGTTGCGGGTGCCGAGGACTATGTCCACATACGGATATTTTTCCCTTATAGCTTGCGAGACGCCATCTTGCTGCGGCATACAGCCTACGACCGCGATGATTACGTTGGGATCTCGCTTCTTTTCCGCCTTTGTCACGCCGATATTGCCTAGAGCGCGCCTCTCAGCGGTGTCGCGTATACAGCAGGTGTTGAATACTATGACGTCCGCATGCTCCCCCTCGGGACAGCAAATATATCCCATGCCTTCAAGAAGTCCCGCGAGCTTTTCCGACTCGTGGACGTTCATCTGACAGCCGTATGTGTTGATCTTGTAGTAAAGTGGCATAACCCCTCGTGCGCACAGGTGCGCATATTATCATAGATTTATATTATACATAATTTTTTCGGATAACACAATAATAATTTTGATGAAAAAATTAAACGGCGCCTCAAATGAGGCAAAAAACTCTTCAAAAAAGTCCAAACGCAAAAAGATATTGATCGTTGCGCTCTTAGCGCTCGTGCTGCTTCCCCTTCTCGCGCTCGCGACAAGTATAGGGCTATACGCGGTTTGGGCAAGCGGACAGCATATAGACGAAAACCTGCTTCCCACCGCCTCCGCCCTGCCCACCGTGTACGACGCGGACGGCAAAGTTATAAGCGAAAAAACGGACGCGTACGTTTCCGCGAACGAGCTCTCAGACGACTTAAAACACGCGTTTATCGCCGTTGAGGACAAGCGCTTTTACTCGCATAAGGGCTATGACATAGTGCGTATGGGCGGCGCGCTTGTGGACAATATCCGCGCGGGCGGGATAAAGGAAGGCGCGTCCACGATTACGCAGCAGCTTGTCAAAAACACCCACTTGACAAGCGAACGCTCTCTAAAACGCAAGCTCAAAGAGGTCGCCCTCGCGCGGGACCTAGAGCGCAAGTACTCAAAGGATGAAATTTTGAGCATGTATCTCTCCGTAATTTACTTCGGCAAGGGCGCGTACGGCGTAAAGAGCGCGGCGCGGACGTTTTTCGGAAAAGATATATCCGAGCTTACTTTGGGAGAATGCGCGACGCTTGCGGGCATAGTCAAAAATCCCACGGGATATTCCCCAATAGTGCACCCCGAGTCGTCGAAAAAACGCAGAGACGCCGTTTTGTCGCTCATGCTCGAACAGGGCTACATCACCGAAAATGAGTGCGTAAAAGCAAAAAACGAGCCTTTAGATACAGTAAAAGTCAAAAATAAGGAAAAGTCGCAGTGCGCGCTGTATGTCGAACTTGCAAAACAGCAAGCGGCGGATATGCTGGGGATAACAAGATACGCGCTTGACAATTCGGACGTCAAAATATATACGAACCTGCGCGCGGACGTGCAAAACGCCTTAATGGAAGAGGCTTCAAACACCTCAAATTTCGAGAGCGATAAAATATCGCATTGCTCCGTCGTCATCGACAGCAAGTCGGGCGCGGTGCTCGGGCTGTACGGCTCGCAGTCGTACGACGTTTTGAGGCAGACGGGCTCCGTGCTCAAGCCGCTTGCCGTATACGCTCCCGCGCTCGATATGCGCGCCGTCACGCTTGCCACGCCAATCGTGGACGAAAAAGTGGATTATGCCGGTTTCTCCCCCGAAAATTTCAACGGAGTCTACTACGGACAGACCACTGTTGAAGAGGCTATAAAAAGATCCATGAACAGCGTGAGCGTCAAACTTTTGGACTATCTCGGCGTGGACAAGAGCGCGGATTACCTTAGCAAATTCGGATTCAAAGTCGAAGATAAAGACAAAAATTATTCGCTTGCGCTCGGCTCCCTGTCGGCGTCGCCAATAGATATGGCGGCGGCATACGGCGCCTTGGCGCGCGGCGGAGAGGCTATAGCGCCCTGCTTCGTGCGCTACGTCGTATCGGACGGCAGAAAATATGAGTATGAACCGTCCTCAAGGCGCGTCATATCCCCCGCGGCGGCGTCGCTTGTAGGGAGAGCTTTATACGAGACCGTTAAAGACGGCACGGCGCGTACTTTGAGCGCGCTCCCCTTCGACGTAGCGGCTAAGACAGGTACAGCGGAGCGCTCCGACCTCAAAAACAGCGACGCGTGGCTTGCAAGCTACAACGACAATTTCACCGTCGCGGTATGGCACGGCAGTGACGACGGCATGACCGAAAGAGGCGGAGGCTACCCTACCATGCACGCGGCGGGCATATGGAAAAAACTTTATGAGTGCGCGGACGAAAGATTTACACTCACTCTTGACGCGGACGTAGTGGCGGTCGATGTGGACGAATACTCCACTTCTATACAAAAAAGGGTGGTCGTCGCAAGCGAAAATACGCCGAAAAAGTACAGGCGCACTTGCTATTTCGATGTAGATAATGTGCCAAGCGCTGACTTCGGACTGTTTGACACCGCGCCGCCCTGCGAGCTAACCGTCAAAGTGCGCGAAGGACACGTCGAGGCGAGCTTTGACACTTCCTCTATATGCGAATATCGCTTGTACAGGACGGATATATTGGGAAGAGCGTTGATATTCGCGTCCGACGGTACGGGTGAAACAGTGAGAGTGCGAGACGTCCCTATGGGATTTGGAAACAGCGTGGAATACGAGCTTGTCTGCACACTGAAAGACAATGATGAAATAAATTCCTCAAACAAAAAACGCGTGTTTTTTGAGCCGGGAGCGGTCGATATAGGACTTGTATCTGCGGCTTGACTTTGCGCCGTACATTATACAGCGACATTTCAAGCATGGCGGGATCATTTTTTCAGCTCCAGATACGGCAGAGCGGAAAATCCCGCCTTTTTGTATGCGACGAGCGCGCTTGCGTTGTCGGGTTCGAGCTCCAAACGTTTAAGCCAGCCATCATATTTTTCGTCGACAAATGAGAAAAATGCGCCCGCGTATCCCAGCCCTCGCCGCTCGGGAATGAGATAGATGTCCTCTATCCATACGCACGGCTTGCCGAATTCGGTGGAAAAGCTCTTTGCAAGCATCGCGTAGCCTATGAGCGCGCCGTCCTCTTCAAACACATAACCCTCCGCATATGGGCTGTCCCCTGCGCACTCGGCAAGATCTGCCGAAAATATCTCCTCTGAGCCGTCTGTAGACACGGCGGGCGACGCGTAAAAGACGCGCATCATGCGCTTTACGGCGTCGAAATGTTCATATGTGAGCGGCAATATCCGCATATCTTTTGACATAAAATTATCCTCGCTCTGAATACGGGCGCCGACTTTTGCAAGCCTCATCAATAAATGGTCACGTTTTAGTAACTTTTAATTTTAAAGCACTTCGATGTTCTTCATAGCCTCTTCGACGAGGGCGTCTATGTCAAGGGCTTGCTCCGCTTGCGCTACTCTCTCCATGCGCGGCTTTATAGCGGGATTTTTGGGCAAAAACACCGTGCAGCAGTCCTCATACGGCTCTATCGAGGTGTCGTAAGTGCCGATTTTTTTCGCGATGTCCATAGTCTCCTCTTTGTCGAAGGCTATGAGCGGCCTGAATATGGGCAACCCCGCGCAACTCTCCGTAGACGTCATGCTCTCCACCGTCTGCGACGCCACCTGCCCCAAACTTTCGCCCGTGACTATCGCTTTGCACTCCTGCGAGGCTGCGAGCTTTGTCGTGATACGCATCATGAACCGCCGCATTATCGTGATCATGTACTCCGCGGGACAGTGCTCGTGTATGGCGAGTTGGATGTTAGTGAATGGAACGACGTACAGTTTCATATGCGTCGTGTACGCCTCGACTATGTCACGCAAACGCTTGACTTTTTGCTTGGCAAGCTCAGATGTGTACGGCGGAGACGCAAAGTGCACCGCGACAAGCTTCATGCCGCGTTTCGCCATCATGTACGCCGCGACGGGAGAGTCTATGCCGCCCGAGAGCAAAAGCATACCCTTTGATGAACAGCCTACGGGCAGCCCGCCCGCGCACGGAATGACTTTGCTGAAAACGTAAGCGTCGCCCGTTTCGCGAATGTCCACCTCGAAATCATAGTCGAATTTTTTCAAATTTACCTTAAAAGAGGTGTATTTGAGCACCGTCCCCGCAAGCTCCGCCGCTATCTCGTAGGACGGCATGCTTATACGCTTGTCCGCGCGCTTCACGGTCACTCGGAAAGTGGCGTTTTTGATGACGTTTTCCTCTTCCAACTCCTCGGCAAGCGGCTTAAGTACCTCCTTTATCGCGGCAAAGTTGTGCTCCGAGTCGCTCGGCACTTTGACGGCGACGGACAGAGAATGTATGCCGAAAACTTTCGTCAGCCTGTCCACTATCTCCGCCTCGCGTATCTCGTCATAGTCCTCGACGCTGTAGCGCGCTTGCGAGCGGTTGAAGGAGTATTTGCCCTCGCCCAGAAGTTTGTCCAGCGAATATTTGATGTTTTTGATGAGAAGGCTCTCAAAATAGCTACGATTTTTGCCTTTGAGGAATATCTCCCCGTATCTTAAGATGATGACTCTCTTGCCCATATTTCCCCTTTTAAATAAATTTTGTGTATTGACGCTGTCACTGTCTGATTGTCTTTGAAAGCTCTTTTACGTGCGTCGCGACGCGCTCTATAACAAAGTCGACGTCGCCTATGTCGTTTTCCTCCGCAAAACTGAAGCGTATCACGCCTTCAAGGTGACTTTCATCCAAGCCGAACAGCTTTTTGAACCTGCTCTCATGGTGAGACGCGCAAGCGGAGCCCGTCCCGACGAGTATGCCGTCCTCCTCTAGGCAGTGCAGCAATACCTCTCCGCGCACATTTTCAAACGCCACGCTCAAAATGTTCGGAACAGAATTATCAAGCGGCGTTATTATCGCTATATTTTGGATTTTTTCTTGCAATTTTTTAACAAAGTATTCTCGATAATTGCGTAATTTAGAATAGTTTTCGTCAAATTTTTCATATTCATGTTGTATAGCGGCAGCAAATGAGAGTATGAGCGGACTGCTTTCGGTGCCGCTGCGGAAACCGGATTCCTGCCCTCCGCCCAAAAGCAAAGGCTTTATCTTTGCGCCGTGCTTGACATACAGTGCCCCTATTCCCTTCGGACCGTGTATCTTGTGCGCAGTGGCGGTGTACGCGTCCACACCGAGAGAGGCGACGGACAGCGGAAGTTTCAAAAACGCCTGTACTCCGTCGCTATGAAATATCGCCTCCGGCGCGACTTTCTTTGTTGCCCTTACGAATTTTGCGATGTCGTTTATCGCGCCCGTCTCGTTTGAGGCGTGCATTATACTGACAAGCGACACGTTTTCATTCAAAAGTTCCTTGAATTTTTCAAAATTTACGCTGCCGTCCGTATTTATAGGCGCAAAACACACGTCATAGCCGCTGTTTTTAAGCTCCATAGCGGGCGCATACACAGAGTCATGCTCCCCTTCGCCAATAATGATACGGCTACCTTTGCGACCTTTTGCCCCGAACAATACGGTATTATTGCCCTCGGTGCCGCCCGAATTGAAATATACCTCACCAAGCGCGCCGCCAAGCGCGCCTTTTATGAGCGTTCTTGCCCTGTTTATTTGTTCATATACGCCGGCCGATGGCATATATCTCGCGGAAGGATTGAAAAATGCGGGCGCCAACGCGGCGCTCAATGCACTAGCCGCCTCGTCGCACATGGGAGTTGTCGCCGCATTGTCAAGATATATCGTTTTTTTGCTCTCCTTGCCCATTTTCATTCCTTTTCCTCGTCTGAGACGTTTTCGAGCCTATGCTTTATGAGCTCCGTCATATACTCGTCGGGCGCAAATAGCAGTCTGCAAACTTCCTCTCCCGCCTTGAAATCCAACGCGTACACGCCCATATCGCTGATATTTTTGCAACAGACAATGTCGCCGTCCTCGCTCAACCCCTCGAGCGGCGCAAAGCTTATCACATCCTTGAAAAGCACCGCTAGCACCCTGCGCGTACGATTTACCACGTCCTTTTTTGCGACGACGAGCCGCGTATCGGAAAAGCTGTAGATGTATTCCCTTGTGACAAGGTTGTAGCGATGTATCTGAATTATGCCTATGAGCAAAAACGCTGCGAATCCGAACATCAGATACCAGTTGACAAACGCCGCAAGTATGATAAATCCAAGCGACAACAGTATAGCCGCGATGCCTATCCACTGCGTCGCCTTCGCCTTGCCGTCCACCACGACCTCAACTGTTTGCGTATATTGTCCCGTCATATCTTCCATTACTCTCAAAATGCCGCGATTTGAGTCAATTTTTACTCTTTACTTTGTAATAATCGCCTTTTTTCACCTTTACGGAGATCTTGCCGAGGGCTACCATAGCCTCGCCGCGCGAATTTACTGACACAAGTCTGCCTCGCTTGGAAAGCGACTTGATCCACACCTCGTCGCCGTCCGCAAGCGGAGACGGATCGGGAGCGTCCTCGATGACAGCCTCCTCATCGTATGCCGCGGACATAGTCTCGAGCTTACGCTTTATCGCCCTTGCCTCAAAAAGATCCGCCTCGGTCATCTCGGGTTCCGGCTTTGAAAGTATCTCCTTGATTTGGTCGATAAGCTCTTCCGCTTCGTCAACGCTGTCCTCTATGAGCCGTTTTGTCTCCTTGCGTATGCTCTCGTCCAACTTTTCGCGCTTCTCTTCGACGATCTTTTTCTGTTTTTCCGCCTCTTGAAGAGCTTTTGCGGCGTCCTCTCTGTCCTTGGACGCCTCGTTCACGAGCGCGGCGGCGCGCTGTCTGGTCTGTTCCGCCGCGGAAAGCACGCTGTCGAATTGTCGCTTTTCCACGGATATCTTGCCGCGCGCGCCTTCTATTATCTCCTTGTTCAGTCCTAGTTTTTCCGCGATCGCAAGCGCATTGGAGCTGCCTATCGCGCCCATAACCAGCTTGAATGTGGGCGAAAATGTCTCCGCGTCAAACTCCATAGACGCCGCCACGACGCCTTTTGTCACGAGCGCAAACTCTTTGAGGTCATTGAAGTGCGACGTCACAAGCGATTTTGTGCCTTTAGATATCAGATATTCCGCAATACTCACCGCGAGCGCCGCGCCTTCGCTCGGGTCCGTGCCCGCGCCTAGCTCGTCAAAGAGCACGAGTGACTTGTCTGTGATGACGTCCAGAATGCCTATTGTATTTTTGATGTGCGCGGAGAATGTGGACAGGCTTTGTTCTATGCTCTGTTCGTCGCCGATGTCGCTGTACACGCCGTCGAATATGGATATGTCCGCGCCCTTTGCGGGCAGATAAAGTCCGCTCATAGCCATAAGCACAAACAATCCCGCGAGCTTGAGAGTGACCGTCTTTCCGCCCGTGTTCGGTCCCGTGATGAGCAGCATTTTCTCATCCTTTGCAAGTTTCAGCGACACGGGCACGACTTTGTCCGCGTCTATGAGCGGATGTCGTCCCGCGCGTATATCTATAAGCCCTAAATCGTTGAGGGTCGGCCGCACCGCCTTGTACTCCCGTGCGAGCTGCGCTTTTGCAAATATGAGGTCCATATCCACGACGACGCCGTAGCTGTCCCTCATCTCGTCCGCGCTCGCCGCGACGTATGCGGAAAAGTTGCGCAATATGCGCTCTATCTCCGCCTGTTCGTTCATAAGCTCGACTTTGAGCTCATTGTTCATCTCCACAACCTGCATAGGCTCCACGAAAAGCGTGGAACCCGAGGCGGATTGGTCGTGTACAAGCCCCGGGATAGTGCCCTTGAAGTCGCTTTTGAGCGGAATGACATACCTGTCGCCGCGCACGGTCACTATGCTGTCTTGAAGATACTTGCTGTATGTGGGCGAGGTGATGTAGAGTTGCAGCTTTGTGCGAATGTTGTCGTTTATCTTGCGTATGCGCGCGCGGATAGCCTTGAGCTCCGGCGTGACGTTGTCTGCGACTTCGGTCTCGGAAATGAAGGCGTCATATATGCTCTTTTCAAGCCTCTCATTCTCATACAGCACGCTTGCCATAGCGGAGAGTATGGGGACGTCTTTAGCGGTCGAAATACTCTTTTTGAGTCTGCGCGATACGCGGAGCGCGCGCCCCACCTTCATCAGCTCGCCTATGGACAGTACGGAGCCTTTTTTTGCCTTAACGAGGCTGTCGCTTATGTTTTCTATCGCAAAAGAGGGGCTCAAAGAGTACTCGAAAAGCACCCTATCCGCCTCGAAAGTCTCGTCAAGCGCGTGCTCCGCCTCAGCGAGCGTGACGCAAGGGACAAGATCTCTTGCCTTTGCCTTTCCGCCCTCGGACTGCGCTTGTCCCGCAAGCTCCGCGAGTATCTTGGGATATTCGAGCGTATTTAGACTCTTTTGATCAAACATTCATGCCTCCCAAATGCATTTGCGATAGTTTTAATTTCATCTTATCTTTGCGCCGACTTTGCGCTTGAGCGCGGAGAGTATCTTGTCCATTGCCGCATTTATCTCCGCGTCAGTGAGCGTACGCGTCAGATTTGCAAAATAGAATCTGAGCGCTACGCTCTTTTTGCCTGCGCCTATAGCCTCGCTCCTGTATGTGT
>CANRBM010000028.1 GCA_947628855.1 uncultured Clostridia bacterium | reverse complement strand
CCCGCCACTGCTTAAAGCGCAGAGGTGGGGTTTTTTAATTTTATCAACGCTATGTCCGCGAGGTACAAACGCCTATCCCCAAGCGCTCAAGCGCTGATGTTGCGCCCGTGTCTCAGTGCGTAGAACGTAGAAGTTTATTAAATATAAAATTGAAAAAATCGTCTGTGGGGACGATTTTTTATCAATATATCAGAATACAGAATTTACGAGAGTAAACTCAGTTTGCCTCGGATTGGAGCTGATAGAGCAGCTTGCCGAGCGTAGCTTTCTTTCTGGACGCCGTGTTCTTCTTGTAGATGCCGTCCTTCATTGCGCAGTCGATGACGGAGTATGCTTCCTTGAGGAGTTGCTCCGCAAGTTTGACGTCCTTTGCCTCGACGGCGGCGTTGAACTTCTTGACGGCGGTCTTGACCTCTGACTTTTTGGAGGTGTTGATGGCGTTGCTCTTTTGAGATGTGATGACTCTCTTTTTGGCTGATTTGATATTTGGCATTATTATCTCCTCGTATTCTGATGGATATCTTTTGATATATTAGCATAAAGCGCGAAAACTTGCAACCGTTTTTTGCTTTATTTTTTCAAATCATGCACAAAATATGGCTATGGACGGTTCGCATTTTGTTACAGATATGGTTTTAGAGGCCGCCGAAGGGCAGGGAGCGTACGATCTCTCAGAGCACTTTGAGTTGGCAATGGGCATTGTACGGCACACTTTGAACATCAAAAACGACGAGCTTGCAAGGCAGGTCGGCAGGGACAGGGGCGTATATATCACCTATGATTGTCCTTTAAGCGTGCATTCGTCGCTAAAGACCGCCTCCGCCGTAAAAGGATATTTGGCGAATACGATATCGCGGCTTGCGGGGACGCTCAAAAAGACGTCGCCCGTACTTGTGATAGGGCTTGGCAATGCGGATATCTCCGCGGATTCCTTGGGACAGCGCACAGCGGACGGCATAGAAGTCACAAGGCAGAACATCTCCGAAGTGCGCAAACAGAGCGTCTGCGCCTTCGCTACAAGCGTGCTCGGCAGGACGGGCATACAGTCCGCGGAGCTCGCAAGCGCGGTCACGGACAAGATAAAGCCCGCTCTCGTCATACTCGTGGACAGCCTTGCGACGGGAAATGTGACGCGCGTAGGCACTTCTTTTCAAGTTTCCACCGCAGGGATAGCGCCGGGGAGCGGCGTGGGACAGGACAAGGAGCGCATAGACAAGAGTGTGTTGGGAGTGCCCGTCATCGCGATAGGCGTACCGCTCATGCTCTCGCTGCGCACGGCGCTGTACGGTTTTGTAAAGGAGTTTTGCGAGGGGCAGGGTTCGCCCGTCAACGAATTTAAGTTGCGCGAGACTATGGCGGACAAAAAGCTGTCGGGACTTGTCGTCGCGCCCAAGGATATCGACTTTATGGCTACAAACGCCGCAAACATCATAGCCGACGCAATAAACGAGGCGTTTTCGTGACTTATATAAAAAAGTAGTATCAAATGCTTGGGCATGGATTGACGTTGATTGCTTGAATATTGAGTTCTTATATGTACGGTTACGCGACGGGATAGGCAATCAGTATGCATTGTTTACGAGATTTTTCAAAATGCGGGAGTACTTTTGAGTTTCGTCGGCGCCGGAAAAGGCGAAGTTTACAGGGGCGGAAAAAGCTTGATTTTTTTCGACAAACTCATCAAGCGTTTTGATGAGGGCGCTTGTGCCGTCGAAAAAGCGCACTCTGCCTAAGACTTCAAAAATCTGACGCTTGCACAGCGGGTAATGCGTACACC
Organism: uncultured Clostridia bacterium; assembly: GCA_947628855.1. Taxonomy (GTDB): domain Bacteria; phylum Bacillota; class Clostridia; order Christensenellales; family CAG-917; genus CAG-475. Next base: position 21,469 of record CANRBM010000028.1, on the reverse strand, counting down.
CCAATATGACGTTTTTTACGCCTACGAACGGCGAGAGTTTTTCTTCGAGGTAGGGGCGCAGCGAGGAGAGGTCGTCCCCGTCCCTCAAGGCGTTTTCTATTATAGCGGCAAGCTCGGGAGTGGACGCGACCTGCATGCCGTCTACAATGTTCAAGTGTCGCTTTGTGCCTTCCGTGGCAAGCAATAGCGTCTTTGACGGAGAGTCTATGACAAGATTTTCGCGCGCATATGAGGCTGTGGGCGGCAGTATCCCGACGATAGGTTTAATGTGAGGTCTATCATCACATTTTGACATTCTAAACGTGTCGATTTGCGTTTTATCTTCATATTTTGTGCCACGCGCAAGGCTTTTTAAAAGCGTGGAAGCCGTGTTGCAGGCGACGACGGTAACGTCCGAATTTGCCTGTACGGCGGCAAGCCCGTCCGCGATGACAAGAGAAAGCTCGTTATCGTCGAGCGAGCCGAAGGGCGCGTGGGCGTTGTCTGCATAATAATATATCGCGTTGCCCTCAAAATTTTTCAATATTTCACGGAGGACGGTCAGCCCGCCTATGCCGCTGTCGTAAATGCCTATCGTGCGCATACTTCGTTTTATTCAAATGGGCGGCAAAATATGACGAACGCGACGATCATACGTTTTCATGTGTGTTTTGAGCAACTCAAAGAATAAATCAAATTTTAAATTTACACATTTAGAATATCTGTTTTTTATTTTTTTTAGGCATTTGTTTCGGGATGCTATCCGTCGCGTTGTTTCTTGCGTTTTGACTGCCGCAGTTCCGAATATTTTTAGGGAGCGGGCGGGCAAGGCGCGGCAACGTTTTTTATTTTTGAAAATTATATCCGTAAAACAGTTGAAATTTGTATGAAAATAAGCTAAAATCTATTTATCACGCAATTTTATAATATTGAGGTAATTATGAAAGTTTTTGACACTGAGTCAATCCGCAATGTCGCGCTCATCGGTCACTCGGGAGAGGGCAAGACCTCCCTCGCAGAGGCGATGATGTTCGAGACAAAGACTATCGACCGCCTTGGCAAGGTGGACGACGGCTCCTCCACCATGGACTATGACGACGAGGAGATCAAGCGCAAGATATCAATATCCTTGTCCCTCGGCTATGCCATACATCAAGGCAAGAAGATAAACATACTCGACGTCCCCGGTTTCTTCGATTTCGAGGGCGAGATGGTCGCGGCACTGCACGCGGCGGACAGCGCGGTCGTAGTCACGTCCGCAAGCGGCTCCGTCACGGTCGGCACGGAGAAGGCTCTTGAGATGTGTACGGAGAAAAAGACTCCCGCATTCATCTTCATAAACGCCGTAGACAAAGAAAATTCGGATTTTCTTGGCACGGCAAAGGCTATAATGGCAAAATATCCCGCGGTCGTCCCACTCGAGCTGCCCATCATGGAAGGCGGCAAGATGGTAGGATCCGTCGCGGTGCTTTCCGGACAGACTTTCGACACGAGCGGCAAATCCGCAACTCTCGCTATCCCAGCGACAATAAGCGGCGAGATAGAGGAGTTCAAGTCCAAACTTATGGAGCTTGTCGCAGAGACTGACGAGGAGCTTATGATGAAGTTCTTCGACGGCGAGGAGTTCACCGAGGAAGAGATCCAAAAGGGTCTGCATCAAGCGGTCATGGACGACAGCTTTATCCCTCTTATGGCTGGCAACGCGCTCACGTCAAAGGGCGTCAAGAGGCTCATGGATTACATCCTCGACATCATGCCGTCTCCCACGCATGCGCACAAGATCAAGGCTATCGTCGGCGGCAGCGAGGTTGAGGTGCCCGTGGACGCGTCGGCGCCTTTCAGCGCGCAAGTCATCAAGTCCGTCGTTGACCCGTATGTGGGCAAGTTGCTCATCTTCAAGGTCATACAGGGCAAGCTTTCAAACGGCGACTCAGTTGTGAACACCACGGAGGGCAAGACGGAGAAGATAGGTCAGCTCTACGTGCTCAAAGGCAAGAAGCAGGAGATGGTGGACAGCCTCAACGCTGGCGACATCGGCGCTGTGGCAAAACTTGTGTACACAAACACAAATCATACGCTCGCCGCTCCCGACAACAAGCTTGAGTTTGAAAAGATAGAGTTCCCGAAGCCCGTCATCTCCTACGCCGTCAAGGCGCTCAAGGACGAGGAAAAGGCGATACAGGGTCTCATCAAGATGCAGGACGAGGACGCGACGTTCAAAGTTGAGAAGAATATCGAGACGGGCGACGTGCTTATAAGCGGTCTCGGCGAGGCGCAACTCGACATCATGTGCAAGCGCGTCAAGGCTAAACTCGGCATCGACATCACGTGGCAGGAGCCCCGCGTCGCTTATAGAGAGACGATACGCAAGGCGGCTCGCGAAGAGGGCAGACACAAGAAACAATCGGGCGGCGCAGGTCAGTTCGGCGATGTTTGGGTCAAGTTCGAGCCGGGCGCGGAGGACGGCGTGTTCGAGTTTGTGGATGCAGTCGTCGGCGGCGCAGTCCCGCGTCAGTTCATCCCCGCCGTCGAAAAGGGCTTGAGAGAGGCGATAAAACACGGCATGCTCGCGGGCTATCCCATGGTCAACGTCAAGGCGACCCTCGACGACGGCAAATATCACCCCGTTGACTCCAAGGAAATTGCGTTCATCACCGCCGCAAGGCTCGCGTATGAAGCGGCTATCCCCAAGGCGTCCCCCTGTTTTCTCGAGCCTATCATGGAAGCGAAGATAACAGTCCCCGATGAGTTCCTCGGCGATATCCTTGGCGATATGAACAAGCGCCGCGGCAGGATACTCGGCACGGATATGGCGGGCGGCAAACAGATCATCACAGCGGAGGTCCCGCAAGCCGAGATGTTCCGTTATGCTACGGATCTGCGCAGCATGACGCAGGGCAGAGGCAAGTTCGAGATGAAACTCGTCCGCTATGAGGAAGTCCCCGCTACAAACAACGACAAGATAATCGCGGACGCGAAGAAGCGCGAGGAAGAGACAAAGAAGTAATTTGATGATCAAAAAACATAACAGGCGGTTTTGCATTTGCATAGCCGTCTGTTTTATTTTTTTGATTATCATACTTTGGCGAAGTACAAGGTGATGTTTCACTATACCCCGCAAAATCACTTCGTATTTTCGTGGGGTATACAGGGGGATTCCTCGACTGCGCTCGGAATGACAAAAGTATATTTACTGTCATGTTGAGCGGAGCGCAGCGAAGTCGAAACATCCCCCGGTGCGAAGCAGGAAGTCCCTCTTTATTCGGGGATTCCTCGACTTCGCTCGGAATGACAACTAGGGCAAGGGGATTTCTCGACGCCTTACCCCACAAAAACACTGCGTATTTTTGCGGGGATTCCGTATCGCTCGGAATGACACCGCAAAAATTGTAAATCGAGATTTGGGTTAAGTATGAGCGTGGCAAATTTTATGGGTTATTTGATTTGGGTCAAAAAAATTGCGTAGCGTTTTTATGGGGTAAAAATAAGCGGCGCGAGAATTTGTCGCGCCGCTTGAAATGTCAATTTTGACAAGTTGACTTTTTAAGTCATGTTATTGTTTTAGTTTAGTCCTTGTTTTCGTCGGCAGATCCCTCTGCGGAGTCGATGTCTGCGGCGGGTGCTTCTGCAAACTCGTTTGCCTCGAGCAGTTCGACCTCATCGGTGGTTTCCGTTTCTTCAGCAGCTTTTTCAGCAGCCATTTCTTCCTCATGTCTTGCAAGCGCGACGGCGCGCAGACGGTCGGAATCCTTGTACACGAAGATGAGCGGGATGAACGCGAGCACTGCAACTACAGCGGCAGCGAGGAACATTTCGAAGCCGGGCTTTGCAATAGCTTCAGCGTCATTTGCATCAAAGCTATTCATACCAATGATGAGCGAGATGATGGGGCCGATGACCATGGGGATAAGGACGGTGAAGCACATTCTTACGCCCTGGAAACGTCCCTCCGTGCCTGTGGGAATGTAATCCTGGAAGGATCCCATAAGCGCGCCGTTGAGTGAGAACAAGCTGCCCATAAGCAGGATGCCTATGACGACCAACATAGGCAAATATGCGCCCTCACCCATAAATTTCATAAGGTATATCAAGAGGGTGCTCGCAAAAACTATACCCATGAGCGGGAAGTAGAAGTGCTTTTTACCCACCTTGTCGTAGAACAGACCCAAAACGCCTGTCATGACCGCCGCGCCGACGATGACTCCGCCGAGGGGCAAGAAGTAATCGGTTATACCGAGGGTTTTGGTGATGAAGTTGATGAGGTAGGACATGAATACCTGTTGAGAAATGCCGATGATGCACATCGCCGCCAAAGTGACGTACAGCATCTTGTTGCTCTTGATGACGTCCTTTCTGAAGCCGTAGAAGGTCTCCTTCAAAACGTTCGGATTGCTGTCCTTGACGATGTTGGGCGAGTCTTTCAGCGTGAATATAGCAAGTACGCCAGCAACCATCGGGATGACGCCCATGATTATGAAGAACAGCTTGTACATAAGAGGATTGCCCTCGATGAAGCCCTTTTGGGGATCGACTCTGTCAAAGCCTGCGTCGAATGTGAACATAGCGATGACGATTGCAAGTACCATTGCAAGGACGGGCATTATCGACAGCACGGCGTTGATACGTCCGCGGTTTTTGGTGTCCGTGACGTCGGTGAGCCAGGTGTTGAATGCGGCGTCGTTTGCGGTGGAGCCGAAGAAGGTCATTATGCAGTCAAAGATGACGAGCATAGCGATGATACCTGCGACCTTAGATTTGTCAAATCCGACATTGATCGCCGCAAACAACATTATCGTAACGCCCCAAATGATATAGCCGAAGGCGATGAATGGTTTGCGTTTGCCTGTCCTGTCGCACAATCCGCCCGCGAAAATGGTGGACGCCGTCGCCGTTATAGCCGACAAAATGACCATTAAGGTAGTCGCGATATAATAGGCGTTGCCAAACTTGTCGAGCAGGTTCTGCGCAAATGTGGCAAAGTACATGTTCTCAATGACCCAAGCCAGCTGACCCACTATGCCGAAACCGACGATAGGAGCCCACAGCTTGGCGCCGATAGAACTGTTTTTTTTCAATACATTTTGTTCCATAGTGATCTCCCTTATTAGAATAAAAATATAATAACACAAAAGAATATATTTTTCAATACAAAATCGAATAGTTGTAAAATTATTTTTTTGTTTTTGTTCGGAAAAGTATTTTATCGGTGGGAGGCAAGGGCATTTGATATTTTCGTCCAAGACAATTTCGATAAGCGCGAGATGTAAACGCAATGATAATGTCGCAGTTCAACTTGAAAAATCTATATTTGAGCGTATGTTCAGGAAATCCCCGCAAAGCGACGTGGACTTTTGCATGTTGAAATTTGATGGGGCGATCAATTTTTGAACTTGCGCTCTTGAAATGTATAAAATGATGTGGTATAATCATATCAACTTTAACAAGGGGGGAACAACTATGGCAAGGGAAAAAAAGGAAAGAAAACCATTGTCAAAGGGCGCAAAGCTGGCAATCTTTTTGCCGCTCAGCGCACTTATTCTGGTGTTTGTGCTAAACATCATAATTCTGCCGCTGACGGGCGCGGGCAAACGTACCGATTGCAAGGCTAACGACGGCACAAACCAATACATCGCGGGCGAGGGCATGACAATGTTGTCAGCTCACCGCGCGGGCGGCGGCGTCGAACCGGAGGAGACTCTCGCTGCATTCAAACAGTGTATGGAAAACAAGGCGGGCTACAAAGTGGACATCGTCGAATTTGACGTGCACCTCACCAAGGACGGGCACCTTGTGCTCATGCACGACCATGAGATAGACCGCACATCAAACGGTCCGGAAGTGTTTGGAAAAAAGAAATTGAAAGTGCAGGATCTCACGCTCGACGAGCTTAAGACGCTAAATTTCGGCTATAATTTTGAGAGGACGGAGACAATCGACGGCAAAGAGGTCACCACTACTCCGTACAAAAATCTCACAACTCAACAAGAGATAGAAGAAGCTGAGGTCGGCATTCTTACGCTCGACGCAATATTGACCTATCTTGAGGACGTCCGTCCCAAAAAGGATCTTAACTATGTCATCGAGATCAAGGACAAGGGCGATGTAGGCAAGAAGTCTATGGACCTGCTGTATCAGGCTATGGTAGATCACGGTATCAAGGATCGCGTCATAGTCGGCACTTTCAACGGCGACATCACAAAGTATATGGACAAGGCGTATAAGGGCGAGATCAAACGCAGCGCTGGCATACTCGAAGTGCTCAACTTCTACTTTGCTTTCCTGTGGGGAGTAAAGCAAAATCCCGCAAATCTCGGATACAGAGTGCTGCAGATCCCCGTGGGTCTCACGACGGGCTTCTATGATTTCACGACGAAAGCGTTCATAGACTATGCGCACAGCCTCGGTATCGCAGTCCAGTATTGGACGATAAACGACGAGAAAGTGATGGCAAAACTTATTGATAACGGCGCCGATACCGTTATGACGGATTATCCCGACAAATGCTATCCTATCTTGCAGGAAAAGAAAGCGGTTTGGTATAAACAAGCGGCGTAAAAGCATTTGCTCTGACAATAAGGCATCTTAGGCGACAGCACATTTAGCCTTGGACATAGCTTTTAAAATCGTTTAGGCATTTTCGACCGCATGCGGCGCTCCGAATGAGGGAGAAAATTCGTCCGATACAAGATTTGAACAGGTTTGAAAACGGCGAGAGCTTGCCTCGCCGTTTTCCTATGCATATGGTTTGTTAGAGATATATCCTGAGAAATCTGATTTTATTAATTATTTTCGTTGCATTTTAGCTTCAAGCAATATTGCAAATACATATTTTTATTCTTTGGCTACTTCTCGCAAAGTTGAACGCGTCGAGCCAAAATTTGTTTGTTATAATGTGAAAAATAAATATTTTTATGCAAAAAATCAGCAAAAAAAGTATGATATTCAAAAAATCGGATATTATCCGAAAAAAAGAAAAGGAGAAATTATGATGTTATTCAAGACATGGTTGAAAGAGTGGTTGGAGCTGTACGTCAAACCTTTGACAAAAGAAAGGACATACACGAAATACCTCAGACAGACGGAGATATACTTGCTCCCTGCACTGGGCGAGTACGATATCGACGAGCTTTCCGCATTGAGATTGCAAAAATTTGCGACCTCGCTCAGCGATAGGGGTTTGGCGGCAAGCACCGTGAACGGCGTGATGTTCGTGATGAGGTCGTCCATCAAAAAAGCGGTCGCTCTCGGAATAGCGCACAGTCAATACACTGACGCTATAATCAGCCCCAAAGCGAGGGTAAAACAAGTCGTATGCTTTAATAAAGCCGAGCAAAAAAAGATCGAAAGCTACGTTTTGACTCACAAAACGCCTTACCTCTTCGGCATATTGCTGTCGATGTATACGGGATTGCGCATAGGCGAGTTGCTTGCGCTCACATGGGAGGATATAGACCTAAAAAACGGCGTGGCACGGGTGTCGAAGTCCTGCTATGACAGTTGGGAGGGCGGACACTACTTAAAAGTCATGGATACGACAAAAACGCAATGTTCCGAGAGGGTGATCCCTCTTCCGAAACAGATCGTCGTGCAGCTCAAACAGCTCAAAAAACAGACGCACTCGCGCTACGTTGTAGCGGCAAAAAGCGAATATGGGGCTCAAATCAGAGTCTATCAACGCACTTTCGAGAGGATATTGAAAAAGTTGAATATAGCGCGCAAGGGTTTTCATGCTCTTCGTCATACCTTTGCCACTCGCGCGCTCGAAGTGGGTATGGACGTCAAGACGCTCTCAGAGATAATGGGGCACCGCGACCCAACGATCACGCTCAAGAGATATGCTCATTCGTTTATGGAGCATAAAGCTCAGATGATGAACAAGTTGGGACGCTTTCTGGATGAGACCGTCGAAACGAAAAGCGGTTAATGGCCGCAAGACTGTATGTTGGATTGGCATTGAAATCTCACGCCATGCCGTAAATGATATCGCGGCGGAGGGAGGGCGCTAGGGCTCAAAAAGCGAGCGTCGCCATAAATTTCGATTGCGTCCACATGAATGCGGCCTAAAGCCTTCCCGCGATTTAGAAGGCACTAAGTTTAAAATGCGCTTAAAAATTAGGCTAAATGCGAATATAGGGGGATCTTGGCGAATTCTTTGATTGACAAAGCCGATGAGATGACATAAAATCAAAATATATATTCGGGACGCTCAACGTCGTTGATCGCGCGCAGAGTGCGGGACGGACGAAATTTGGATACGGGATCTTAAACTGCGCGTTTTGGATCTTGATGGGGAGCAGTATGGATATCAACGCGGTTTTTAAATTTCTGAAGGCATTTTTGGGCGCATTCTATGAAAATGGGATAGGCAGCGTCTTTTGGGGCGTCCTTCACATCTTTTATAACGATGGCTACAGGGACGCGTTTAAAAATTACACGGAAAATTTCGGCGCGGGAGAATGGGCTGTGGCAATGATTTTTGTCATACTCGTATTTGCCGCGATCGCTGCGGTTGTCGTGCTTGCCATACTCGGCTTGCGTAAGCTCGTGAGGCTCAACAAGGACAAAGTCCTTCCGCAGGATCTTGTCGAGGAATGCACGGATCTGAAAAAGCAGCTCGTCAAGATGAGCGAGGAGAAGGAGCGTATCCTCGCGATGCGCTTGAGCGACGTCGGCAGATATGAGGTCGAGGCGGGCAAAGACGTCGAGGACGGCGTACAAAACGCAAGCGCGGAGGGCGGCTCCCGCTTTTCAAAACTTGCTGAGATCGACCGTATGTATGCGGACGATATCCCGCTTTTGTACAACGACGACATCACTTTGCCCGAGTTTTGCAACCGTTTTCGCAACTTCGCCTGTTCGCGCTTGAAACTTTATTATGAACCGCGCCTAATCAGGCAGTTTGTGGCAGGTATGGCAACAACGAGGCTCATCATATTGCAGGGGATATCCGGCACGGGCAAGACTTCGTTGCCGTATGCTATGGGAATGTTTTTGAGTAATCCCGCGACCATAGCGCCCGTGCAACCCTCCTGGCGAGACAGGTCGGAGCTGTTTGGATATTTCAACGAATTTACAAAGCGATTCAACGAGACCGAGGTGCTGGGGAAACTGTACGAGGCGACCTGGAACGACAAGATATATCTCATTGTGCTCGACGAGATGAATATCGCGCGCGTCGAGTACTATTTTGCGGAGATGTTGTCCATTTTGGAGTTGCCGTCAAAGGACGATTGGGTGGTAGACCTTGTCCCGTCGGGTTGGGCGAGCGACCCCGTCCACATAGAAAAGGGGCGTTTTCGTCTGCCTTGGAATATATGGTTCGTAGGCACTTTGAACAACGACGACTCTACTTTTGCCATATCGGACAAGGTGTACGACCGCGCTATGCCCATCAACATAAATTCTAAAGGCGTTCCGTTCAAAGCACCTTATACGGACGGCGCATGCGTAAGCTACAAACGTCTTGAGGCGCTGTTTGAGGAGAGCAAGCAAAAGTATAAGGTCTCTAAAAAGAGCCTCGACAAAATAAACCTTCTCGACGACTATCTCATACAGCATTTCAGACTTGCGTTTGGCAACCGTATCTTAAAGCAAATTGAGGATTTTGTTCCTGTGTATGTCGGCTGCGGCGGCACGGAGACGGAAGCGCTCGATCATGTGGTATGCAACAAGATCTTCCGCAAGTTCGAGTCGCTGAACCTCTCATATATCCGCGATGAGATCGACGGCTTGATATCATATCTTGACAAGCTGTTTGGGAAGGACAATATGCGGGAGTCGAAGGAGTATCTCAAGGGCTTAAAGAAACTATACTAGCGCTGCTCCCTCCCGCGCTAAAAATCGGCAGGGCGGGGCGGAGAAAATTTTCCGAAAGAGGCGGAAAAATACGATATGTCTGATGAAAATATAACGAAAGAGACGTACGAACGCTACGCGCATAGGTTAGTTTCCGTCCTCGACAACGAGGAGTTTTACGAGCTGTTCAAAAAGCGCGTTGACGGCGGGGCGTCAAGTTTTAAACTCGAAAGAAAGCAAGTGCGGGACGTATCCGTCGAATGGATAGATACCATAGAAAAGTTTTTGCCGAATTTGGACGCGATCGTCAGAAATCCGCGTCGTTTTATAGCGCAGGAAGAGAATATAGTTGACGTCTCGCTTGCAAAGGAAATTTCGTCGGATTTTGTCAAATACCTCGCGCAGCATTCAAATATGATATCCAAAGTAGAGAAGGACGGAAGCGTTATCCCAGACAAGATACTCAACGTCTCAAAAGAGGACTCGTTTGAAATTTACGAAAACAGATTTGTATACACTCTTATTTTCAAACTCAAAGATTTTGTGGCGGCGCAGTTTGAAAAGCTCAAAAATGCGAGCGTACCGCACGACGAGATGAGGCTCGGCGTAAAGTCGAAATTCGATCTGCCGGACAAAAAGGTGGCTTTCAGCGTCGAGTATGTTGCCGAACTTGGCTATGACTACAAGCGGGAAGCGGAGGATATGCTTTTAAAGACGGAGCGCGTCGCGAAGATACAGCGCGTGATCGCGGATCTTTTGGCGTCGCCGTTTGCGAAGTCGATGAAACACTCCTCGCCCGTAAGGCCGCCTATCATGCGCACGAACGTCATCTTGATGGAGCCGAATTTCAAAAAGGCGCTTATGCTGTGGCAATATATCGAGGACTATGAAAGCGCCAATCATTCTGCGCAATACAGCGTAGAAAATGTGCCCTTGAGCGAGGAAAAAGAGGAAGAGCTCCGCCGTATGCTCACCCTCAATACAATGATCATAGAAAGCATGAACGACTTAGACGCGGCGGCAAGCGCGGATAATGGCAAGGGCGACGTAGAAAAGCGGCAAGGGTAGAGACTATGCGGAGATATCCGATATGAGCAAAGGCGGAGAAAAGCAAATTTCAAAAGCGAAAAAGATCTACAACGTCATTTCGACGATACTTTTGCTCGTCGCGTTTACATTTTTGGCTGTCATGGTGGGCGTCGTGCTGTACAGGCGCAGCCAAGGCGGGGAGGCGAACATTTTCGGATATTACCTTTACGACGTCGTCACCGAAAGTATGGAGCCGACAATAAAGGCGGGAGAGGTCATTATAGCGAAGAAAGTCGAGGACGCGAACGCGCTCGAAGTCGGGGACATCATCACTTTTAAATCGCCATATGGGTCATTCAACATAACGCATCGCATTGTGGACGTCGTTTACAAAAAGGACGGCGGCGTGGACTATTTCAAGACGAAGGGCGACTCTCCCGCCGCGCGCGTAGACGATTGGCGACTGAGCCCGTCCGAGGTCAAGGCGAAATTCGTACGCGTTTCGCCCCTCGTCACGGGATTTGTGAAGTTCGCCTCAAAATGGTACGGCTATGTCGTGCTCGTTGTTATACCGTTTTTGTTTGCGGGCGTACTTCTTGTCGTCGGCTATGTGCGGGACGCGCGCGCGACGGAAAAGGCGGAAGGGAGCGCGGTGGCAGATGAAAACGAGTGCGGCTCTGACGAGAGCGGCGGCATAGGTGAGGCGGGAGATGAAAATGTCTCGCGCGAAAACGAAAAAGACTAAGACGGTCGATTTTGAAAATTCTGTGTATAATATCAAAATACACGTTTAGAATGCTGTTTTTTAATATTTATAAAAATAATTACGCACTTGATTTTTGACGTTTCGGAATTAAATTTCGAGATATTTTTGCGCATTTGCCCGGCAGCATTTGAAAATATGTTTGCCGAAAAATATAAAATTTTCTTTAAATTAGTTTATTATTTTAGGAGTAGGCGGATTTCTTATTGCCTTTTTGTTCGCGATGTGTTAAAATTCATTGATAATTATAATAATCTACTGCTTAAGGAGAAATTTATGCTTGCCTCGCTGAAGAGTTACGCGCTTGACGGACTCGTGGGATATCGCGTCGATGTGGAGATCGACATCAACAGCGGCATTCCCGGCTATGACATGGTCGGTCTTGCGTCCACCGCAACAAAGGAGAGCAAAGAGAGGGTGCGCTCCGCCATCAAAAACAGCGGATATATGTATCCCGCAAAGCACATAGTCGTCAATCTCGCTCCCGCCGACACAAAAAAAGAGGGACCCATTTTCGACCTCGCGGTAGCGTTGGGACTGCTTGCGGCGACGGGACAGCTCGAAAGCAGAAGCTATAAGGACTATGTTTTCATCGGGGAGCTTTCGCTTGACGGCAACATACGACCTGTGAACGGCATAATGCCCCTCTTAATATCCGCCATGCAGGACGGACACAAAAAATTTGTCATACCCGCGGAAAATGCGACGGAAGCGAGTTTTATAGAGGGTATAGAGGTCTACGCGCTCGGCACTCTCAGGGACGCGGTGGATATGCTGAGCGGCGTCGTATACGAGCCCGTTGCCACAAGCGACTATTCGCGGGCCGCAGAAGCGCATCCTTACGACATTGATTTCAGCGACGTCAAGGGACAGACCGTCGCAAAGCGCGCGCTGGAAATCGCCGTCGCGGGAGGGCACAACGTCATAATGATAGGACCTCCCGGCGCGGGCAAGACCATGCTTGCGAAGTGCGTCCCTACGATAATGCCCGATCTGACTTTCGAAGAGGCTATCGAGGTCACAAAGATACACAGCGTCGCGGGGATATTGGACAGCTCTATCGGCATTGTTACGACGAGGCCGTTTCGCACTCCGCACCACACGACCACCGTCCCCGCGCTTGTGGGAGGCGGCTTGAAGGCGACGCCGGGCGAAGTCAGCCTTGCAAACTACGGCGTACTTTTCCTCGACGAGATGCCCGAGTACTCCCGCCATTCTCTCGAGACTTTGAGACAGCCCCTCGAGGACAGGAAAGTGACTGTATCCCGCGTCATGCGCACCGTGGAATATCCCGCGAATTTCATGCTCATTGCAAGCATGAACCCGTGTCCATGCGGCAACTACGGCTCAAAGGATCAAGTGTGCCGCTGCACGCCGCAGCAGATACACAACTACATAGGCAAGCTCTCGGGACCGCTTATGGACAGAATAGACTTGCAGATAGAGGTCGATAATCTGAGCTATGACGAACTAAGAGGCAAGCAAGCGGCGGAGACGTCCGCGACGATAAGGGAGAGGGTGAACAAGGTGCGCGCCATACAGCGCGAGCGCTTTAAGGGGCTAGACATCCGCACAAATGCGGAGATGGGTCCCAAAGAGATGGCGAAGTACTGCGCCATCGACAGCGACGGCGAGAGACTGCTTGCTCGCGCCTTCCAAAAGTTGGGGCTCAGCGCGCGCGGCACGACGAGGATATTAAAAGTCGCCCGCACAATAGCGGATATCGAGGGAAGCAAAAACATAATGCCCGCGCATCTTGCAGAGGCGATACAATATAGAGGAGTAGACAGGAAATATCATTGATTTGACTATGGACGACTCAACGAAATGCCTGCTCGCCCTATCTTCGGTTGGGGAGCTGGCGCTAAAAAAGAAACACGCGCTTTTAAAGTCGGTGGGAGACCCCTCCGAGCTTGCGGGCGAGCGCAAGAAAGTAAAGGATATCCTCGGCGAGGAACACGCCAAGGCGTTTTTCGACAATCTGGAAAACATTGATGAACTTGCCGAAAAACTCGCGCGAGAGGACGCCGTGTTCGTGAGCTACCTCGACGACGTCTATCCCGAGAGTTTGAGAGAGATCGACGACCCGCCAGTAGGGCTGTTTGCAAAGGGCAGCCTGTCCGCGCTCAAGAATGAGTGCATAGGCATAGTCGGTACGCGCCATCCCACGCGCTACGGCAGCAAGGTGGCGGAGGAGTTCGCGAGGGAATTCGCGCTTGCGCATATGACCGTCGTGTCGGGCTTTGCGCGCGGAGTGGACAGCATAGCGCACAAGGCGTGCGTAGCTTTGGGCGCGCCTACCGTGGCCGTATGGGGCAGCGGGCTCGACGTCTGCTATCCCGCGGAACACAGGGGGCTTGCGGACAGCATCGTTTTGAACGGAGGGCTCATTTTGAGCGAGTATCCGTTTGGAGCGCCGCCGCTGCAATATCATTTTCCGGAGCGCAATCGCTTGATAAGCGGGCTGAGTCGCGCCGTTTTCCTTGCGGAAGCCGCCGCAAAGAGCGGTTCTCTCATCACGATGAAGCTCGCGCTCGAGCAGGGCAAGGATATATTCGCCGTACCCGGAAACATTTACGCCGCGGAGTGCGAAGGCAACAATAAGTTGCTTATGGAAATGCCGCACGCGCTTGTCATAAGCCCCGAGGGCGTGCTTGACGCATTGCATATCGCCCGCGAGGCGTCCGAGAAGGAGCCCGTGGAGCTGAGTATCGCCGAAAACATAATAGTTGAGGAACTCAAGAGCGGGGAGAAGCATTTCGAGGAGCTGCTCGCAGCGACCGATCTCACCGTGGGAGAGCTGACAAACACGCTGTTCGGACTCGAGATGAACGGCATTGTCGAGAACATCGGCGGCAATTATTACGATCTTGTATGACCGCTTTTTCAAGCGGAATTTTTTGTAGGAGAGGAAATGAAAAAACTGATCATTGTTGAGTCACCGCATAAGGCAAAGACGATCCAAAAATATCTTGGCAATGAGGCGGCAGTAATGGCGTCCAAAGGGCACGTATGCGATCTCCCGCAGCGCTCGTTGGGCATAGACATCGAAAACGGTTTCAAACCGCAATACATCGTCACTCCCGACAAGGAAGCGACGATAGAGCAACTCTCAAAGGCGGTGCAGAAGTATGACGCCGTCTATCTCGCGACCGACCCCGACCGCGAGGGAGAGGCGATAAGTTGGCACCTCAAAAATCAGCTCGGCGTGAAGGGCGATAAAGTGCGTATCGAGTTTAACGAGATATCTCCCAAAGCCGTGCGCGCCGCTATGGAAAATCCGCGCGAGATAGACATGAAACTCGTCAACTCTCAGCAGGCGAGGCGCGTACTGGACAGGCTTGTGGGCTACAAGATATCCCCAATACTCTCGCGCAAACTCCGCCCGGGTCTGTCCGCGGGACGCGTGCAATCCGCCGCGCTCAAGATGATAGTGGACAGAGAGAAGGAGATCAGGGCGTTCGTCCCCGAGGAGTATTGGAATATAAACGCGCTCCTCTTGAAAGTGGGCGCAAAAAAGCTCAAGGCAAACATAATAAGCGCGGCGCTACAAGAGAGCAACGGGGCAAAGATCAAGGTCACAAACGAAAAGGAAGCGAGCGAGATAACCGCGTTTATGCGCGGGGCGAGCTACAAAGTGGACGACGTAAAGAAGGGAGTCGCGTCCTCGAAACCGCAGCCGCCTTTTACCACATCCACTATGCAACAGGAGGCGAGCCACAAGCTCGGTATGACCGCGGAGCGCACTAGCCGCGTCGCGCAGGCGCTGTATGAGGGCGTAAACATAGAGGGCGAGGGACAGCATGCGCTCATCACATACATCAGAACGGACAGCGTGAGAGTGTCTCCCGATTTTCAGCGCATAGCCCTCGCGTTCATAAGGGACAATTACGGTAAGGAATTCGCGCCCAAGCTCCCAAATATATATCAGACGAGCGCGAACGCGCAGGACGCGCACGAGGCTATACGTCCCATAGATCTGAGGCGCACGCCCGCATCCCTCGAAGGCAAGATGGACAAGGACGCTTTCAGACTTTACAAGCTGATATACGAGCGTTTCCTCGCCTCGCAGATGACGTCGGCGCAGTACAACACCATGAGAGTGCACATCCTCGCCGCAAACGGCAACGATATTCTCGGCTTTGTCGTAAAGGGCAGAAGCGTCAAATTCAAGGGCTTTACCGTCGTATATTCTGCTACGGAAGAGAAGGATGACGACGACAAGGAAGTGGACATAATGCCCGACCTCTCAAATGACGAGCCGCTCAAGCTCGACGACATCAAGTGCGAGCAAAAGTTCACAAAACCGCCCGCGCGCTACAACGACGCGACGCTCGTCAAGGCGCTGGAGGAAAACGGCATAGGGCGCCCATCCACATATGCGTCAATAATAAGCGTGCTCGCGAAGAGAGAGTACACCCAAAAACAGCAAAAAGCCATCGCGCCCACTCCGCTCGGAGAGGCGGTGTGCGAGTATATGGAGAGCAACTTCCCCGACATAATGAATTTGAGCTTTACGGCGAGAATGGAAGGCGCTTTGGATAAGGTCGCGGACGGCGAACTCGAGTGGCAGGCGCTGATAGGATCCTTCTATCCGAGATTAAGCCGTTTCCTCGACAGGGCGGCAAAGCAGGGCAGCGGCGGACATCTCCTCGACGAGGAGAGCGACGTGATATGCGACAAGTGCGGCGCTAAAATGGTGATACGCCACGGCAAGTACGGTCCCTTCCTCGCATGCCCCAACTACCCGAAGTGCAAAAACATAAAGCGCATCGAGGAGAGCGTAGGCACCTGTCCCAAGTGCGGCGGAAACGTGTGCAAGAGGACGTCCAAGACAGGCAAGACATTCTATGGCTGTTCAAACTATCCGAAGTGCGACTTCATAAGCTGGGATGTCCCCGCGCCGTACTTCTGTCCCGATTGCGGAAGCGTCATGAAAGTCGTCAAGCGCGACGACAAGACGTACTATCGCTGTACCAATCACGACTGCAAGCATAGAGAGCTTGTCAAGTCGGAAGATAAGAAATGAAGAGGACGGTCAAGATAATAGGAGGAGGGCTCGCGGGCTCTGAAGCGGCGCTGCAACTGCTAGAGCGCGGCTACGGCGTCAAGATGCACGAGATGCGCCCCTTAAAGACGACGGGCGCACACTCTACGGCGCGCCTTGCGGAGCTTGTGTGCTCTAACTCCCTCAAATCCGAGGAGCCGACGACGGCGTCCGGCATACTCAAAGAGGAGCTCGACTTTCTTGGGTGCAGGCTGCTCGCGCTGGCAAGGGATTGCAGGGTGCCCTCGGGGAGCGCGCTGTCCGTGGACAGGGAGAAGTTTTCGGCGGCGGTAGAGGAGGCGCTTGCGAGCTATGACGACTTTGAGCTTGTGCGCGAGGAAGTCACCTCCCTTGACGAAGAGCCGACAATAGTGTGCACGGGACCTCTCACATCTCCCGCTATGGCGGAGGTATTGGGCGAACTCACGGGCAAGGACAGGCTGTACTTTTATGACGCCATAGCGCCCATCGTGTCCGCCTCGAGCGTGGACATGTCAAAGGCGTATTTCGGCGGAAGATACGGCAAGGGCGGCGACGACTACCTCAATCTGCCCATGCAGAGGGCGGAATACGAGGCGTTTTTCGAGGCGCTTGTGAGCGCGCAGACCGTTGTGTTGCACGACTTTGAAAAAAAGGAGCTCTTCGAGGGCTGTATGCCCATAGAGGAGATGGCAAAGCGCGGCAGCGATACGATAAGGTTCGGACCGCTCAAGCCGGTTGGACTGAGAAACCCCGTAACGGGAGAAAAGTCGTATGCGGTCGTACAGCTCCGCCGCGAAAACGTTGCGGGAGACTGCTTCAACCTCGTGGGATTTCAGACAAATCTCACGTACGGCGAGCAAAAGCGGGTGTTCAGCATGATCCCCGCGCTGCACGACGCGGAATTTTTGAGATATGGCGTAATGCATCGCAACACCTACATAAACGCTCCCGGAGTGCTCAGCGAGGGATTCAGGGTGAAAGCGAGCGAGTCTCCGCTGTATATCGCGGGACAGCTGAGCGGCGTTGAGGGATACGTGGAGAGCATAATGAGCGGACTTCTCGCGGCGAGGGGTATGGCGGCGGAACTCGAAGGCAAGAGCGAGGCTCCTTTGCCCGCCGTGTGCATAACGGGCGCGCTGTCAAGGTATATCGCGGGTTGCGGCGAGGAATTCAAGCCTATGAACGCCAACCTCGGCATATTGCCGTCCATAAGCGGCATACGCGACAAGAAGGCGCGCAAGCAAGCCTACCGAGACAGAGCCATAGTCGCCTTGAAGGAGAGGCTCTTAGAGGGCGAGGATAAGTGAATATACGCAGGATACCCTGTGAATAAAATATAAGTAAAAATTTGCCCGTTGAGGGCAAAAATCGAAGTGAGGTAAATATGGAATTTCGCGGAACAACCATTTGCGCGGTCAAGCGCGGCGGTATGACGGCAATTGCGGGCGACGGACAGGTCACCATGGGCGAAAGCGTTATCATGAAGGGCAACGCCGTCAAGGTCAAGCGCATATACGGAGACAAGGTCGTCATAGGCTTTGCGGGCTCCGTATCGGACGCATTCGCGCTGTCCGAAAAATTTGAGGCGATGCTGCAAAAGTACAGCGGCAACCTCATGCGCGCCGCCGTCGAGCTTGCGGAACTTTGGCGTATGGACAAAGGAGGCAGAAAGCTCGAAGCGCTCATGATAGCGGCGGATCAGACATCGATGTTCGTCATATCGGGCACCGGCGAGGTCATAGAGCCCGAAAACGGCATATGCGCCATAGGCAGCGGCGGAAATTACGCTCTTGCCGCGGCGAGGGCGCTTGCAAGCGCTACGGAGCTTGACGCCAAGGAGATAGCCACGCGCGCGCTCAAGATAGCAAGCGAGATATGCATCTACACAAACGACCATATCACGGTCGAAACGGTATGAGGTGAATTATGGACAATGTTTTGACCCCCAAACAGATAGTAGCAGAGCTGGACAGATACATCATAGGACAGCACGAGGCGAAAGTCGCAGTCGCGATCGCGCTCAGAAACAGATATCGCCGCAGTAAGCTCTCCGAGGAGATGAGAGAGGAGATCACTCCCAAAAACATCATCATGAAGGGCCCCACGGGCGTGGGTAAGACAGAGATAGCAAGAAGGCTCGCAAAAGTCGTCAAGGCGCCTTTTGTCAAGGTAGAGGCGACGAAATTTACGGAAGTCGGCTATGTCGGCAGGGACGTAGAGAGCATAATCCGCGACCTCGTGGAAGTGGCGATACGCCTTGTCAAGGACGAAAAATTCAAGGAAGTGCGCCCAAGAGCTACCGAGATCGCCGAGAACAAACTTGTCGAAATACTCCTGCCCATTCGCAAGAACGGAAGCGGCACCGAGGATAAGAGCGACGAAGTGCTCAAGGAAGAGCTGAGAAGCGAACTCAGAGCGGGACACCTCGACAATCTGACGGTAGAAATGGAGATACGCCAACAGCCCAAGCCCATGCAGATACAGGTCGGAAATAATCCGAGCGATTCTATAAACATCGGCAATATTTTCGGGCAGATAATGGGAGGAGGTAAGCCTCAGGTCAAGCGTCGCAAGATAACCGTAAAGCAGGCGATGGAAGACATGATCGCTATGGAGTCCGAGCGCATGGTGGATCAAGACGCCGTAATTCAAGAGGCGCTTGTGAGAGCGGAGCAGGACGGCGTAGTATTTCTTGACGAGATAGACAAGATCGCCGCAAACAGCAGCGGTATGCATGAGGGCGGACACGACGTCTCCCGCGAGGGCGTACAGCGTGACATCCTTCCCATCGTCGAGGGCAGCACGGTGCAGACAAAGTACGGCGCGATCCGCACGGATTTCATACTCTTCATCGCCGCGGGCGCCTTCCATATGGCGAGAATGGAGGACCTCATCCCCGAACTTCAAGGACGTTTCCCGATCAGAGTGGAGCTTGACAATCTGACAAAGGACGACTTTGTCAAGATACTCACCGAGCCCGACAACGCGGTCATCAAACAGTACAGGGAGCTGCTCAAGGTGGACGGAGTGTCCCTTGAATTCACGCCCGACGCGATTGACACTATCGCCGCGATTTCGTTTGAACAAAATGAGACAAGCGAGAATTTGGGCGCGCGCAGACTGCATGCCGTCATAGAGGCTTTGCTCAAAGACGTGCTGTACGAGGCGGACGACAACGAGACGACAAATATCGTCATAGACAAGGAGTACGTCGAAAAGCATCTCGCCTCAACGCTCAAGGAGAGCAACTTGAGAAAGTACATCATCTGACGTAATGTCGCGGGCGGGCCGTATGCCCGCAATGTGAGGACAAACTATGATCAACATCCCAAAGGGAACAAAGGATATGCTGCCGTCGGACGCCTACAAGTGGCATTTTGTGGAGAGTACGGCGCGAGAAGTGGCGGCGAACTTCGGATTTAAGGAGATACGCACTCCCGTTTTCGAGCATACCGAGCTGTTTTTGCGCGGCGTAGGCGAGACGACGGACATCGTAAACAAGGAGATGTACACCTTCGAGGATAAGGGCGGCAGGAGCCTCACCCTTCGTCCCGAGGGCACGGCGGGCGTGGCGAGATGCTTTGTGGAGAACGGACTTCAGCAGGGCGTCCTGCCCATGAAGGCGTACTACATCGCGTCGGTTTTTCGCTATGAGCGCCCGCAAAACGGCAGACTGAGAGAGCATCACCAATTCGGTGTGGAGTGCTACGGCAGCGACAGCCCTATGGCGGACGCGGAAGTCATTTCTCTCGCGTACACTTTCCTCGGCAAGGTAGGGCTTGACAGCTTAGAGCTGCGTCTCAACAGCATAGGCTGTCCCGAGTGCCGCGCAAAATTCAACGCCGCGCTCAAGAGCTACATTGGCGACAACCTCGAAAATATGTGTTCCACCTGCCGCGAACGCTTTGACAAAAATCCTCTCCGCATTTTGGACTGTAAGGAGGAGGGCTGCAAGCGTATCGTCGCGGGCGCGCCCAAAATAACGGACTTCCTTTGCGAGGATTGCCGCGCGCATTTCGAGGCGCTGCAAGCGCTGCTCACGGCGCAGGGCGTCCCGTTCACGCTCGACCCGATGATCGTGAGAGGGCTTGACTATTATACGCGCACGGTGTTTGAATTTGTCTCTACGGACATAGGCGCGCAGGGCACGGTGTGCGGAGGCGGCAGATACAACGGACTTGTGGAACAGATAGGCGGCAAGCATATGCCCGCGGTCGGATTTGGGCTGGGGCTCGAGAGACTGCTCCTAGTGCTTGAAAACACTGGAAAACTCAGCGCGGAGCCGGAATGTATCGACTTCTACTTTGCGTCTATAGGCGACGCGGCAAAGAAAGAGGCAAATCGCATAGTCTCCAATTTGCGCAAGTGCGGCGTTTCGTGCGAGACGGACATCATGGACAGGAGCGTCAAGGCGCAAATGAAATATGCGGATAAAGTCGGCGCGCGCTATGTCGCGGTCTTAGGCGACAACGAGGTGGAAAAGGGCAATGCCGAGGCAAAGGATATGCGCACGGGCGAGGCGGTTTCGCTGAGTCTGGACGCGCTAAATTCAGACGGCGCGGGAGAATATCTCAAAGCGCGCGTTTCTTTTGGGACGTAAAGTATAATGGCGGGGACATCGGGACAAAGCAGGTCAAAAGCGAGCATACCTATAAAGCGCGACAAGAAAACGGAGCGCATCGAAATTGCGGAGCGAGGCAGGGTGACGAGGGTCGTTGACGGCTACGCTTTTGTGCGCTTTGAAAGGCGCGGCGATTGCGACAAGTGCGGCATGTGCAAAATTGACGCGGACAGCGTACATGTCGTGGCGAGAGTCAAGAATACGCTCGGCGCGCATGCGGACGACTATGTGGAAGTTGACATGAAAAGGCGTC
>CANRBM010000027.1 GCA_947628855.1 uncultured Clostridia bacterium | reverse complement strand
GGGAGCAACTGTCCCTTGCCCCTCTCGAGCAGGAGCGCCACCATCGCGAACATCAAAAAGTAGAGGAAGATCAAAATTGCGGTTATGTTCTTTTTGTAAACGACTTTAAGCACCGCAAACACCAAAAACAGCCCTACGCCTATGCCCACCGTCACAATGAGCAAGCCCTTGTTCATGATTGCGCTCACCTGCCCCGCGAGCACGGACAGATCGGGCTCCGCCACGGTCACGAGAATGCCCATTACAAAGCATACCCCGACAAGCAAGGTAAGGTTGCGCGTTTTTGTGAGTCCGGCGCCCATCTGCTCTCCCATGGGCGTCATAGCGAGGTCGGCGCCCAGATTGAAGAACCCTATGCCCAAAATGAGCAGTACCGCGCACGCCGCAAACACTCCCGCCTCGCGCGCCGTAACGTCCACTATGGGCGTAAGACAGAGTATGAACACCACCAAAGATATCGGGAGCACGGAGACAAGCGACTCTTTAAGCTTTGACAGCAAGCCCTTGCCGTAAATCAAAAGATCGGGAGAATACTCCCTTTTTTCGCCTCTTTTCCTGCCGCGCTTGCCCGCGTCTCCGCCGCCGTCATTGTCTCCGCTCGAAACAGAAGAAATACTCTCTAAAACGGAGGAATTGCCATCGGAAACAGGCGAAGTGGTCTCACATGCGGACATTTGCATATCGGAAGAGGCCTCGGACGCTTGCATATCGTACGAGAAAACGCCTTCGTCTGTTTGTATATCCGAAGTTTCCATATCTGTCGCTTTTTCTCCCTGTTCGGCGCGCGAAATGTCGTCAATATCCTTAGGCGCGCCGTTTTGCTCGCGGCAAGGCGCGTCCGCGCTGCGATCGGACGTAATATCGGATGTTAAGTTCAAGTCAAGTTCCTTGGGCATGCTCCCTCTTTTTATATTTTGAAAAATCGTTATTCTTTTTTTTGTCCGCTCCCCCGCTCGTTTGGGCGCGCGTCGCGATATATGACGAAATTTGCCTATAGATATATTTTAGTATGCCATATCATACTGTCAATGTCAAATACCGTGGCGGATGAAAACTCCCAAAATTTGGAAAATCAAAGGCAAAAATTTTTAAAAAACATATTTTATTATATAAAATATCTCAAATCGCTTGACTTTTGCAGTCAAAATTTCTATCTTTGACTTGTCTTTAAAAAGGGGTAGTCTATGCAAAATGTAAGTGACGATATTGGGAGCTCTTTTGCGCCCGAGCCCGAAGCGGCGACAGTCGATACGAGGGCGCAGGAAGAGACGGATACGCTTGACGAAAAGTCCTCCTCTCGCGACGAGGCGACTTGCGATATCCAAAACGATGCCGATCGCATAAATAATACTTGCGACATCCAAAACGGCGAGATGGGAGACGAAAATGAAGGCGAAAGCGTTGCGGCAGACGCTATAGCTGTCCAACAGAATATCGCCACATCGCACAACGCGCTCGGCAGACTGTTCAGACATAAGGATGCGGATAAGACAGCGCCCGCTCAGCCTCATAAGATAGTCCTCACAAAGGAGCGCGTACTTTCCGAGGTCAAGTTTTTTGCATTGCTTGTTTTTATGTCCTTCCTTAGGGCGACGTTCAACTATATGTTCATACTGCCAAACGGCTTTGCTCCCGGCGGCATAGGCGGCATATCCACCATACTCTACAACGTCGCTGTAAAGACTATGGACCCACACATCGCAAACACCGTGTTCGAGCCCGGTCTCACGACGTTCGTTATGAACGTGCCTTTGCTCATCACGGCGTTTTTCGTACTAAACAAACGTTTCACCCTCAATACTTTCTGCGTCATCGCATGCTACTCGGGTTTCACCAGCATTTATAGCTACACTCACTTTCCGCAATACCTCGCAAGCGGCGACACGGGACTTCAGATAATCGCCGCGCTTGTCGGAGGCACCATAACGGGCGTCTGCCTCGGCATAATGCTACGCAACAATATGAGCATGGGCGGCACGGATATAATCGGCAAGATAATCTACAAGCACAACCCTCAGGCGGGCGCCAATTGGTGGATAATGATGTGCGACTGCATCATAGCAACGTCCTCTTGCGTGCTGGGCATCATCGACCTCAAAGGTCAAAACGTAGACGCGACTGTCGCGCTCACAACGGTGTTAAGCCCCATACTCTTCTCCTTCCTGTCCCTCGCCACTTGCTCCGTCATCGCGGACGTCGTACAATCGGGTTTCCAAAGCTCGCTCGTGTTCACGATAATCACCGACAAGCCAAGCGAAATAGGCGAGCAGATAGCCACCAAACTCCACCGCGGCGTAACCATTTCCAAAGCGATCGGCTACTATACGGGCGTCGAGCATGAGGTCCTCGTCTGCGTCGTAAGCAAAAAACAGATAAACATCGTCAAAAATATAGTCGCCGAAGCCGACCCAATGGCGTTCACCTACATCACAAAAGCCCGCGAAGTCGCAGGCAAAGGTTTCCGCTCCGGCGGTTGATCGGATTTTTATATGTGGGCTACTCGCCCACACCTCGGCAAGGGGTTTCACTCCCTGCACCCCGCTTGCATTTGCTCAGAGCCCGCGACCACCCAAAGCAAGGTCTATAAGGGCTCACCGCTCATTTGCCCCACAAAATCACTGCGTAATTTTGTGGGGATCCCAATATAGCTCGGACAAACGTCACGGTAGGCGCGCAAAAAATTTAACGCTTCGCAATTCGCAATAAATGTCATACAAAACTCCAACTAAATAACGCTCATGGCTCGCTATTTTTTGCGCTTGGTAGACGCGGGCTCCGCCCGCTTTTTTGGATTGTGTAAGATACAAACTCCTGCGTGAGAGCTTAATATTGACGTCACACATAGTCCGAGCGATTTGTTTTTATTTGTCATTCTGAGCGTAGTCGAAGAATCCCCAAGTCCTCACCCCACGAAATCATTGCGTAATTTTCGGGAACCCCGTAATACTTTATCTAGCGTTACTCTATATAACAGTAACCCCCAACAGGAGTTCTATATGCCCTCCGTCCGAGCGCGCTTATACAAAGCGTTTACTTCTGGAACATGCCGTTTTTCATCATGTACTGATTGAATTTTGAGGGATCCTTGCACTTGCGCTCGCGCATGGGTTTGGCGGGGATGCCGCCGACGAGTGTGAAAGGCGGAACGTCCTTTGTGACTATGGCTCCCGTTGCGACGACGGCGCCCGTGCCGAGCGTGACTCCGGGGAGTATGGTCGCGGCGGTGTAGACCTTGGCATACGCGCCTATCTCGACGGGAGCGTAGGTGCGCTGCATATGGTCCTCTTCACTGTGGGAGTGCGTGAATATCTTTGCGTACTCCGTGAGCATTGCGAAGTCGCCGAATTTGACCCCACCCTTTGAGTCTATATAGCAACCCGCGTTCCACGACACGTTGTCGCCGACCTCTATTTGGTGCCCGTAATTAAAGCGGCAGCCCTCGTTTGCGACAAAGCCGTCGCCGCACTTTTTGAACAGTTTTTTAGCGATCATCTGCCTTGCGGGCACCGCGAACGCGCAATTTATGCCCAGCGGCGAGCGGTCGAGGCACTCCCAAAGTATGTGCAAATTGCGTTGCTGCTCTGTGTAGGGATGCTCGTCTCCCATGGGCATAGTGTCGCCCCAAAGCACGAAAGACTTCAAAAGTTCGGCATAGTTTTCCGTAGTGGGAAACCCGAAAAGCTCAAGCGCTTTCGCCGCGCGCTCGCAGGTGAGCTCCTCGCACAAGCCTCTGAGTTCGTCAAGTTTTTGTTGGATAATGTCCATAAATTCACCTTGTATTTACAATATATAGTATCGCGCAAAACTCGCTACGTTTGAGCGATTTTGCGTGTGTTTTGCTGTTTACAGCGCCTCAAACACATAACCGGTGCGGGTGTGATACTCCTCGCCCGCTTTTAGAGTACGCTGAGCGAGTTCGGCGATGTCGCACTGCGTCTCCATACAAAATGCGGCGTGTTTATTGTACTCCTGCCCTGCCTTGCCGCGGAAACCGTCGAGGAAATTGCCCGTGTAAAACTGCATTGCGGGAAGGTCGGTATACACGTTCATTTTTATCCCCGACTTTTTGGAATACGCCGTCGCGCGAGGCTTGCTCTCATCCGCTCCGCCCGCGAAGTTGTAGCTGAAATCATATCCTCCGTTTGCAATCTCCATAAGTTTTCCGCCCTTGCCGAGATATTTGCCGAGCGTATGCGGTCTCAAAAACGAATATGCGGCGTTTTCGCTCCTAGTGAGGTCAAGCCTCTCGCCCGTGGGTATCAGCGCGGCGTTTACGACTGTCAAAGAGTCCGCGTCTATGAATATCTCATGCTCAAGGGTGCTCCCTCCGTCGCCGTCAAGGTTGAAATAAGCGTGATTTGTGAGCGCGCACAGCGTATTTTTATCGCTCTTAGCGCTGTATTCTATTTGGAGCGCGTTGCCCTCGAGCGAAAAAGTCACGCTTACCGAGAGTGTGCCGGGATAGCCTTCCTCTCCGTCCGCGGAGACGTATGAAAAGCGCGCCGCGCTCTCGCAAAGCCTCTCAACGCTCCATACGCGCTTGTCAAAACCGACGTTCCCGCCGTGCAAATGGTTGACGTCGTTGTCGTTTTTGGCAAGTAAATACTCCTTGCCGTCAAGTGTAAAGCGCCCGCCGCCTATCCTGTTCGCCACGCGTCCCACCGTCGCTCCGAAATAGGTGCCGTGGTCGTTTTCGTACTCCTCGGTAGTGTCAAAACCCAGCAACACGTCCCTCTTCTTCCCCTCTCTGTCGGGGACGAGAAGGCGCTTCAAGCGCGCGCCGAAGGTGCATATCTCCGCCTCTAAGCCCGCGGCGGACGTCAAAGTGACGCACTCATATTTTTCTGCCATATTTCCTCCAATAAGCACTTTATATGTGCATTTTAGCATATTAAAGTCTTTATTTTGTCAATTTAGTCAATTTTTCTGCTCTTTAAAACGCACAGCGTTTCCACTCCCGCCGTCTGGGGAAACATATCGTAAAGGCGGATGTCTGCGACGGCATAGCTCCCCTTGAGTATGCCCGCGTCGCGCGCGAGCGTATTTGGATCGCAGGAGATGTAGACTATCTTTTCAAACCCCGTGCCGATTGCCGCCTCAAGGACTTCCTTTGCGCAACCCTTTCTTGGCGGGTCCACAAGCAGTATGCGCGCGCCGTCTTGCGATTTCAGTCCCTGCATAAATTTCAAGGCGTCGCCGTTTACGCACTTTACCCTATCCTCAAGGTATAGCCTCTTCATCAGCTCTTTCGCGTCCCTTGTCGCGGCGGGTTCTATTTCTACGCAGGTAAATCTCGCCGCCGAACGTAGCGCGAGCTGCGCCGTGAGCAGCCCTATGCCCGAGTACAGCTCCACCACATCGCCCTCGTATCCGTCGAGCGCAGTGGCTACTCCGTCATACAGCATATCCCGCACCTCGCTGTTGACTTGCAAGAAGGACTTCGGGGATATGACGGCGCTGAATTTGCCCAAATTTTGCGGTTTTTCCTCGCCGTATATCAGCTTTACGGTGTCGCCGAAAATGACATTGGTATTTTTTGTATTTTGCGAGACGTACAGGCAAAACTCTCCGAATTTTTGTTTGAGCCTATCAATAAGTTCATCCGCGTGAGGGATATCATCGCCGTTTACGACAAGCGTCAAGCTGAGCCTCTCGAGCATACGCGCTACGGCGTGGCGCAAGAGCCCCCTGCGCGTCGTCTCGTCATAGACGGATATCCCAAAATCGTTCGCCCACGACATGAGCGCCTCTATGAGCTCCCCCGTCCACTCGCCGCAAGCCGCGCACCACTTTATTGGCACAACTTTGTGCGAACGCCGCTCGTAAAAGCCGAGATATACGCGCCCGCTGCGACTGTTTTTGGCAAACGGCAACGCGAGTTTGTTGCGATACGCCAGCGGCGCGCCCGCCCTGGGTAAAGGCACCTCCACGTCTATCCCCGCTATCTTTTTAAACGCGTCGCGCACGGCGTCCCGCTTGACGTCATGCTGGAGAGGTATGCTCATATGCTGAAGGTCGCATCCGCCGCACCTGCCGAAATACGGGCATACGGGTTTTACCCTGTCGGGAGAGGGCGAAACGACTTCGACAAGCTCGCCGAAAGCGACGTCCTTTTTTGCGAAGGTCACTCGAGCGCGCACTAGCTCGCCGACAAGCGCGAACGGCACAAAGATGGGAAACTTGTCCACCTTTATGACGCCCTCGCCGCCGCTCGCATACGCCGCGACTACGCCCTCTATCACATCGCCCGTTTTGATGTCCGCCACTGTGCTCTCCTTTTAAAAACTCACCTCATGTGCGCATTTTTATATTCGATTATTTTTTTGCCGCACGGGACAAAAGTGTGTGCCCGTCGAAAATTTTGCCCTCTCGCGCATAAAAAAGTACGGCGGAACTGCCGCCGTACCCATACGCGATCAGTCGAGGTTCGCGTAAACCTTTTTGAGTCTTGCAAAGCGCGGAAGTCCGTCCTCGAGGGGTGCCTTTGAGTCTCCCTGTATGAGCGGCAGCGCGTACTCGATGAAGTCCTCGCTGACATAGCTACCGTCCGCGGTTATCCAATCGAGGGGCACTTTCTTCTCCGTATTGGCGGCGAGCTCGAGGGGCATGAGCACGTTTTTACAAGCGTAGTTGCCCTTGTCATCCGTCGTCCTCTCGAATATGACCATCTTGTCCGTCTCGCCCGCGCATGCGCTCTTGACTGCGAAAACGCCCGCATTAAACGCCTCTTCCACGTCCGTCTTTGAGGCGAGATGCGCGCCGCAGCGTTGAAGCAAGCTGAGCTCTATGGGGCGCACTTTTACGCCGAGTTTTTCCTTGACTACGCTCGCGAGCACCTGCGCAAGTCCGCCGAGTTGCGCGTGCCCGAACGTGTCGTTTGCGGAAGCCTTCGCCTCTGACACATACGTGCCGTCCGCAAAGCGCAAGCCCTCTGATACGGCGACTATGCACTTGTTGTCGTTCTTCTCGCACACGTTCTTGACGGAGGCGAGGAATTTGGCCATATCGAAAGGCACTTCGGGCAGGTAGATGAGGTCCGCGCCGAGTCCCTTGTATCCCGCAAGCGCCGCGGCGGCGGTGAGCCAGCCCGCGTTTCTGCCCATGATCTCGATAATGCACACGCAGCCGAAGTTGTACACCTTTGCGTCGAGATTGCACTCCATAATGGTGTTTGCGATGTACTTTGCCGCGGACGCATATCCGGGGCAATGGTCGGTGCCGTACAGGTCGTTGTCTATGGTCTTTGGCACGCCGATGACGTTGCAGTCATAGCCTACCGATTGCAGATATTTGCTTATCTTGTTGCAGGTGTCCATGGAGTCGTTGCCGCCGTTATAGAAGAAATAGCGGATGTCATACTTTTTGAATACCTCGAGGATGCGCTTGTAGTCCGTGTCGTCCACGTCCGCGTCCTTCAGCTTGTATCTCGCCGAGCCGAGCGCCGACGACGGTGTATATTTCAAAAGCTCTATCTCCTTCGGATCCTCCTTGGAGATGTCAAAAAACTTCTCGCCCAATATCCCGACGATGCCGTGCTCAGCGCCGTATACCGCCGTGATGTTGCCCTGCTTGAGCGCCTCCGTAAAAACGCCCGCCGCGCTGCTGTTGATGACGGAGGTCGGTCCGCCCGACTGTCCGAACATACATGCTCCCTTCAAATTTTTCATAGTCACTCCTTCCGGACTTACGCCCAAAAATTTTATACGCGCTTGCGCGCGCCTTATTTCCTGCATAATCATAATATATTTCCGACAAAATGACAAGCGCTTGAAAATAAAAAAATGCAAGCCGAAGAGGCTTGCGTTTTTTTGCATTGGTTCTTCTCAGCAGGGGAGAAGGCGGCAGATCTGATGTTTCACGATCATGAAAACGAGGTCAAGCAGCCAAATGATGCCCCAGCCCAAGAGCAGACGCAGAATGCCTGCGACGATTTTACCCTCTTTGAATCTTGTGATAGCGCCACAGATCCAAGAAGTGAAAGGAATGATCGCGAGAATGAGGCTCACGATCCAAGTAAGACCAAAGTAATCCTTGTTGGTTTTTGCCATTTCGATCCTCCATTTGGGCTTTCGCCCTATTTTTCTTATATAGTATAATACCAAATCGTCACGGAAATGTAAACCGTTAGAAGGATAATCTTAAAAAAATTTTTACAAATTTTTCATATCCATTTCACCGAGCGGCAAAAATTTTTGACGCAAAACGGACAAAATGTATGTTTTTTGTATATCTATTGAAATTGTGCGGGCCATAGTGTACAATTATATTTTGTTATAGGGTGGGTTTCACTCATCCAATTTAACAGGGGGAATTTATGACTCAAGCAAATCTTATGGAGCAGAAGCCCGAAAAGCGTTTCATCGGCCTTAACGGCAACATGTGGATGTACGCGCTCGGCGTGATGGGCATAAACCTTGCCATCGGGCTTGTCAACAGCTATCAGGCGGAGTTCTTCAACAAGTTGATGAACGTTGACCTGATAGCTGTAGCAGTAATCATTCTTATTGCTAAATTTATCAGCATCGTTGCGGACTTCATCTTCGGAAACCTCATAGACCGCGCCCGTTTCAAATCGGGCAAAATGAGGCCGTGGATACTCATGTCCGCCTTCCCGCTCGCGGCGTTTACAATGCTGTCGTTTGTGGCGATACCCTTCGGCACAGGCACGGGCGCTACGATCGGCAAATACGCCTACATCATCTTTGTGCTTGTGCTTTGGAACGTCAGTATGACCATGGCGGACATCCCCTCTCAGGGCATGCTTTCGTTCGTGACCAAAAACGCCAACGACACCAACAATGCCGCAGGCTGGGCAAATACGCTCAAATCCACCGCGCTCGCGTGCTCGGGCGTATTCTTTACGGTGGTTTGCATGATCACCGGGTCGGACAAGAACACCCAAAAAGAATATCTGATAGTCGCGGGCATACTCGTCGGACTTGGGTTCATCTTCCAACTGCTCATGTACTTCAAGACAAAGGAAGTCAATCATTCGGCCGCACCCACCGGCATGAGCTTTAAGGAGATGTTCCGCGAACTCAAAGACAACAAACAAATACTCATAGTATTGGGCACATATCTGCTGGGCTTTGGCCGCAACATCGGTCTCGGCATAGCGGTGCAGGCAAGCTGTATCCTAGTGCGCGACGGCATTGACTTGAGCTTTTTGGGAATGGGTGTCCTTTACGGCGACGCTTGCAGTTGGGCAATCGGTATTACGGCGGCTGCCGCAAGTATGGTCACCACAGTGCTCAACCCGCTTATCAACAAAAAACTCGGAGAAAAGAAATATTTCATCACCGCGGGTCTGTATGGATTTGCCGTAAGTTTGATAGGTTTTCTTTGCTATGTCCTCGGAGGTTCGATCTTCCGCTCTATCTGGGCTATATGGATATACCAATTCTTCCTCGGTTTCTCCACCGGTCCCAACGGCTATCTGCCTATGGTCATGACCGCGGACATCGTAGACTACCAGGAGTGGAAAACGGGCAAGCGCACGGAGGGTACACAATTCGCCATACTCTCCATGTCGAACAAGCTCTCAAACGCGCTCAGCGTTTCTATGGGCTTGCTGCTCATCGGCGCGATAGGCTACAGCTCGGCAAAGTATGACGCGGCCAATGCGGCGGGCAATATCGCCTCTTACGTCACGGACGCAATGCAAAACAAGGCGTGGGCAATATACTTCCTGCTGCCCGGTCTCTGCAACCTCGCAAGCTCTGCCTTGATGCTGTTATACAAGATAGACGAAAAGACGAAGGTCAAGATGCGTACCGAACTCGCCGAACGCCACGCCGCGGAAAGAGGCGAAACGCTTGATGACGATAATAACGACGGCGAGGACGGCACTCCCTTCGACGGCACGGAATACGGCGCAGACTGCGAACGCATAGAGGACGCGGAGTCCGCCATCTTCGACGGCGAAACCAAAGAGGAGATAGAAATCGAAAACTCCTTTGAGCATCCGCCCGTCTCCGTATACGAAGCCGAAGCCGCGCTTTCCTCGCAAGTCCCGACCGACCTCGACGGCATGAGCGACGTCTTCCCCGACTCGGACGACCCCACCCCGCCTTCGACCGACGACGACAAGGAGTAAATGAAAAGCGGCATATAAGCATCAAAAAACGGCAGATACACTGCCGTTTTTTTGTATGATGTGAAGGCGCCGAAGATAGGCGATATTGCGATATGGGGTGAAAAAACGCGGGGGAGCGACGCGAAGATCACTCTGTCTTTGGGGGTTTTTGTTTCTTTGAGAGGCGGGAGAGCGAATAGACGCTGGCGAGGCCGCCCGCCGCGGTCTCGCGGTAGTTGGAGTTCATGTCCCTGCCCGTCTCTTTCATTGTGTAGACGACGGCGTCAAAGGATATCTGCCTCGAGCCCGAGAGGAAAGTCGCGAGCGACACGGAGTTTATCGCGCGCATCGCCGCCACGGCATTGCGTTCTATGCAGGGGATCTGCACAAGCCCGTCCACGGGGTCGCATGTGAGACCGAGGTGGTGCTCCATAGCGACCTCCGCCGCGTACTCTATCTCGTCGAGGGACATTTTTTTGAGTTGCGCCGCCGCCGCTGCCGCCATACTGCAAGCCGTGCCGCACTCCGCCTGACAGCCGCACTCCGCGCCGCTTATGGACGCGTTTGTTTTGACGATATTTCCGATTATCCCGCCCGTAGCGAGCGCGTCTATTATCTCGTCAAGCGTATATTCATACTTGACCTGCTCGTACATGAGCACGGCGGGCACTATGCCACAGGAACCGCACGTAGGCGCCGTCACCACCCTGCCTCCGTCCGAATTTTGCTCGGAAACCGCGTAGGCGTAGGCGCATACGAGGCGATTTTCGCGGTCCTCGGGCTCCTCGTTTTCTATCGTTTGGTCAAAGAGCAGTTTCGCCCTGCGCTGGGTCATCAGCCCGCCCGGGAGTATGCCCTCCTTCCTCAGCCCTTCGTAGGCGGAGTTTTGCATAGCCTTCCAGATCTCGCCAAGATACTCTCGTATCTCCTTCCCCTCGAAACGTTCTACGTATGCGGGAAGATCTATCCCTTCCTTGTCGCAATAGTTTTTTATCTCCTCAAAAGAGTTGTGCGGATATACCTCGGCAGGCTTGTCGAATGGGACGCCCTCCATAGCGATAGCGCCGCCGCCTATGGACAATACGCGACAGGTCTTCAACTCCCGCCCTTCCGCGTCGTAGGCATACAGATCCATCGTATTGGGATGATCCACAGGCGTATCACAGTCAAAGACCACCTCGACGGGCTTAGTGAACGTCTTTTCTATCACTTTATCCGTGCAGTGCCCCCTGCCCGTCTTTGCCAGCGAGCCGAACAGCACCGCCTTGTAGCGCGCCACATCCTGCGTCAGCGCCTCGAATTTGAGACACGCCCGCTCGGGACCTATCGTGTGCGAGCTTGACGGCCCGCGTCCTATCTTGTAGAGTTCGCGTAAACTTTTCATAATTTCCTCCCTAAAAATTATATCCCATCCGCCCGTCGATATCAATAACATTTGCAACTATTTTTCTTTACCCCGAATTAATTTCCGGATGCGGGCTACGCGCCCACACTGCGGCAAGGGACTTCGTCCCCTGCACCCCAAGCTAAAAAGCGCGAATGTGGCTCTTTCATCGCCATCATTCGCGCTTTTTGGATTGTGTGTATGGTACAAACTCCAGCGTGAGAGCTTAATATTTACACGTTACACTTTGTCCAAGCGTTTTTTATTTGTCATTTCGAGCGTAGTCGAGAAATCCCCAAGCCCGAGCTTTGCAAACTATGCCTGCTCGTCTGCTCATGCAAAAAATAATATAAAAAATTTGCGTTTGAGGCTTTATAAATTTGCCAAAAAATATCAAAGTGTGCTATTATTATGCGAATATTGATATAGAAATCAAATTTTTTATATATCGCGCGGGCGCAAATGCGCGTTACGCGCTAAAATGAGGACATCGTTATGATCAGAAAAGACCTTCGCAACATCGCGATAATTGCTCACGTCGACCACGGCAAGACAACGCTCGTGGACGGCATGCTCAAGCAGTCGGGCACTTTCAGAGAAAATCAGCAGGTCGCCACCTGCGTCATGGATTCGGGCGATCTTGAGCGCGAGAGAGGCATAACCATACTCGCAAAAAACACGTCCATACACTACAACGGCGTCAAGATCAACGTCATCGACACCCCGGGACACGCGGATTTCTCGGGCGAAGTGGAGCGCGTACTCAAAATGGTCGCGGGCGTCGTACTGCTTGTGGACGCGGCTGAGGGACCCATGCCGCAGACGCGCTTTGTAGTGCAAAAGGCGCTTGAGCTTGGGCTCAAGATAATCATCGTCGTCAACAAGATAGACCGTCCCGACGCGCGCCTCGACGAGGTGGGCGACGAAGTGTTGGAGCTACTTCTCGACCTCGACGCCTCGGACGAACAGCTTGCCAGCCCCATACTCTACTGTTCGGGCAAGGCGGGCACGGCGTCTTTTGACCCTCACGTCCCCGGCAAGGATCTCAAACCCCTCTTTGACACCATACTCGATTATATCCCCGCCCCGGAAGGAGACGAGAACGGCGAACTTCAACTGCTCGTCTCGGCTATAGACTACAACGATTATGTCGGGCGCATCGGCATAGGGCGCATAGAGCGTGGCAGAGTTGACATGGCAAAGGAAGTCGTCGTCTGCGACTATCATAGCGGCATATCCCCCTACAAGAGCAAGATCGTCAACCTATTTCAGATTGAGGGCTTAAAGCGCGTGCCCGTCGAAAACGCCTACGTTGGCGACATAGTATGTTTCAGCGGCATTGAAAACATCACCATCGGCAACACCATCTGCTCGCCACAAAAGATAGAGCCCGTGCCCTTTGTCAAGATAGGCGAGCCTACCATAGAGATGAATTTCACCGTCAACGACAGCCCGTTCGCAGGCAAGGAAGGCAAATTTGTCACCTCCCGCCACTTGCGCGACCGTCTGTTCAGGGAGCTTCAAAAGGACGTCTCCCTGCGCGTATACCAGACGGAGTCCCCCGACACATTCACGGTATGCGGCAGGGGCGAGATGCACCTCTCCATACTCATCGAGACAATGCGCCGCGAGGGATATGAATTCGGCGTAGGCACCCCGCGCGTCATCTATAAGGAAATCGACGGCGTAAAGTGCGAGCCTATGGAGCGCCTCTACATCGACGTGCCCTCCGACTGCGTGGGCGCCGTCATGGAGCGTATGGGCGTGCGCAAGGGCGAGCTTGTCACGATGACTCCCATAGGCAGCCGCATTCGCATGGAGTTCAAAATACCCGCGCGCGGACTGTTCGGCTTCAAAAACGAGTTCCTCACGGACACCAAGGGCGAGGGCGTCATGAATCAGCTCTTCGACGGCTACGCGCCCGCAAAAGGCGTGATACAGCACCGCTTTACGGGCTCCCTCGTCGCGTACGAGACGGGCGAAGCGACAACTTACGGCATTTTCAACGCGCAGGATCGCGGACAGATGTTCATCACCCCGCAGACCCCCGTCTATGAGGGCATGGTCGTAGGCGTCACCCCAAAGAGCGAGGATATCCGCGTCAACGTCTGCAAACAAAAGCAGATGACTAATATGCGCGCCGCGGGCAGCGACGAAGCGCTCCGCCTCACCTCGCCCCGCCACCTCAGCCTCGAGGAGTCCCTCGAATTCCTCAACGACGACGAAATGCTTGAGGTCACCCCCAAAAATATCCGTATCCGCAAAACCATCCTCTCCGGCGAAAAACGCCTCAAACTCGCCTACGGCAAAAAATCTGAGTAAATATGTGGGGCGCTGCCCCCACACCCCGGCAAAGGGCGCTTTGCCCTTTGCAATCCCAAGCTAAAAACGCGAGCTAGGCAAATTCTTGCCATCGCTCGCGTTTTTGGATTTGTATGCAAGTGCCAAACACCTGCGTGAGATCTTGATATTGACGGACGCTTTGTCCGAGCGATTAACGTTACCTTTGTCTGAGCATCATCGGGGTCCCCGCAAAATTGCGCAGTGATTTTGTGGGGTAAGGAGTCGAGGAATCCCCTAGTCCGAGCGCTATTGTCGGCGCTCCGACTGTTCATTTCTTTTTATCTCCTTTATCTTTATTTTTACGCTTTAAAAAATTCGGGTTGATATAGGTTCTTATTGATTTTATAATAGCGAATGGTATAAATACGACAAAAAACATCAAAATCAAGTCGATAAACCATGCTTCTGCAATCGGCAATATGACAAAGCATAATATAAGCAACACAAAGAACATTGGCCACAATATGCATGCAACTATTATAAATGCAATTTGCCTATGCACGACTTCACTCTTATAAAAGTCATAGTCATCTGGCGGGACTTCTTCGATGATTTTCTTTTCGACTATCTTTTCGACGGGGACTTCCTTGACGACCTCTTTCTCGACGACGACTTCTTTGACAAGCTCCTTGCCCGTGATGAGGTATTCGACGGACACATCGAATATCTCGGCAAGTTTGCCTATTGTCTCGATGTCTGGGCGGGTGTTGCCCTTTTCCCATCTTGCGACAGCCTGTCTTGTGACAAAAAGCCTCTCTGCCAATTGCGACTGAGATATACCCTTTTCTTCGCGCAAAATTTTGATGTTCTCGGCAAGTTTATCCATACTTCCTCCGCGTACAAATATATAACTTTCGCCGCGATAATTCAATTGCTTACAAAAATTTATCCAAATTTTTGTAGGCAACAATTTGTTTCCTCTGCCTTTATACCCCCACCACCGCGCGGCAGCGCGGAGCCTTCCCCTATACATCACCCCGCAAAATTACGAGGTGGTTTTGCGGGGTAAAAGGAAAGATCCCCCTGTATAGTAGCACTTCCCCTGCACAAGGGGATTCCTCGACTGCGCTTTGCTCCGCTCGGAATGACGTTGTGATAAAATCATCGCTTGGACGGAGGAACGTTAATACTCGGACGGAGGGACGCAGATCGCTCGGACAAAGGTTGCATAAAGGCTCCCCTTAGCAAGGGGAGCTGTCCGCGTTACGCGGACTGAGGGGATTGTCAAAACGTTTGTATTGCAATCCCTTCAGTCTGTTTCACAGACAGCTCCCCTTATAATCACCCCTCGAAAAATACTTTTCGAGGGGACCCCAATTTTACCCCACAAAATCACTACGTAATTTTGCGGGGACCCCGAATCAATACCCCACAAAATCACTGCGTAATTTTGCAGGGACCCCAATTTTACCCCATAAAATCGCTACGCAATTTTGCGGGGACCCCGTATAGCTCGGACAGAGGTTGCGTTAATTGTTCGGACTAGGGAATTTCTCGACTACGCTCGAAATGACAGTGTATATAATGTCATTCCGAGCGGAGCGAAGCGTAGTCGAGGAATCCCCCGGTTTTATAGCAAAAACCCTCATACAACACGTCCGTCAATATCAAGCTCTCACGCAGGAGTTTGGCACTTGCATACAAATCAAAAACGCGAGCGACGGCAAGTATTTGCCTAGCTCGCGTTTTTAGCTTGGAGTGCAGGGGACGAAGTCCCTTGCCGAGATACAGGGCGCGCAGCCCTGTGTGGAGCGACGAATTCCCTTGCCGAGGTGTGGAGCAGAGCTCCACATAAATGCTTACAATTCGATACGAGAAGACAGCGCGCGGGAGAGGGTACTCTCGTCGGCGTACTCTATGAGGCTGCCTTCGGGTAGGCCGCGGGCTATACGGGTGCACTTGATGCCGAGCGGCTTGATGAGGCGGGCGATGTACATTGCGGTCGCTTCGCCCTCGACGTCGGGATTGGTCGCCAAAATGACCTCTTCCACGCCGTCCAGCCTGTCGAGGAGCTCTTTTATGCGTATGTCGTTGGGGCCGATGTGCTCAAGCGGAGAGATGACGCCGCCCAAAACATGGTAGACGCCCTTGAAGTCCTTGGCTTTTTCGAGGGCAACGATATCGCGCTGTTCCTTTACGACGCAGATGATGCTCTTGTCGCGGGTGGCGCAGATGTCGCAGACGTCGTTTTCGGTGTAATTGCCGCAGATCTTGCAAAAATGCACGTCGCGTTTGACTGCGCGTATCGCGTCTATGAGCGCCTCGACCTCTTCATCGGGAGAGTTCAGAATGGCATAGGCATACCTTGCTGCCGTCTTTTCGCCCACGGACGGCAGTTTGCCTAGTTCCGCGATAAGCCTTGCGAGAGGTTCGATATATCTCATATCACAACAGCCCCGCCGCGCCGCCGAGTGGTCCCAATATCTCTTTGGACAGCTCGTCCGCCTGCTTGCAAGCGTCGTTGAGCGCCGCAAGCACCATATCCTCAAGCATCTCAACGTCGTCGGGATCCACAGCCTCGGGCTTTATCGTGACAGAGACAGGCTGTTTGTTGCCCGTGAGCGTGATCTCCACAAGACCGCCCGCCGCGCTGCCCGTGACTTCGCTCTCGGCGATCTGCTCTTGAGCCTCCTGCATTTTGCGCTGCATAGCCTGCGCCTGTTTCATAAGCTGTTGCATATTGCCGCCGCCAAAGCCGCCGTATCCGCCATATGCCATAAAAATTTACCTCCAAAATTCAATATAGCAGTTTTATATGCCGTTTTTCACACTTTAAAGTGCGTATTTTGTCATTTTATGTCTACGTACTTGCCAAACATATCCCTCACGAAAGGCAACGCGACGTCGCTTGCGACATGCGTCTCCTCTTTAAAAACTACGGTGCGCCCGCCCATCTCGGGAGTATCCGCCACCGCCTCCATCACCGCGTCTACATTGGACTTGACGTCCAGCATCTTCTTTGAGGCGACGTCGGGGATATAGATGACAAACTCCGTCTCGGTCATCTCCATTTTGACGTCGCGCAGACAGCTTGCAAGCAGCGAGTAGCCCTTCGCGTTGAGTCTGGACGCTGTATGTATCCACGCCTGCTTCGCGTCCATTATAGCAGGCGTGCGCTCAAAACCCGATTTCCTCAGTGCGGCCATAGCTTTTTCGAGGCGCGCCACTCTTGCGGCAAGCTCGTCCGTGCGCGACGCCTCGTCGCCATAACACGCTTGTACCGCCGCCGCCTCAAAGAGTATGCGCCGCTGCGAGGAGTAGCGCAGTTCGCCCTCGAGTTTTGAGAATATCTTCATTATGCCGAGACACCTTTGCACGCTGTGCTTGTCCGCAAGCTGTTTGAGCCCGTCGTAAACGCCGTCGGGTATGGACAGCATCTCCTTTGCCTCCTCGCCGAGGTGTTTGATGTACAGCACGTTGCGAAACAGATTCGCGAGGTCGTTTGCGAGTATTGATACGTTTTTGCCGAGGTCGCAAAGCGAGGCTATCTCCTTCAGCGCGCCGTCCACGTTGCCCTCCGCTATGCAACCCGCAAGCGCGCACAGCCTCTCGGGGTCGGACGCGCCCAGCACTTCGAGCACTCCGTCATAGGTCACGTTGCCATCGCAATAGCTCACGCACATATCCGCAAGCGACAGCGCGTCGCGCACGCTGCCCCCTCCCGCGGAGGCGATGAGCGTGACCGCCTCGGGCTGGTATTTCACCTGTATGTCGTCAAAAATGAACCTTATCCTTTCGGCAATGAGTTTTGTGGGGACGAGACGGAAATCAAACCTCAGACACCTCGACAGTATGGTCGCGGGGATCTTGTGTATCTCCGTCGTCGCAAGTATGAATATCGCGTGTGCGGGCGGCTCCTCGAGCGTCTTGAGAAGAGCGTTAAAAGCGGACGCAGACAGCATGTGCACTTCGTCCACGATGTACACCTTGTACTTGCCCACCGTAGGCGCGAAACCTATCTTGTCAATGAGCTCGCGGATGTCCTCCACACGGTTGTTGGACGCCGCGTCCATCTCGATAATGTCAAAGTTGTTGGGGCGCGCAAGCTCCTTGCAGCAGTCGCACTCCCCGCACGGCGAGCCGTCAACGGGGTGCATACAGTTGACCGCGCGCGCGAATATCTTCGCCACCGACGTCTTGCCCGTGCCGCGCGTACCCGTAAAGATGTACGCATGCCCGATATTGCCCGACGCGAGCTGATTTTTGAGCGTGCGCACAATGTGATCCTGCCCTATCACGCCCTCGAACGTGTCCGGGCGATACCTTCTGTATAGCGATGTGTATGCCATAAATAAGATTATATACTAAACGTCTTATAAAGGCAAGTTATTTTTGCTGACGGCGGTGCATAAGATTTGTGTATGCGCGTGGAGGACAAGGGCAACATACTTTGCGTATGCGCGGTGGTACTGTGCGTGATGCTGACGTTGGGGCTATGCCTCATGCTGTCGGGTCAAGGCTTTATCGGCGCGGTGATGTTTGAAGGCGTGAAGAGCGAGAGCGTCTATTTTGTCTGTTCTGGCCCTTACAATGATATCGTGCTCGCGCGCAGTTCGGCGGAACTTGTGAAAAATCGCGGCGGCGCGGGCTATATGCTCGCGTCGGGAGGCTATGAGCTCGTGTATGCGGCGTACTCGTCCAAAGCTGACGCCGAGAGCGTATCGAGCGGTATCGCGGGCACATACGTTAAGCAAATCGACATCAAAAAGAGCAAGCTGAAATGGGCGGACAAGGAGGAAAAAACCGCCTCGCTCGCCGCCCTCGAATATTACGATATCGCCTTTTCCACGCTTACGGAATGTGCCGACAAGCTCAACGCAAAACAGATGACGCTCGCAGATGTAAAAGTCAAAACAAGCACTTTACGTCAACAAATCGAGGACATAAAAAGCGTTTACAGTCAAAATACGCCCGATGACATCAATTCAAAGACCGCAGAGATAAAGCTCGCGCACATGACTGCGCTCGCCCTCATAGACAACCTCACATTGAACAGCGGCGACGCGTCCGCCCTCTCCTCTCTCCGCTATGCCACCGTCCAACTCGTCCTGTCCCGACAGGCACTTATGGAGAAGATCTGAAACCATTACAATGCCCAGACACGGCAAAGTCCGTTTATTCATCCCTCAAAACCATTGCGTACTTTTGCAGGAATATCATATCCATCGAAATGACATATATAACATAAAAGCTTATCTAAAAAATACGACCGAGTCTGCAAAACTCGGCCGTATATATAATAGGTGATTTTTTGATCATTGTGGCCCTTAGTATATGTCAAAAATTGAATACAGGTAATGAATTTTCCTTGAATACCCACCTGCTGTCGGTCAGAGCAAGCATTTCTTTCATTTTCACAGGGTCGTAGAAGTCCGACAATTTTGTCACGATAGTACATTTATTGACGTTTCTGATGTCATAGATATCTTCATCGGGATAGATGTAGTTTATAGATGTATCTAAATAATCTTTTGAGAATACTGTTGTCGAAAATTCATCTCTCTTCGCTTGTGAAGGCTCGGGTGAAAATTTTGTACCGGCCGCTGCGCAGTTCATGATAAGTGCGTTTTCGCCGATAGCGATAAATCCTGCCTGGTACGACTCTCTCTCCTGCAAATTTGCCCCATCGGGATCGCTTATGGAATTGCCGAACGCATAACTCGACATATAAGTGGCTCCACTATCCGTTTCGGCGACAAGCCCTCCGGCATAACGATTATTGGTCTCATTGTCCTTTTCCATTCGACCACGCATACTCATAGTGTTGTTTATAGCATAGCACTGACTAATAGCCGCATTGTTGTATCCTGCCAA
This sequence comes from uncultured Clostridia bacterium, assembly GCA_947628855.1. Lineage (GTDB taxonomy): Bacteria > Bacillota > Clostridia > Christensenellales > CAG-917 > CAG-475. The sequence goes on along the minus strand of CANRBM010000027.1, from coordinate 4,081 downwards.
GCCCCCTACCCGATATGCGCCCGTGCAAACCACATTGATCGTGTTTTCGCTTGAATAACTTGAGCTCACATTTCCGGCATGACAAGTGCCGACCAAACCGCCTACATATACGTCGGATGTGACCTTAAATCCGAATGTTCCGTCGTTGTACCAGCTTGCCGTAGCTGTGATCTCCGTATTTTTGACTGCACAACCGCTGATATTGGCATTTTTCGGTTTGTTGCCGAAAAGGCCGGCCACTTGAAGATAATTATAAGGATCTTTAGACTCCGCGCTGATTTTACAATTATCGATAACGCAATTTTCCGTTTTGACTCCCGCCGTCCCCGAGATCGCGCCTACATTCAGATAATTATCGCCCCCGAAAGCTTGGGTTTTTGTGCCGACTGCTTCTATGGTAACATTGGTAGCGGTGCAATTTGTTATTTCAACATCTCCTCTCTTATACGCCTCGTATTCCCCATCAGCGCCTTCAGCCGCGCATGCGGCAAATATTCCTACTCTGCCGTTAATGTCACTGTCCCTTTCCGTAAAAGACAATTTAGAGTTTTTGACATGTACATTGGAGATTTTCGATCCTTTGTCCACTACTTGATGGACATTGAACAGGTGCCCCTTGGTCTCAGAGTGATAATATCCCTTTGTGAGTATTATGCTGCCAAAATATCCGTTTGTCGAGATGGTAGCGTTGTCTATGGTCAGATTTTTTACTTCTCGACTCGTGCCAAACAACGAATAAGGAGCGATTATATTTTTTATGGTGTGCCCGTTTCCGTCGAAGGAATTGTAAAAACCAAACACGCCATAAGAATATGTGCCAAATTCATAACTGTCATATTCAAGTTCATGTGAAAAATCAACTTCTTGAAAATTGCAGTCTATATCGTTGTCAAGTATGGCGTTTACGGGGTTTGAACTATTTCCGTATTGCTTTTTCGCATTGATAAGATCTTCAAACGTTGAAATATGCACCGTTCTGACCTTAGCATTATCACATGCGGCGAATATAACGCAAATCGTAGCTATGAGAGCTACTATCATAAGCATAGCGATTGTTTTTTTGACTTTTGAAATTTTCATATTATCCTCCAAAAATTATTTTAAAAATTATATTTTAATTCGGGCAACGCACCGTCCTTCAACAGCCACTTTTCCTCGGGCAGATGAAATGTTTGTTTGATAGTGTCCGCGTTGAGCCAATCTTCCTGTGGCAGATATTCAACGTTGTCGTTTTCCTCCTTTATTTGCTCGTATGTGCTGTAACAATAAGTTATGCCTTGATTTGCCGGTGAAAACGAAAATCCGTTCTTACTTATGTTCACATTCATATATACTCCGCAAAAAGTGTCGGAATTTGCCGTACCTGTATATTTTGCGATAAATCCCGCGGTTATGTCCTTTTCGTTGTATGACCGTAAATAATTCTCAAATGCAAATCCATTTCTGACTTTACCCGAATGGCTACCGACAAATCCCCCGATATAGCTCTTCGCGTCCGTTTTGACTCTTATTGTATTGCCCCTACTTACGCAATCCGTGATGTCGCCGATAAATGTGCCGCCAAGTCCGCCGGCAATGCACTCTCTCGAAGATGTAAAAGTTATGGTATTTCCCTGCGACGTGCACCCCTTCATATAGCTTGAGTCCCCGCCGCTGGCTATCACACCCGCGACATAATTTCCGCGTTCGTCTTTTCCTGTGCTTTCAAATTCGCAATCTTTGACAATGCAATTTTCGCAGGATCCAAAAACGGCGATCCCCGCTACATCTGCGGAATTTTTTACCGTCATTCTCTCTACGACACAATTTTCCGTATCATTGCTTTTGTAACTTATGCCTCCGACGGAAACAGTATTGACCGTCTCTACAACGCAATCCTTCACTCGACAATCTTTAACTTTACAAACTGAATTGCGATTTAACACCACAAAAGCAAAATGTCCGTAGCCCGAACCCTTTATGTTTGCGTTACAGTTTTGTACAGAAATGTTTTCTACGCTCTTTTTCGCAGACAAACACGCCACCGCCATTTCGCCGAGATTTCCCCCGCATACGGTTTTAAAGTTGTCAAAAGTGCAGTTTTTCAGCCAATTGCAAGAATTCAAAAATGCTCCGTTTCCTATTATTGTTGCATTTTTGATGGTATGCCCGTTGCCGTCAAAACCTATGACTGAGTGCGGCTGCCACTGGGCTCCATTGAGATTTATGTCTGCTGTGAGTTTGTAACACGCGTCCGACTTCATGCCAACAAGTTCATCGGCGGTGGCAATTTCTATCCACTCGTAATCCGCTTCAGTCTTATCCTTTTGATTTCCGGGGTCGCAAGCAACAAGCACACATATGCTCAACAAAACTACTGCGATGACGCACATCATAAACACGTATCTTTTTTTCATACTTTTCTCCTTTTTGTTAAATTTGGACTTTGTTATCCTGTTTGATTTTTATTATAACTACACAAAATATCTAGTGTCAAGACATTTTGTGTAGTTTGACATAGTATTTTTGTATGGATAAAAAATTCTGTCATAATCTGAAAATGGCAAGACAATCATCCGGACTTACCCAAAAACAGGTCGCCATGCATCTCAATGTAGTCGAAAGCTGCTACGCAAACTGGGAGCAAGGCCGCACCGAGCCTAATGTGGATATGCTGAGAAAATTGGGCAAACTTTTCAATATATCCTTGGAAGATCTTATAAATGACGACCTTTGAATATGAGAATTGAGAAATTTTTTAGGCGCTCGCAAGGACAATGCGCGCGGCGGGTATAAGTACGCTCGGACAGGGGGATTCCTCGACGCTGCTCGGAATGACAATATATATAACGTGTCATGCTGAGCCTGTCGAAGCATCCCCTAGTTGCACTCCGCCCTCACTGCGTACGTGAGTATATTCCGCTCGCTCCGCGGGGTCGCTCGTACACGGCAAAGCCCGCGAACAAGCAACGCACAGACATTAGTTGCGTTAATTTCTCAGACAATGCGTCCGTAAATATCAAGCTCTCACGCAGGAGTTTTGACACTTGCAAACAATCAAAAAACGCGAGCGACGGCAAAATTTGCCTAGCTCGCGTTTTTAGCTTGGGGTGCAGGGGACGAAGTCCCTTGCCGAGGGTGCGGGGCGCGCAGCCCTGCGTGGGGCGATTTGCCCCTTGCCGAGGCGTGGGCGCGCAGCCCACGAAAAATATACAAAAAACATCGGCGAGGCATATTTTGTCTCGCCGATGTTTTTCCTATTGACTGAAATTGCTCATCAATACATGTCGCCACCCATGCCGCCTGCGGGTGCGGGAGGTGCGGGCTCCTTGATGTCGGTGACGAGGCATTCCGTCGTGAGCAGAGTGCTTGCGACGGACGCGGCGTTTTGAAGCGCGCTTCTTGTGACCTTGGTGGGGTCGAGAATGCCCGCCTTGACCATATCGCAATATGTGTCGTGCGCGGCGTCATAACCGAAGTTGGGCTTCTTGGACGTCAATATCGTGTTTGCGACGATGCCGCCGTCTATGCCCGCGTTCGCGGCGATCTGTCTGACGGGGGCTTCAAGCGCTTTGAGCACTATCTTTGCGCCCGTGAGCTCGTCGCCTTCGAGCTTTGCGCAAGCCTTCTTGACAGAAGGTATGATAGCGAGCAAAGCGGAGCCGCCGCCCGGGACAATGCCCTCTTCCACTGCCGCGCGGGTCGCGTTGAGCGCGTCCTCTATGCGGAGTTTCTTCTCTTTCATCTCTATCTCGGTCGCCGCGCCTACGCCAATGACCGCTACGCCGCCCGCGAGCTTTGCGATGCGCTCGTTGAGCTTTTCTTTGTCATAGTCGGACGTGGTCGCCGCAACTTGCGCACGCAGGGAGCCTACTCTCGCCTCTATCTCTGCGGGATCGCCCGCGCCGCCGACGATGGTGGTGTTGTCCTTGTCCACTTTGACGGATTTTGCTCTGCCCAGCATGCCGAGGTTGACGTCCTTGAGCTCATAGCCGAGGTCGGACGAGATGTACGTGCCGCCCGTGAGTATGGCGATATCCTCAAGATACGCCTTCCTTCTGTCGCCGAATCCGGGAGTCTTGACCGCCACTACGTTGAACAC